>DATHEQ010000116.1:0-58695 GCA_035318505.1 Polyangiaceae bacterium | reverse complement strand
GGGCACCGAGAACATCATGTTGAGGAAATTGGCGCAGTAAGACAGCGAATTCTGGGGATAGACGAAGGGCTGGCCGATCGACTTTTTGTAGGAGAAGGCGGCGATGGTGCGAACCTTGGAGAGCATGCGCGCGATGGTGATGTCGAGCTGCTCGGTGTTCCGCACGTCGAGCGCTTCGGGGTAGAAGCTCGAGAGGGAGCAGACCATGGCCGACAGGATGGCCATGGGGTGCGCCGTGCTCGGATACCCGTCGAAGAAGCGCTTCATATCCTCGTGCAGCAGCGAGTGGCGCGTGAGGAGATTGGAGAAACGGGTCAGCTCCTCTTTGACCGGCAAATGCCCGTAGATGAGGAGATAAGCCGTTTCGACGAAAGTAGAATGTTCGCCCAGCTGCTCGATGGGAATACCGCGGTAGCGCAGGATCCCTTTCTCCCCATCGAGGTAGGTGATCCCGCTCGTCGTTGAAGCGGTGTTCATGAACGCCGGGTCGAGCGTCACGTAACCCGTCTTGCTACGAAGCTGCGCGATGTCGATGCCCTTCTCACCCTCGGTCCCGACAATGACGGGCAGCTCGAGTGGGGTTCCGTTCACCTTCAGCTGCGCGTTGTCGGCTACGGCTACCTTTTCCTCTTTTGCCGGCGTCATCTTGCGGACCATACCATAGCGGCCTTTGCTCGAAAGCGTGAACTCGCGGCCCGCGCGCGGGCTGCCAGCGTGGCGCTCGGGTGGGTTCGCCGGGGGCTTTGAGGTCACACCGGAGTCACGATCGAGCATCTCGCGAGCACGCGCGGATGACACGGCGGCCCCGCGAAGGCCCGGCGCCGTCAGGCTTTGAAATGCGCGCGTTCCGGTGGCTTAGGCGGTCGGGCCGGGCGGATCGGCAGTGCGCGGCGCGGCGGTCTCGTCGGCAGGAACGTGCTCGCCGTAGGACGCGAGCTTCGTGTAGAGCCCACGACGGCTGATGCCGAGAATCCGAGCCGCACGCTGCTTATTACCCTCGGCGACCTCCAGCGTTTTGATGATGAGGAGGCGTTCGGCTTCTGCCAGCGTCGTACCGACGGGTATCCGCAGGACGAGCGGATGGTCGTCAGGGGCCGTTGCCCCTTTGCGTTGCAGGCCTGCCGCCCCAGCCTCACCTTCCGGCGCGGAGGAAATCGGCGGGCTGGCGGGCGCGTCGCTCGCTTCGAGCGGCTCGATGGCGTCGGCCGCCATGTCAACCGCATCCAGCTCGGCCTCCGTCTCGGCCTCAGCTGCCAAAGGTGCCGCCGCGGGCATTTCTTCGCGCATGGGAGGCGCGGGGGCGCGCGATGAAGTGGGTAGCGTTGGTGCGGGGTCGCTCGCAGCGCGCGCTTCCGCGCGGTTCGATCGCGCGTTGGGAATGCGCGTCGAAATGAACTGGACCTCGTCGGCGCCGACGACCTCGCGTTGCGCGAAGACCGCCGTCTGTTCCATGACGTTGCGCAGCTCGCGCACGTTGCCTGGCCAGCCGTAGGCAAGAAGGCGTTCGAGCGCCCGATCGGAGAGACAACGCGCCGAAGTACCGTAGCGCTTTGCGAAAAACCGCAGGAAGCGTTCGGCGATGGGAACGATGTCCTCGATGCGTTCGCGCAGCGGCGGGAGCGGAATGGTGAAGACGTTGAGCCGATAATAGAGATCTTCGCGGAACTGGTTGGCCTCCACCAAATCGAGCAGATCGCGGTTCGTCGCGGCGAGGACCCGGACGTCGGCTTCGCGTTCCTTGCTCGCTCCGACGCGGGTGAACCGGTACGTCTCGAGAACGCGCAGCAAGCTGATTTGCGTGGAGAGGTCCATGGTGCCGACCTCGTCGAGGAAGATCGTTCCACCAGACGCCGCTTCGAATTTGCCTTCCGACGACGTGAGCGCGCCGGTGAAGGCGCCTTTTTCGTGCCCGAAGAGCTCGCTCGCAACCAGCTCGCGCGGAATGGCACCTGTGTGAATAGGAACGAAGGGGCCCTGACTGCGGCGGCTCCGATTGTGAAGTGCGCGCGCAACGAGCTCTTTGCCTGTTCCAGATTCGCCGACGATGAGCACAGGCGCGCCAGTCGGGGCGACGCGCTGAATGCGCGCGAAGACTTCGCGCATGCGCGCGGAACTCCCTACCATGCCCTCGAACACCGTGGGCTTGGACGGCAGATCCTCTTCGTCACCGGCCTCGCGCACATCGTCCGAGCGCAGCAGCTCTTGGAGTAACGTCACGAGGCGCATCGGATCCACCGGCTTTTGCAGATAATCCGTCGCTCCGAGCTTCAGTGCCTCGACCGCGCTGCCCACCGAGCCTTCGCCGGTGATGAGGACGACCGCGGGCGGGTTCTCTGCCTTGCGGAGCTCGCGGATCAGATCGATTCCGCTCGCCCCGGGAAGGTTCAGATCGGTCACCACCACGTCGGCAGGTTGGCGATGGAACAGGGTCTGAGCCTGCTCAGCAGATTCGGCCGTCGCCACGTCCATGCCGAGAGGGGTCAGCATCGCGCAGAGCAGCGCGACCTGGTCCGGTTCGTCGTCTACGAGAAGAACGCGCCCAAGCGAGGGGCGCGCATCCGTTGCAGAGTGCGTCATGATTGATCCCCCGAGGTGGTGTGTCGGATCTTCACAGAGACAAGTGCTTACCACTCGCCGCAAACGGTGAGCAAGGTCGGCACCGTCCGTTCAAAGTCGGATAGAACCTGACTTTTTCGTCGTCCAGCCTCGGAGGACCTTTTCGTCATCAAGCGCGCCCGTCAAGCCGCGGTGCGTTATGTCAGGGCGTCAGCGCAAGACAATAGAAGCCGCCGTAGCCGCCGCTCGATCCCACCGACGGGTCATTGGGATCCGCTCCGCCGGTTTGCGTGATGGTCCCTCCCGCCAGGCACCCGGGCTCACTCATGATGTCGATCCAGTTGCTCGTCGTTCCGCGCGGGAACGTGTAGCCGACGTGGGGTTTGCCGCCGGTTGCGGTGGAGTTGGTCCAATCCTGACAGGTGCCCTCGAGCCCCGTCGAATACAGGGTGCCTTGAGCCGAACTGCCCGTCAGCGTGGCGTGGTTGTCGTGCATCATGCCGCTGCCGTCGGGAAATTGGTTCGGCACGCCGTTTTCGTTGGGCAAATCGTTGATGATGGCGGGGTCCGCCCCCTTCGGTCTTGCCTGCAAGAGATCGGCTTTGGTCATCGCCACCAGCCGTCCCAGCCGGTCGTACCAAGGCCCGGTTCCGACGCGATCGATGGCGTTCACCTGCGTGCCGCCCGGCCCCTTGCTCACGCTGAGGAAGGCACGCCAAGTCTTGCCATTGCCGGCCATGCCCCGTTCGGCGGTTTGCGTGCAGATTTTGTCGGCGCCGGTGAGTCCATCGGCTTCGCCGAAGCGAAGATCGCCGCCGAATCCCTTGGCGTTGCCGGAGAGCGCGACCAGCGAAGCCTGACTCGTCACGAAAAAGCTGAAACGCGCGCCCGAGGCGTCGCCCGTCGTGCCGCCGCTGTCCTTCGCGCCCCCGGCGTCCGCGACGCCAGCGGTTCCGCCGGTTCCGGCCGCGCCGCCTTTGCCTGCCGCGCCGCCCGTACCCGCGGTTCCGCCCGTTCCAGCGGCGCCTCCGTTACCGGCCGCACCGCCGGTAGCGCCACCTGTACCGCTAGCGCCGCCCGTCGCGCCGCCAGTGCCAGCTGCACCGCCTTTGCCAGCAGCGCCGCCCGCGCCACTGGCGCCACCGGTTGCGCCGCCCGTGCCGCCCGTCGCGCCGCCGGTCCCACCGGTCGCGCCACCCGTGCCGCCCGTCGCGCCTCCTGTTCCGCCGGTCGCACCGGTGCCGGTAGCGCCCCCGGTGGCGACGCCGCCGGCTCCACCGGTCGCACCGCCTGCTCCACCACCGCCGGTTCCACCTGCTTTCGAACCGCCGCGACCGGCGGGCGAACTGCCCTCGTCGGTGCTGCTACAGGCGATGGCACCAATGGATGCGCATACGAAAGCCGCCGTTCCAATTTGACGGAGACGCGTCAACGAGCTCGTCATGTTGCTGTCCTTTCTCAGGCTTCATCCGTCACCTCTTCATCCCGTACTGCGCAGGATGAACGACATGCACAAGCGGTCGAGCGCGTGATCCGTCGCGCACCGAGGCAGCGCGCTGACCGTGCATGTCATAAGTAAGAAGAAGAGGTGACATTCCAATGAAGCCCTGCCGTGCCCGAAGACTCTGCCGGGAGTCAGCGGTGTGCGCAAGGCGTCGAAGCAATCGCGTTTCTTAAGAAAGCGTCATCGAACGCTCACATTAGAATCCTCTAGTTGTAACGGCACGAATGAGTTGCCTCTGCGCCACGGTGAAGACCGCGAGGATGGGCGCACTCAAGATGACATTGCCGGCCATCACCAAGTGCCAGCGCACGCCAGTCCCTTGTTCTCGCAAGAGAGCAATGCCGACGGGAACGGTACGAATGCGATCGTCGGTCGTCATGACGAGCGGCCAAAAGTAATCGTTCCAATGAAAAACGAAGCTCAATAAAAAGAGCGCAGCGAGTGTCGGCCGCAGCGCCGGCGCGAGAAGGCGATAGACGATATGTAGATCGCCGGCTCCGTCGAGACGCGCCGCTTCGACGAGCTCGTCGGGAATCGAAAGACACGCTTGACGTACGAGAAACGTGCCCATGGCGCTCGCACCGAAAGGAAGCACGAGAGCCGCCATGGTGTTGATGAGCCCCGCCCTTCCCAGCATGAGAAAAACCGGCACGAACGTCGCTTGCGTCGGAATGAGCAGGCAAATGAGTACGAGCCCGAAGGCGGTCCGACGCCCGACGAACTGCAGCTTGGCGAGCGCGAAACCGGCCGGCAGCGCGAGTACTATTTGCAATACGGCAATGAGAGTGGCCATCACCGCGGTATTGAGCAGGTACCGCGCCATGGGAACCGTCGCCCACACTTCGCGGTACGCTGCCACCGTCAGTGTCTCGGGAAACGGCGCCGTCGGCGCGTGCAAGAGCTCGGGCAATGTTTTGAACGAAGTAAGCACCATCCAGACGTAAGGCCCTACCCACAAGACGGCCACGAGCAAAGACGCCATCGCCGTGAGAGAGACCCGCGGCTTCACGCGACCTCACGACGCCGGAAAAGCCGCAGCTCGAGCGCGGTCAGCGAGAAGACCACCACACCGAACACCAGCGTCAGCGCGCTCGCTCGCCCCACGCGCAGGTTGAGGAAGATCTGCTCGTAGATCGCATAAACGAAAAACTCGGTCGCGTGCACCGGACCGCCCTGCGTCATGATGCGAACCACGTCGAACGCCTGGAAGGACAGGATCAAGCTGCTGGTCGCGACGAACGCCGCGCTGGGACCGAGCGCGGGCCAAGTCACGTTTCGAAAACGCATGATGGGACCGGCGCCGTCGAGGGCCGCGGCTTCGTAGAGCACGGGCGGGATGTCCTGCAGCCCGGCGAGAAAGACGATCATCGCATAACCGGCGATCTTCCAAATCGAGACCACCGCCAGCGTGTAGAGCGCGAGATCCACGTCGCCGAGCCAGTTCTTCTTGGGCAAACCCATGGCCATCGCGAGCCGCGTCACGAGCCCTGCTTCGCCATCGAGCAGCCACATGAAAAGGAGCGCCACCGCCACCCACGAGACGACGTAGGCGCTGAAGATGGCGCCGCGCACGAACGCCGCCAGAAGCCCTTTTCGGTCGAGGAGCAGCGCCAGTGCCAGGCCGAGTACGATGGCGCCGGTGACGACGACGGCGCTGTACGTGAGCGTGTTGCGGAAAATCCGCCAGAGCTCTCCTCGTTCCCAGAGAATCTCGTAGTTGGAAAGCCCGACGTAGGTGCGCGGCGTCAAGAGATCCCAGGTGAAAAGGCTTTCTTTGGCGGCCACGAAAAAGGGCACGATGAAAAACAGCGTGAGCAGCGCGAGGGTCGGCGCGAGCAGCAGATAAGGCTCGTAGGGGCGTGCGGGCTTCACGGCCGAAGCGCCTCCTTGCGTCCCTTGGCGAGCGCCGTTGCGGCATCCGTGCCCTCCAAGACGGCGTCCTCGAGGAGCGGATCCATGATTTCACGCTGCACGCGAAACAGCGTGGGCGACCATGGCCACGGCTCGATGGCGTCGAGCTCGCCTAGCACGATCTCGTCGTTTCGGTGTGCTTCGTAGTAACCGAGCCTGCGCAGCTCGGCGATGGCGCCGGAGGTGACGGGGATGTAGCCGGTGCTCGTCGACCACTCGATCGTCTGCGCGCGCTCCGTCATCCAGCGCAGAAATTGCCAGGCCGCGCGCTTTTCGTGATCTTTGGCGCCCCGGAGGAGGACGAAAAACGTGCCGCCCGTGGGGACGGCGTGGCGCACGTCGCGCGCGAGCGGCGCGACGCGCACCGGGAAGTTCGCGTTTTCTTCGATGTAACGAAGGAACGCGGTGCTCGACCAGAGAATTGCCGCGCGTCCGGAGAGAAAATTTTGGGTCCCGACTTGCCAGGCGCTGTAGTCGCGTCCGAGCGGCGGCGGCATGACGCGATCGCGGTGGGTGAGCGTCTGCCATAGGTCGAGCGCGCGCACGCCGGCCTCGCCACCGAGCGTCACGGTACCGGTCCGGTCGACGACGCGGCCCCCCGCCGAGGCGACGAGCGCCGCCCAGAACCACCATGACACCGGACAGTCGAATCCCCACACCGCGACGTTTGCCCCGCGCCGAACCGTGAGCGCGCCCGCCGCGGCGCGAAGCTCCGACCAATCGCGCGGGATCGAGATGCCTGCGTGATCGAGCATCGCGCCGTTCACATACATGATGGGAACGGACCGGTTGAAAGGAACGGCCACGAGGGGACGGTCCGCGCCGCCTTCGTACGCCCCGCTTTGCGCGAGCGCGGGGACGAGATCCAGATCGGCGGCCCCCTCGTAACCGTCGAGCGGCTCGAGCACACCGGCTTCGGCGAGATAGGGTACGACCTCGCCGACGACGTGGGTCATGGCCGGCGCCGCGCCGGCGGCGATGGCCGTGCGCACCTTGGCGAGCGCTTCGAAGTAGTCGCCCTGGAACGTCGCGTCGATGCGAGGGTGGCTCGCCTCGGTTTGGAAGCGCGTCAGCAGGCGCTGCAGCACCTCGCGGTTTTTGCCTCCGTAGCTATACCAAAGGGCGGCTCGCTCTTCGTCGGCTCGCCGCCCTTCACAGGCGAGCGCGGTCGCCATCGAACCCAGGATGACGCTGCGGCGCGAGACCCGAAAGCTCATTCGCGCGATCTCAATGCGCCGCAGGGGCGAGCTCGACGAGACCGGTACACTCCGCGGCTCGCGAACGAAGCCCCGCCTTCGGCCGCACCGCCACCGCGAGCTGCGCCTCGCGCAGAAGATGAAGGTCGAATGCGCTGTCCCCAAACGCGCCGAGCAATGTCTTGCTCGCTACGCCGGCGCGAAGAGCCTCCGTCTTGCCCGCACCGTACGTCACCGGCGGCTCGATCCGCGCGACGAGCCTTCCCTGCTCCGCCGCTTGCGACATGGCGAAGACGCCATCGATGGGCAAACCGAGCCGCTCGATGCAGCTCTTGACGACGAGCGCATGGGAGGCCGACACGACGTAGCGCGGCACGCCGCGCCGCGCCGCCCAGGCGATGATGGGCAGGACCTCGGCGTGGACGCGTGCCTCGAGCCCCGTCGCCGCCGCGACGCCCGCGGCAAAGGAGCGCACCTCGTCTTCGCGGTAACCGGCGAACGCGCAGGCCATCATGAGAAACGCGCGGTCCTCGGGGTAGGCATCCCGCGCGTAGGCTTCGTAAAGGATGCGTGCCTGCGCGGTTGGGTTTTGCGCACTGGGGAGGCCACATTCCGCCGCCTCATCGCGAAGCATGGAACCGGCAGCAGGCAAGATGGCTTCTTTTTCGAGCAAAGCTTCGAAGTTGTCGATACCCACATCGCCGCTCCAGAGCGTACCGTCGGCGTCGAAAGCGAGCATCGTTTCGCTCGAAGCCCGCCCGAGGGACCCGAGAAGACCCTCGAGCCGAGCTATCGCGTCCTCGCCTCGAACGAGGGGAAGCGCGTTTCTGCCGGACGCCTCGCTCTCGGACATGGTTCATCCTGCCACAGGGGCGACCGCCATGATATTCGAGAAGACATGCGACCCATCATCATCGGGGCCGGCCGCGGCAGCCGGCTCGAGCACTTGACCGACGAGATCCCGAAAACGCTCGTGCCCGTCATGGGTCGCCCCATTCTGGAGTGGGTGCTCGAAGCCCTGGCCGAAGGCGGCTTCACCCGCAAAGACGTCATCTTCATCTGCGGCTACCGCGCCGAGGTGATCAAGGCGCGCTATCCCGAATTTACCTATGTCGAGAATCGCGATTGGGAGCACAACAACATCTTGCTCTCGCTCTTGACGGCTCGGGAACATCTGCGGGAAGGCTTCGTGTCGACCTACGCGGACATCATCTATCGCGGAGCGGTCGTGCGTGGCCTGGTGGCATCGCCGCACTCGAAAGTGCTCGGCTGCGACACCGACTGGCGCCGACGTTACGTCGGCCGGACGCGCCACCCCGAAACCGACGCCGAGAAAATGCGCGCCGAGGGTGAGCGGATCGTCGAGCTTTCACGCAACATCGCGCCGGAGCAGGCCTCGGGCGAGTTCATCGGCGTCGCCAAATTCAGCGCCGACGGCGCCCTCGAGGTGCTCGACGCGTTCGACCGCGTCCGGGAGCGGTTCGCCGGGCAAGTGTTTCGCGAAAAGCGCACCTTCGAGAAGGCGTATCTCATCGACCTGTTTCAAGACATGGTCGAAAAAGGCGCGACTTTCCATCGGGTCGATACCCACGGTGGGTACATGGAGATCGACACGCTGCAAGACGAGAGCTTTGCTGCGTCGTGGTGGAATCCCAAATCGTAAGCTCGTGAGCGATGACGCTCGGTCGCTGACGGGTTTTCGACGTCACTGCGGGCGCAGCATGTCGAGCTCGGCGAAGAGAAAGGCGAAGACGTCGGTCATCTCGTCGATGACCTTGTTGATGGGCTTGCCGGCGCCGTGTCCCGCTTTGGTTTCTACGCGCAAGAGAATGGGATGCTCGGAAATGGTGGCGGCCTGCATGGCGGCGGCCATTTTGCGCGCGTGCAGCGGATCGACGCGCGAGTCGCTTTCGGCCGTGGTGAGAAGCACCGCCGGGTAACGCGTACCCGCTTTGACGTGGTGGTAGGGCGAATACGCGTAGAGCCAATCGAACTGCTTCGCGTCCTCGGAAGAGCCGTATTCGGCGACCCAGAGCTTGGCGATACGAAAGCGGTGGTAGCGAAGCATGTCGAGCAGCGGCACTCCGCACACCGCCGCACGAAAGAGGTCGGGGCGCTGCGTGATGAGCGCGCCGACCAAGAGACCGCCGTTCGAGCGACCGAACAAGCCGAGGTGGGCCGAATCGGTGTAGCCAGCAGAAATGAGCTCGCTGGCAGCGGCGATGGCGTCGTCGAACACGTTTTGCTTGTTGCCGAGCATGCCGGCTTGGTGCCATGTCTCTCCGAACTCACCGCCGCCGCGCAGGTTGGCGACGGCCAGAATGCCGCCGCGCTCGAGAAGCAGGTACATCGACGCCGAGAAGTTCGGAACGATGTTGATGTTGAAACCGCCGTAAGCGGTGAGAAGAGTCGGAGTTTTGCCGTCCTTCTTGAGACCCTTCTTGTGGATGAGAAAGATCGGCACCTTGGTGCCGTCCTTGGAGGTTGCCCGGATGCGCTCGACGTCGAAGGCGCCGGCGTCGATGGGGGCTTCTACCGCGTCCCATTTCTCGCTTTTGGCCGATTTCAAATCGAGCCGGTAGATGGTGGGAGCCACCGCGAACGAGGAAAAGTCGTAGAACGCCTCGTCACCGTCCCATCGTCCCGCCGCTCCGGCCGTGGAGCCAATGGTGGGGAGGGCTACCTCGCCCTTCGCCTCTCCATTCTTGGTGAAGATGCGCACCTTCGACGACGCGTCGGAGAGGTAAGTGGCAACGAGATCCACGCCGATGGGGGCCACGTCGTTGAGAACGTCTTGTCCCTCGGCAATGACCTGCTTCCACCCGGCGCGATCGGGCTTCTTGGGGTCGAAACTATAGAGCTTGTAACGAGAGGCGCCGTCGTTGGTGCGAACGTAGATGACGTCATTGCGCAGGGTGGCGTCGAAAATCGCCTCGACTCCGGTCACCACGGGCGAAAACACCACCTGCTTTTTGTCGTGGAGGTCCTTGAGATAGAGCTCGTTCTTGGCCCAACCTTCGTGCACCGTGACGAGCAACCAACGACCGTCGGGCGAGAGGTCGACGCTTGGCGAGTCCGTCATTTTGCGATCTTTGCCGAAGACGTAGGTGTCGTTGTCCGGCTCGTCGCCAATGCGATGCAAGTAGACCGTGCGGTGGTAATTCTCCTCGCCGTCCGGCACCGTCCCCTTCTTGGGATAGCGCGTGTAATAGAAACTCTTTCCGTCCGGCAGCCAGGCGATGGATGCGTACTTGGTGCGCTCGATCTTGTCGGGAAGGTCCTTCTTCTTCTCGACATCGCGCACGAAGAGCGTGCTGTCCTCGTCACCGTTTTGCGAAATGCCGTAGACGAGAAGGCGCCCGTCGTGGGAGGGGGACCACCAGTCGAGCGAGGTCGTCCCCTCGGCGGACATCAAATTGGGATCGACGAGCACGTCGTCCGCGCCCTGCACACCTTCGCGCACGTAGAGGAGCGGTTGATTCTGCTGACCTTCCCGGCGCACATGAAAGTAGCGGTTCTTGTCGGCCGCGACTTTGCGCACCGCCGGCGTCCCCACCGTGCCGATGCTGAGCAGATCGGACAAACTGGAGTGAAGCCGTTCTCGATCGCGCACCCGATCGAGCACACGACGCGTGACGGCGTTTTGCTCTTCGGTCCAGTGCTTGACCTCCTCGCTGTCGCCGCTCTCGAGCCAGCGATAGGGGTCGGATACTTTTCGTCCGAAGTAGGTGTCAGAAACGTTTTCTCGTCGCGTGGGAATGAGCAACGGACGAGCTGGAAACGCGCCGGCCAACGCCGGGCGCGCCAAGGGCGAATCGATACTGACGCTGGATGCGGGAGACGGCTGCGAAGGAGCCGGCGTACCACCGCCACAAGCGACGAGCACGAAGGACCACCCCCACGGCGACACGGTTCGGAAGACACGCTTGAGCACTTGATGATGGTGACCCGCCGCGGGGCATGCGTAAAGAGGTACGCGCGCGCGTAGGTAAGAATCGTTGCATCGGACGCGACCGCGCGCGCGAAGCGTCGTCGTTCGCGACGTGCGTCCTCTTCCGCTTCACCTTTACCTACTTCGTCCTTCGCACCGCTGTGTAGCAAGCGACGACGCCAACCACGTTCATCAGCGAGCTCAGCAACGATGAGCGTCTGAACGACAGCACCTTCCCCATATCGTCGTCATCGTCGCACTCGCCGGGGCGATCGTGTGCTCGATCGCCGATCACCCGTCATCACCGCAATCATCGGTGCGCCTACTCGTCGTCGTCCGAGCCGTCATTCTGCTCTTGGGCGAGGTTGTCGAAACGCGTGTAGGCCGCCTCGAAACGCACCTTGACCTTGCCGGTCGGCCCGTTGCGCTGCTTGGCGATGATGAGCTCGGCGATCCCGCGCTGTTCCGATTCCGCTTCGTAGTAGTCGTCGCGAAAGATGAAAATGATGTTGTCGGCATCCTGCTCGATGGCGCCCGACTCGCGAAGATCGGAAAGTTGCGGGCGCTTGTCCTTGGAGCCGCGCGTCTCCACCGCGCGATTGAGCTGCGATAGCGCAATCACGGGCACGCGGAGCTCCTTGGAAAGCCGCTTCAACCCGCGCGAAATCTCGCTTATCTCCTGCTCGCGACTGGACGTGTACTGGTGCCCGCTCATGAGCTGGAGGTAGTCGACGATGACGAGCCCGATGCGTTGTCCGACGCCCCCCTCGGGCGCCGTCCGGTTGTATTCGGCCTGCAAGCGACGGACTTTGGCGCGCAGCTCGAGAACGCCGAGCGACGGCGTGTCGTCGATCCAAATGGGAAGGCGATACAGGAAAGATGCCGCTTGGGTAAGGCTGTTCCAGTCGCGGTCTTGTAAAAATCCCTGGCGCATCTTGCCGACATCGACGCGACCCTCGGAGCAAACCATTCTCGATGCGAGTTGCTCGCGCGGCATTTCCAGCGAGAACACCACCACGCCCATGCCGGGCTCTTCGCGGGCATCGGCAGATCCGCCGTCCCCTCCGCCCCCGGACACCGTTTTCGGCGAGGCGACATTGACGGCGACGTTCAAGACGAAGGACGTCTTGCCCATGCCGGGGCGCGCCGCCACGATGGTGAGCTCTCCGTCGTGGAGACCTGCCGTCTTGCCATCGAGCCTTTCGAAGCCGGTCGGCACGCCGGTGATGCGCTCGCCGCGCCGCGCGAGCTCGGTGATCTGTTCGAAAACGCTGCGGATGATGGGCTCGATCCGCTGGACACTGCTCGCTTCCGGCGTGCGGGCGATTTCGTAGACTGCCTGTTCCGCGCCGTCGATGAACTGCTGCACTTCTCCGACGTCGCCGTAGCCCTCGGCCGCGACCCGCTGACACGTCGCGATGAGCTGACGAACGCGCCACTTTTCCCGAACCATCCGGGCGTACGTCTCGATGTGCGCTACCGAAGGAACTGCATCGACGAGCTGTGCCAGGTACGCACTACCGCCCACCTGCGCGAGCCGCTCACGGTCGCGAAGCATCCCGGCCACGCTCACCACGTCGATGGGTGTTCCCTGCGACGAGAGCTCGACCGCGACTTCGTAGATGCGGCGATTGGCCTCCGAGTAGAAATGTTCGGCGCGAAGCAGCTCCAGCACCTTATCGAGCGCGTCCCGCTCCAGCAGGATGGCCGCGAGAACCGCCGCTTCCGCATCCAGGTCGTGGGGCGGAATACGCCCAGCAACCGGTGTCGGCGCGGGCGGCTCGAAAGAGCGTGCGTGGGCTTGTCGGCCGTTCATCCAACCTCCTCAATCATGCGCGCTACCCGTGGTCGGTGGTGGATCAGGCAATGTCCGAACATGCCGCCCGCTTTCGCTTGCATCCGTTTTTTTTGTCCCTGGCTACGCCACCGGATGGTCACGGCTTCCTCGCAAGTTTTCCCCAACCCAGACCTCCAAATGACGAAACCCCCCGGCCGCTTTCAATTCGAGCGACGGGGGGTAACGAGCGACGCGACGAGAAATCGACTCATACATTTTTCGCGCGCTCCGATCAACACCGATCGCGGACGCAGCGCTACGCATTCTCGATCGTCAGCGGCTCTCCGCACTTGATCTCTTTCTCGAGGATGCCCACCCCCGTCCGTGCTCGCCGCCTCCGGCGGCTCCGCGCGGCCGCCCCCTCCCCAATCGCCGGCCAAGCCGGCTCAGGGAGGGGTACACGCGCGTCGGCGCGATATGCGAGCACGCGACGCACTGTGACGCTGACGAGGTTCGCATCCCATCTCTCCCCTCATGCAGCAAGCGCGCGGCCTCCTTCGGACGAAGGCAGCGTCGCTCACCATAGACCGCGCACGGACGGGGTGGGCATCGTCAGCGTGGCAGTGGGAGCGCTTTTTCGCGCGCGAGCCCTCCTCGAGAGCCATGGTAAGGTCCGCCCCGTGCCGAAGCGTTCGCCGCTCCTACCGATTTTTCTCATCGTTCTGGTCGACATTTTCGGCCTCACCATCATCATCCCGCTGCTTTCGATCTACTCCGAGCATTTCGGCGCAACGCCGCTGCAGGCGACCCTTCTCGTCTCGGTTTATGCGCTGTGTCAGCTCGTGTCGGCGCCCCTGCTCGGTAAGGCGTCGGACCGGTTTGGGCGAAAACCGCTCCTCGTGGCGAGCCAAGTCGGAACGTTCCTCGGATTTCTCCTCCTCGCGCGGTCGACGGCGCTCTGGATGGTCTATCTGTCCCGCGTCATCGACGGCGCGACGGCGGGAAATATTTCGCTCGCGCAGGCGTACATCTCGGACAACACCGAGGCCAAAGACCGGACGAAATCGTTCGCGCTCATCGGCATTGCGTTCGGGCTCGGATTCTTCGTGGGCCCGTTTCTCACCGGATTCCTCGTTCACTACGGCCTTTCCGCGCCGATCTATGCAGCGTCGGCGATGTCATTTGCCAGCATCGTGTGCACGCTCGTCCTTCTCCCTCGCGCGCAGCGGCCGCCGCAAGCCGCGCCGAAGCCAGACGTCGGCCCAGGGGGGCAACGCCTCGCCATCTTCGAATGGAAGGCATATGCCCCCTACTTCACTCGCCCCGTCCTGAGCGGGCTGCTGGCGCAATTTTTCTTTTACGCCCTCTGTTTTTCCACGTTCACGTCGGGCTTCGCGCTTTTCGCCGAACGGCGGTTCACATGGGAGGGGCATCCCGTAACGCCGCGGGAGATAAGCTACCTGCTCGGCTACGTGGGCCTGCTCGGTATCGTCTTGCAGGGCTTTCTCATTGGCAAGCTCGTCAAACGGTTCGGCGAATCGGCGCTCGTATCGGCGGGCTTCATTTCACTCATCGTCGGTTACGTGATCCTAGGGCCCTGTCGCGACATCCCCACACTCCTTCTCGTCTCGACCATTTCCTCGTTCGGCAACGGTGTGCTGCGCCCGACGCTGAGCAGCCTCGTCTCCCAAAACGCCGGCCCCACCGAGCAAGGTGTCGTTCTCGGATTGAACCAAGGCCTGAACTCGATCGCGCAGATCCTGGCGCCGATCTTGGGCGGCGTGCTGATCGGGCAGTCGCAGCTGACGCTCTGGGCGTGGGTCGCGGCGGTGGCGGCGTTGGTCGGGTACCTGCTCGCACGTTGGGGTTCCGCTCTGATTCCGCACATGCAAGGTCGCGCGCGAACGCCGACCGCGTAGCGCCGACGTCGCCCGCGCGGACGACGGCCCACCGCACATCGGCAGTCGGCGCCCGCGCGTGGGGACATGTAAACGCTCAAAAGGCCGTCTTGCGGAAACTCAATCAGCAAGGCCGTATCGGGTGTTTTATCTTTGTCATGCCTAGCTCATTGCACCGACAGCTTCTCGGTCATGTCCTCGCGGCCCTCGGCCTCGGGTCGACATTTGTCGCGCTAACTGGTTGCGACAGCGACGTCACCGACGCCGGCAATTCGCTTGGCGACGCGGCGGCGGAGCCATCTTCGACGCCTATCGACGCATCTCAGTCCGACGCCCCCGGCAAACCACCCATCATCGTCATCGTCACCCCGCCGACATCCGATGCCGATATCGATGCTGGAAGGTATTGTCGCGCGCTCGTCATCAGTCGAGATTCCACGCCCGAAAACGTTCTCTGTCCGTCCGCTGACGCCGGTGACGCGGCGATTCCGGGGAGGCGCACGCGAGCGTGCCTTCCTGCGCCGCCCAGAGGCCAGTCGTGCAGCGATACTTACGGCGAATCGTGCATTCTCAATACGTACAGTTGCGGCCTTGCGACATACGCGCAGCGTGTGCTCTGTGGACCGTTGTCCGGCCCCGCCGATACATGTTGTTACATCACGGAAGGATCTTGCCCAGTCGGGCGACCGTTCGTCGTTTCCGGCGTCGCCCGCCTCGCGCCCGCCGCGAACGAGGCAACGTGGGCGGTATCGCTACAACCTGACGTCGCAACGCTCGACGGCGCGACGCGCGCCGCGCTTGCCGAGGTGTGGATCCGGGAGGGGCTCGCCGAGCATGCATCCGTCGCATCGTTCGCGCGTTTCGTCCTCCAATGCCTTACCGTCGGCGCCCCCGCCGACATCGTGCAAGGTGCGCAGCAAGCGTGCGCCGACGAAATCGAGCACGCGCGCATCGCGTTCGGCTTGGCGACCGCCTACGCCGGCCATTCGGTCGGACCAGGCCCGCTCGCCGTGGCGGGAGCGCTCGACGAAACCCTCGACGCCGCGGACATCGCCTGCAGCGTCGCCGCCGAGGGCTGCATTGCCGAGCTCGTTTCAGCGAGCCTGATCGCCGCCGCCCGTGACGCGGCGCGCGACACCGTCGTCAAAGCGACGCTGGCACGAACCGCCGAGCAGGAGCTCGCGCACGCGCTCCTGGCCTGGCGCTATCTCGCTTGGGCGTTTCGCGCGGGCGATACACGCCTGCGCGATCGCGTCGCGCGCGTGTTCGATCGAGCGCACCAGCACATCGGCTTTGGCGCGCAAACCTCATTGCCGGCGGACCTGGATCGAATGCGCGCGCACGGCTATCTCGCGGTCGACGAGCGGCGCCGCATCGCCAATGCCGTCCTCGCAGACGTGATCCGCCCCGCGGCGCACGCGCTCTTTGCCGCGCCCCGAAGGGACGAGGCGCGCCCCGCCGCTCGAGTCACGTAGCCCCGCGTTGCTGCGGCGGTTCAGCACCGCTTGCCGCGATTCTCGCCAGACGCGGGAGTGCCCTCCGCCGGAGAGCAGCTCCGGCGGAGGTCCTTTCGGGCCGTCAGGTTTTCGCTGTGACTTCGACCTTGAACGTGGCCGTGACGTCACCGAGCAACTTGGCCGTCACCGGGAAGGTTCCCGCTGTCCGGATAGGCTCGGCGAGCTCGATGCGTTTGCGATCGATATCGAAGCCCTTTTCCTTGAGCGCCGTCGCGATGTCCTTGGTCGTCACCGACCCGAACAGGCGATCTTCGTCGCCGACCTTGCGTGTGATCGTCACCGTCACCGCGCTGATCTTTTCGGCGAGGGTCGCGGCCTCGCCGCGCGCTTTGGTAGCCGCCGCCGCGGAAATGCGCTGTTGGTGCTCGACCTGCTTGATGTTGTGGACCGTGGCCGGCACGGCCAAGGAGCGTGGGATCAAATAGTTTCGCGCATAGCCGGGGCGCACGCGTACGAGCTCCCCACTTTTGCCGAGGTTCTTTAGATCCTGATGCAGAATGACTTGAATCGTCGCCATGGTGAAGCCTTAATCCGTGACGGTGAACGGCAAGAGCGCGATGGTGCGCGCTCGCTTGATGGCCAAGGTCACCTTGCGCTGGTGGCGCGCGCAGTTACCGGAAATCCTGCGCGGAACGACCTTGCCGCGATCGCTGATGAAGTACTTCAGCGCCTGCGGGTCCTTGTAGTCGATGATGACGGCCTTATCTGCGCAGAACTTGCAAACGCGTTTGCGCGCGCCGCGCCGGCGCCCAGGGGCGTCGGCATTCAAGTCCGGCGTACGGCCGAAGTCCTTGTCGTCGCCGAAGTCGATGTTGCGCTGGCTCATGACTTCTTCTCCTCGTCGACTGCGGTTTTGGCCGGCTCTTCCGGAGCGGCAGCTGGAGCGGCAGCGGGAACAGCAGCAGCGGCAGCGGCGGCCGCAGCGGCGGCGGCCTTGGGCGCCGTCCAATCCTCGTCCAGCTCTTCGGGCACTTCGTCGCCGAACTCAGGATCGGCAGGCGGGCGCGGTCGCTCCTCGGGAGCCTCGATGAGGCCCAGCATGCGCTCGCGTGACTCTTCTTTCTCTTCCTCGGGCATGAGCTCGATGCGTGCGAACTTCACTTCCTCGGGGTCGACCGCGACGGTGTCGACTTCGACTTCGTCGCGCAGGAGCACCGTCTGGAACTTCACGACCGTGTCGAGCATGCGCAGGTTGCGCTCGAGCTCACTCACGACCGCGCCACCACCGAGATACTTGAGGTAGTAGTAAACGCCGCGTCGCTGCTTGGCGACCGTGTACGCGAGCTTGCGGCGGCCCCAGGTCTCGACCTTGACGAGCTTGCCGTTTTCGCGCGCCACGACTTCTGCGACGCGCCCGGCGACCTTGTCGGCGCCGTCGGGATCGACGTCCTGTCTCAGGACGTAGATGGTTTCGTATTCTCTGGCGCGCTTGTGCGCCTCTGCCGTTGTTGCCATTGCGATGCGATCTCCTCGTGGACTACGGCCCCGGGGACGTTTGCCCCGGAGCAAGGAGCCGTACGGCACCATGCCGTGCGGTCAGTGAATCAAGCGGCAAGCGTGCCGCCTGTTTTCCTTCTTCCGTCCCGCCGCTGCCCGCGCTACCGTTTCCACTCGGGCGCTTGGGGCGGGTGTTGATCTCGTTCATGGCGCGTTCGAGGCCGTCGCTCAGAATTTTGCGTACGGCGGCGACGCCGCGGGTCACGATGTCAGGAACCTGCGCGCGCTCCTCGGCGGAGAAAGCCGAGAGAAGAAAGTCGGCGACCTCACCGCTGAAGCTCGGCGGCGGTCTGCCGACGCCCATGCGCACGCGCACGAAATCGGCGTTCCCGAGGTTCTGGATGAGCGACCTGATGCCATTGTGCCCTGCGTGACCGCCTCCCAACTTCACGCGCACCTCCCCGAAAGGGAGATCGAGCTCGTCGTGCAGCACGATCACATCGCCCGGCGCGGCGTGAAAAAATGCCGCCGCGCCCTGCACGCTGCGCCCCGACTCGTTCATGTACGTTTCGGGGCGCAAGAAAATGCATTCGAGCGCGCCGACGGTCCCCTTGGCAAACTCCCCCTGAAACTTCTTTTTGAAACCGCCCGGGATCGTCGCGTGCGTGCAAAGCTCGTCGAGCGCGAGCCAGCCGAGGTTATGGCGCGTGGACGCGTATTCGCGCCCCGGATTACCGAGGCCGACGATGAGGGGGGTTCCCTCGCGGCTCGCTCCGGGGCGCGACATGGCTTACTTCTTCTTGTCCTTGGCTGGCGCGGCTTTCTTGTCGTCTTTGCCACCCGCCGCGTCCTTGCCCCCCGGGGCAGCGGCCGTCGCGCCCGCCGCGGTAGCCGCAGGCGTCGCGCCCGGGGCTTGGGAGCCGCCCGCAACCGCTCCAGGCGTAGCAGCTGCTGCCTCGACGTCCTCGGCCTTCTCTTTCTCCGGGGCCACGACACCGGCCACCGTCTGGTCGGCGGGCAGCCGCACCGAAACGCCTGGCGGCAGCGTCAGATCGGCGGTCTTCACGTGGTCGCCGAGATTGAGTGCCGTCACGTCGTGCTCGATGACGACCGGAATCTGTTCGGGCAGCGATCGGATCGGAAGGCGCCGGTACACCTGACGCAGGATTCCGCCGAGCACGACGCCTGCCGCTTTCCCCTTACAGATGAACGGGACCTCGACGTCGACCGGTTGGTCGAGCTGGATCTCGACGAAGTCGGCATGCAAAGGCTCGCGGGTCACGGGATGCACCGTGTATTCGCGAAGCAGCACCGTCAGCTTCTTCTGCTCGACGCTGAGCTCGACCACGGAGTTCTGTCCGTGCGCGCTCTTCAAGATGTCGGTCAGGCCGCGCGGTGTCACCGCCAGCGATACGCTGGGCAGCTGTTTTCCGTAGGCAATGGCGGGAATGCGGCCTTCGCGGCGCAGGCGACGAGCCGAAGTCTTGCCCGACTGGTTTCGCAGGTTGGCGTCGAGCTTGATGATGTCCATGAGCGTTCTCCGATGGTTCGCGGCGAAGGAGCGCCGCTGCGCGTCCCCTGTAAGGCGGGGGTTAGACGAAAAGCGAGCTCACCGAGTCGCTGTTGTGGATCCGCCGAATCGCCTCACCCAAGAGACGGCCAATCGAGATCTGCTTGATCTTGCCCGACTGGGCCGCCTCGGGCGAGATGGGGATGCTATTGGTAAATACGACTTCTGCAAGCGGAGAATCGACGATCCGCTGCACGGCGGGGCCCGAGAGGACGGCGTGGGTCGCGCAGGCGACGATTCGACGGGCCCCGTGGGCCTGCAGGGCCCGGGCGGCATTGCAGAGGGTGCCCGCCGTATCGACCAGGTCGTCGACGATGATGCAGTCTTTGCCCTCGACGTCGCCGATGAGGTGCATGACTTCGCTCTCGTTCACCCGTTCCCGGCGCTTGTCGATGATGGCGAGCGACGCGTCGAGACGCTTCGACCAGGCCCGCGCGCGTTCGACGCCCCCTGCGTCGGGCGACACCACGCAGGCCGAGCTGTCGAAATGCTTCTTCAGGTAGTCGTCGAGGAAGACGGGCAGCGCATAGAGATGATCGAACGGAATATTGAAAAAGCCCTGGATTTGTCCAGCATGCAAGTCGACGCACAAGACGCGGTTGATGCCCGAGGAGACCATCAGGTCGGCGCACAGCTTGGAGGTGATGGGGGTGCGAGGGGCGACCTTGCGGTCCTGTCGCGCGTACCCGTAATACGGGACCACGGCGGTGATCGATCCGGCCGACGCCCGTCGGAGCGCGTCGGCGAGGATGAGCAGCTCCATCACGTTGTCGTTCACCGGCGAACAGGTCGGCTGGATGACGTAAGTGTCGACACCGCGAACGTTTTCGCGAATCTCGCAGAACGTTTCACCGTCGCTGAAGCGCGAGACGCGGACTTGGCCGAGGGGCATCTCGAGAACCTGCGCGATCTCTTGAGCCAGCGCGGGATTCGCGTTGCCCGAGAAGATGCAGACCTTCTTGAACACGAGGTGCCTCCGAAGATGTAGCTGCCGTTCCACTCCACGCGTGGACTCGGCGATTTCCCGAGGAAAGTGCCCTCGAGAGGGCGCGGACAAGTAGCAGGACGGTCCGATTATGTCAATGACACGATAACACGATCAGCGCGGCCGCGCCGCCCCTCTTAGGCAGTCATCTCGCTGCTTTCCGACCTTTCGCGCGCTCCTCGGCGCCTTCCCATCGAAGCGCAAAAGCGCCTTCCGCCTTGGGTGCGGCACCGTCGACGACGGCGTAATAGAGGCCCGGCTCGAGCACGCTCACGAGCGACACGGTGGCGGCGTCGTCGGACGCCTCCGCGCATTTCAGCTCACTCGGGTCGTCGCTGCACACCCGCCGGAGCGAGAGGACGCCGCGGAAACCTTGCGTCTCGAGCGAGAGCCGCACGCCCATCCTGCGGGGCACGGAAAAGCGGTACACGCGGTCGGCAGCACCTTGGGAAAGCGAGCGAACGCCGCACGCGCTCGAAAACTTGTCGGCCGCCCCGGCCGTCGTTCCCGTTTCTTTGTGCTGAAAGGCGAGGAGCGGCACCCGTGCGCACGCGGCTTCGACATCGACCATGTCCCTCACGCGGTAGGCGAGGGCGAAGCGGCCGAGGGAGTCGGCCCGCGCCCCATCGACCACCAAAAAAGCGGGCCCGGGCTCGACCACGCGATCGACGAGCAGACCGCACGCCATCTCCGTCGTGCGTTCGCCACACGCTCGCTCGAAAGCGAGCGCGTGGCTCGACTCGTCGCCGACGAGTCGAGCCGTGACCCGCGAGCGCCGCGCCAGGTCGAGACGGTAAACGACGTCGGCAGCGCCGCCCGGCGCGCAAGAGATGGGCACGTCGTCCTTGGCTGCGAATGTGTCGCCTTCGACCCGCCCCGCCGTCCCCGTCAGCTGCACGGCATCGCCGCAGCCGTCGCCGGGGGTAGCGCCGAGCGATCGCGTGGTGCCCTCGACCGCCGTCTCCGCGGACAACGTGAAACCGCCAGGGATCCCCTCGTCGGAGCTGTCCGCGAAAACCCAATACGCGCCTGCGTCCAGCACCCCAGCCCACGCTGCCTCGTCGTCGTGGAATCCGGCGTCGGCGCACCCCACCTCGCTCGCGGGATCTTCACAGAAGCGCCGCACGTGAACGACGGGGCGGAAATCGGCGGACTTATGCAGAAAGCGCACGCGCGATCGCGTCGCGAGGTCGAAGCGAAAGGGCGCGTCGATTCCCTTCGCCTCGCGCCCGCACGTTGCGTTCACGTTGTCGAAGCCGTCATTCAGGGCGCCCACCACCCTCGACGATGCGACGAGCGGGCGCGCATTGCGACAGACGTCGGCCAGCGTGGGTGCGTCGCGGGACAGGACTTGCAAGCGATAAGACCCCGTCTCGTCGCCGTAACCATCGACAAAGACGAAGTAGGTGCCCGCGTCGAGCACGGCATCGATGCGCGAGCGCTTGGGGCCCGCATCGTCGTTGCATTTCACTTCCGCGGCATCGTCGCTGCAGTCGCCCTGACGGACATAGAGCACGGTGTCGAATTCGGCCGACAGCTCGATCACGACGCGCTGACGCGTCGCCAAGTCGAGACGGTACACACGTTCGTGTCCCCCGGCGCTCCCGGCGCAGCTCCCTTCCGCGTCATCGGTGCCTTCTTCCGTGCTTCCGGTGTAGACGTGGCCCGGCGCGATCACGGTGGGCGCGCTGCACGTGCCGCCCGAGGCGAGCTCGCCGCTGCTCTTATCGCTGGGCGGCTCTCCGCCGGTCCAGCTCGAGACGAGGTACTCCCCTGCCCCGTGCGCCATACGCAACCGCACGGCGTAGGCGCCCGGGCGATCGACGCAGCTGCGCAGCACGGCTTGCACGTCGCGCGACGTCTCCTCGGCGACGATCTTCCCCTCCGGATCGAGCAGCTGCAGCGCGAGGTCGTCGACGCCCGTTCCCCCCACGGCAACGACGGCCAGGCATGTCGCGGGGAGGGCGAGCCCAATCTTGATCTCTTGTCCTTCCGCCAGCGTCCCCTGGCTCACGGGGCCCGCTTGGTAGAGCCCCATGGCGTGCATCACGTTGTGGACCGCGAAAAAGCGCGCGGCGGGATCGGTACCCCGGCTCGGGCCACACGACGCCATCGCTGCGACGGCGAGTAACGCTGCCCGGACAAAAGCAACGCCGCGCAGCACGATCGACCGCCGCGCTCAGCGATAGGGATTGCGCGGAATGTCGTCGGGCGGCGGAGATGGTGTCGGAGTGGGGTTCGCCGGCCGCGTGGGAGGAGGACGGCGGACCACGGGAGGCGGCGTCACCGGCGGCAGCTGTGTGACCGGCAGCGGTTTGCCAGGTGGCCGTGCCTGTACGACGGGCGCCGGTGTCGGCGCGACAGGGGCGGGCGGCGGTACGGCCGTCTCGGCAGCGGACGCCGAAGGCGCGGCGGGCGGCGTTGGGACGACCGGTAGCGCAGGCGGGGAAAGCGCGGTGGCCACTGGCATCGCGGCATGAGCAGGAGCGGTGCTGACGGAACCCGTGCTGGCGGCGCCGGACGCGGAACCGGACGCGCTCGAGGCCTCGCTTCCGTCGCGTCGCGGCAGTCCGAGCAGGATTCCACCGACGATGGCGACCGAAGCCGCTGCCCCTCCCCACAGAATGCGATCGCGGCGCTTGCGGCGCGCACGCGTGATTTCGGACAAGAGACCGGACGAGGCATGCGACGGAGAAGCGGTTTTAGGGGGAATGGATACGGCCGATGACGACGTGGTCGTCGCCCCGCCCACACCCACGATGATGTCGCGGTCGTCGAGCTCCGTTCGGCTTGGCTCGCTCTGCGCGAGCCACGCCCGCACCGCTTCCCGCTGCTGGCTGATATCCTGCCCGAGGACCTTCTGCACGTAGTCGGCCACTTCGCGCACGCTCGCGATCGAGGACAACGCGCGCGCGGCTTTCTCGAGCTCGTCGGCGAAAACAGCCGCCGTGGGAAAGCGTTTGTCGGGGTCGCGATCGAGCGACTTCATCGTGACGGCTTCGAGCGCAGGCTCGATGTCGGGGTCGATGTCGCGGACCTTCGGGATGGGCTCGAAGAGCACGCGGTTCAGCGTGTCGGCTTCGCCCTCGCCTTTGAAGAGGCGCTTATCCGCGAGCACTTCCCAGAGCACCGTGCCGACCGCAAAAAGATCGGCGCGGCGATCGATCTGGCCGCCGCGCGCCTGCTCGGGCGCCATGTAGGCGAGCTTGCCCTTGAGCTGCCCCGAACGGGTCGACGACAAACGCGTGGCGGCGCGGGCCACGCCGAAGTCGGTAATCCGCGCCGTGCCGTTGATGCCCACCAGGATGTTCTGCGGCGACACGTCGCGGTGAACGAGACTGAGGTGATGGTCGTTGTCGTCTTTGAGCTCGTGCGCGGCGTGCAGCCCGGCCAGGGTGTCGAGCACGATACGGACGACGATGGGAATGGGAATGCGCTGACGGCTCGTCGCGGCGCGGGCCAAAAGGCGCGCCAGCGTGTCCCCCTCGATGTACTCCATGACGAGGTAGTAACCGCGGTCGGAGGTACCGACCTCGAGGATGGGTACGACGTTGGGATGGTGAATTGACGCGGCCAGGCGCGCCTCGTCGAGGAACATTTCGACGAATTCCTGCTCGCTCGCCAAATGCGGGTGCAGGCGTTTGATGGCTACGAAGCGCTGAAACCCACCGGCGCCGAGTATCCGCCCCAAAAAGACGGTGGCCATGCCGCCCGAAGCAAGTTCGGCGACGAGCTCGTAGCGATCGAGCCGCTGCTGACCCCCTCGGTCTAGTAGCTTTACCGCCGCCAAGTATCCACCATCTTCGTCAGAAACGTCCCACAGCTCCGATGGTTACGCCATTGCTAACCCCGACTAGAGGCATGATGCGCGCCTCTTTCTTCTCGGCTGGCGCTGAATCGTCGCCCCAATTGGTGAAAAACAGGGCGAGGATCCCTGTAGTCACACCAACTACACTGGTGACCCCGATGAACACGTTGGTTCGCGTCTCGTGTGCCTTGCCCTCGTCGAAGAGCGGCACCGGATCGCATCCCGCGGTCGCCTTGCACTTGTCGATGGCGTCGGTTCCAGGGTTGTTCAGGGTGTCGATTCCACTCCACACCGTTGCGCCGCCCAAGACTGCCGTTGCCGCAAGCCCGATGTAAAAGACGGCCGGGGGGAGACCACTTTTCTTCTCGGTTTCAGGACCGTGGTCGACCGTTGGCTCGGTCGTTCCGATTGCGGGATCGTGCGATCCGTTCGGCGCATCGGTGGACGGCTTGTCGGCCGATGCGGCGTTGAAAACGAGCTTGCTCGTGCCTGCCGGCACGGCATTGACGTCGGAGTTGCGGTGGCGGTTATTCGGCCAGCCCGCGACGACCACATGAGGCCCCGGATCGAGGTACACCGTGGAGTTCGCGCTCTCGGGAAAGGGCATCACCTTGTTGTCGACGATGACACTGCAATCGGGCTGGCAGCCAATGGCTACCCGATGCAGCGTTTTGTCCGCCTCCGTCAGCACTTGACGCGCGTAGTCGCCGAAAGTTTTATCGGCAGGATAACGCGTCAGGCCCCAGGCGCCGAGGGTCGCCGCGCGGGCGATCTGGCCTGCCTCTTTGCGGGCTCGCATGGCGCTCTGCAGGGCTTCCGGGCTCGGGGCGTCGCGGTCGGCGTTTTCGAAATGAACCGCGGAGTTCTCGAAGTCCTTCACTTTGAAGGCGCGTCGACCCGCGTCAAATTCCTCGGCCGCAATCTTGAGACGCTCTGCATCTGGCGGGCCAGCCGCCGCCGCGATTCCGGAAGTTGTCGAACCCGCCAAAACGAGCCAACTCAGCCCAAGTCGTAGTCGCATGCCCGTCCTTAGCGTCGCTCCTCAACTGCCACGGCGTCAAGTCACACCCGCCCGAAATGCACGACAATGAGCCGCTTCGGCGGTGTGGGGGGGGGCGACGACAACGCATCGGGGAGCGCGCCTTGGCGAACGACGCATGTCTCCCTGCTTCCTCGCCCGAGCCGGCCGCTGTTCATTTTTCCACGCGCGAGTGTGGCGGCGTGAACAACGTGGCAGGAGCGCCTCTCGCGCTCGCGAAGAGCAGAGACTTCGAACGGCTAGATCATCTCCAGAAACATCGACTCGGGATTTTCGAGCAACCGGATGAGCTCGTAGGCGAACGCGGCGCCGATATGACCGTCGACGAGGCGGTGGTCGAACGAAAGTGACAAGAGCATCACTTCGCCGATGACGATTTGATCGTTACGTACGACCGGCTTCTTCTTGATCTGATGGACGCCGAGGATGGCGACCTCCGGGAAGTTGATGACCGGGGTGGCGAAGAGGCCGCCTTGTTGTCCGAGGGACGTGATGGTGAACGTGCTGCCCTGCACGTCTTCGATCTTGAGCCGGTTCTTGCGCGCGTCCTCGGCGAGGCGCTCGATCTCCCGAGCGATGTCGAGGAGGGAGCGCTCGGCCGCGCTCTTGACCACGGGAACCACGAGGCCGGCGTCGGTCGAGGCGGCAATGCCGATGTTGTAGTAACGGCGGGTGACGATCTCTTGCGTCGCCTCGTCGAACGTCTGATTCAACGTCGGATGGCGGCGCAGCGCGATGACGACCGCTTTGACGATGAACGGCAAGAACGTCAATTTGGTGCCCTGCGCTTCGGCGGCGGGCTTCAAGCGTTGGCGCAGCGCTTTGAGAGCGCCGACGTCGCACTCTTCGACGAACGTGAAATGGGCGGCCTTTTGCTTGGACCGCGCCATGTTCTCGAAGATGCGTTTGCGGATCCCTTTGAGCGGGGTTCGCTCTTCGAGCGCGACGCGCGAGAGGGAAACGACGTTTGCGCCCCCACCGCCCGTCGCCGGACGCGGATCGGGAACGGCGCGGAGCGGCTGGCGTTCGCTCACCTCGGCGGTGGCGAGGGCGGGGCCCGAGGATGCGCGCCGCACGTCATCGGTGGTGACGCGACCGAACTGACCGGTGGGGCGCAGCGTTCGCAGATCGAGACCGAGGTCGCGCGCTAGCTTACGCGTCGCCGGCGTGGCGAGCGGTCGCTCGTTGAAGTACGTACCGCTCGCTCCCGCGGTGGCCTGGGCGGGGGCGGGCGCGGCCTTGGCACTGCCGAGCGACATGCCAGGAAGATCTTCGCGGATGTCGCCCACGGCGCTAGCGACGTTCTCGCGCGTCGCCTTGCCGGCGCCGTTCTCACTCGCGCTCTCGGCGTGAGCGCCGTTGGCACGCACGCCTTCCTCGAGCTCGAGCACGACGAGAACGGAGTGAACCTGCACGACCTGCCCGACCTCGCCGCGCAGCTCGACGACGCGCCCCGTGCGCGGCGCGGCGATGGTGACCGTGGCTTTGTCGGTCATCACCTCGACCATGGGGTCGTCTTCTTTGATGATTTGGTCGACCTGGGCGTGCCAGGTGACGATCTCACCCTCGGTGACGCCCTCGCCAATGTCGGGAAGCTTGAACTCGAAGCGAGCCATGCGCGTGTCTCCTCAGTACCTGGCCGTTTCCACGATGGCGGGGAGGATGCGATGGGCGAGCGGCAGGTAGTCCATCTCCAGCGTGTAAGGGAAAGGGGTGTCGAATCCGGTGACGCGTACGGGGGGCGCTTCCAGATGCAGGAATGCCTTCTCGTTGATGAGGGCAATGATCTCGCCGCCGAAACCGCAGGTGCGCGGCGCCTCGTGCACTACGACGACGCGCCCCGTTTTCTTGACGCTCGCGGTCACGGTGTCGATGTCGAGCGGCCATAGCGTGCGAAGGTCGAGCACCTCGCACTCGATGCCTTGGCTAGCGGCCTGGTTGGCGGCTTCGAGCGCTTCGTAGAGCATCGCGCCCCAAGCGATCACCGTAACCTGGGAGCCCTCGCGCACGACGGCGGCCTTGGAGAGCGGCACCGTGTAGTCGGCTTCGGACACTTCCCCTTTGGCGGCGCGGTAGATGCGCTTTGGCTCGAAGAACAAAACCGGATCGGGGTCGCGAATGGAAGCGAGCAAGAGGCCCTTGGCGTCGTGCGGGTTCGATGGGCACACGACCTTGAGACCCGGGGAGTGAATGAAGAGAGATTCCGGCGATTGCGAGTGGTAGAGCCCGCCGCGGATACCGCCGCCGACTGGCGTGCGAATCACGAGCTTGGCCGGGTATTGTCCGCCCGATCGGTAGCGATACTTCGCAAGCTCGGAGACGATCTGGTCGTAGCCGGGAAAGATGAAATCGGCGAACTGGATCTCGGGCACGGGAACGAGACCATAGAGCGCCATGCCGATGGCGGTGCCGATGATGCCGCCTTCGGAGAGCGGCGTGTCGATGACGCGATCGTCGCCGAATTCGTCGTAAAGCCCGGCCGTCACGCGGAAGACGCCGCCCACCTTGCCGACGTCCTCGCCCATGACGATGACGCGCGGATCGCGCCTCATCTCCAGCCGGAGCCCGTCGTTGATCGCCTGCACCATGTTCATCTGCGGCATCGTCGTACCTAGTCGAATCGCGTGTTCGCGAAAGTTGGTTGGTCGGGCGGGCAGAGGCCCCGCGCTAAAGGTTCAATGCTTGGAGGGGGGACGCGGGCAGCGCGCCAGGTATTCGGCTTGCTCGCGCAGGTGCCACGGGATCTCGGCGTAGACGTCTTCGAACATCGACGACTGGGCGGGCAGCGGCGTTTGTTCGGCGATCGTGATCGCCTGCTTGATCTCGTCCTGGATGGCGGTCTCGGCGGCCGTCTGATCGGCGTCGGTCCAAATGCCGCGCGCTGTCAGCAGGCGGCGCGTTCGCGCGATCGGATCGCGGCGGCGCCACTCTTCGACCTCGGTTTCTTGGCGGTAGGCCTTGGGGTCGTCGCTCGTGGAATGACCGGAGAGCCGGTACGTGATGGCCTCGATGAGCGTCGGCCCGTCGCCGCGGACGGCGCGCGCCAGTGCTTCGCGCGTAGCGGAGATGACGGCCAGCAAATCGTTGCCATCGCAACGAATCGACGGAATGCCGTAAGCGTCACCTTTTTCGGCAAAAGTGGCGCTGGCCGTCTGCCGCTCGGTAGGAACGCTGATCGCCCATCCGTTGTTGCGGCAGAAGAAAATGGTGGGCGTCTTGAACACGCCGGCGAAGTTGAGACCGTTGTGAAACTCGTTGGAGCTCGTCGCGCCGTCGCCGAAGTAAACGATCGCCACCAGGTCGTCCGCCTTCAGTTTGGCGGCCCAGGAGAACCCCACCGCTTGCGTGATCTGCGTGCCAATCGGCGAGCTGATGGACCCGAAATGCACCTCGCGCGCCGTGTAGTGGTCCGGCATCTGCCGGCCTTTCACGGTGTCGTTGGCGTTGCCGAACATGTTGTCGATGTAGCGCTGCAGCGTCATTCCCCGCCACAGAGCCGCCCCGAATTCGCGGTAGCAGGGGAAGATCCAGTCGCTTTGGCGCATGGCGAAGGTCGAACCGAGAATGGCCGCCTCCTCGCCGATGGATCCGATGTGAAAGCCGATACGCCCCTGCCGCTGCAGGGAGACGAGGCGATCGTCGAGCAGGCGGATCCGCACCAAGGCGGTGTAGAGCGAGACGAGCTCGGCGTCGGTGAGCCCGGGATCGTGGGCAGGGTCGATCGTACCGTCGTCTTTGAGGACGCGGATCACGCCGGGCGCGAGTACGTCGTTGGGGTTACGGGAATGCTTGGTGGGTATTACGGCTGCGAGCGTCATGGATCACCGAGAGAAGATCGCGTCGTGCGGGCCGACCTATGACATTGTCGACACGGGAGTCAAGCTAGCGCGGACTTTACTGCGTCGAGGGCGGCGTCGACCTCGCGTGGTTGGAGCTGAAAAGCGGTTGCCAGCTTATCGAGGATGCCTCTTTCGACGCCGCTGACGCCCCCCGAAACGTGGGCGAGGAGACCGGCGATACGAAGAATTTCAAGCCGGTGCTCGGCCTTGGAGACCGCGAGCGCGACGGCACGGATGCGTGCCTCGACGCCATCGTCGCGGAGGTGGTCGCGCAGATCGGCAAGAAGGTCGCGGACTTGGTATTCATGGATCGCGCCGCCACACGCCTGGGTCACCACCTGCGCGAACGCCTCGCGCTCGGAATCGTCGAGCACGCCGTCCGCCGCCGATACGACGTACGCCGCTTCGACGATGGCCTCGAAAAGGGCGGCGGCTTGGGGATCAAAACCGGTGGGAATCGTCGTTTCTTCTGCGGCGGGGCGTGCGCCGTAGACGCCGGCGGCGACGGTGAGAATGGAGCCCTGCGCGCCCCCGTTGGTGGCTGCCCACGGTTCGTTCAGGCCGCGTGCGACCTTCTCGAGCAAGCGTGAATCAGCGACAGACATGGTCGTGTCTCCGTGGGCCCCGAGGGCGGCAGCCTAGCATTACTGCCGCTCACTTTCGCTACCAGATCGATCGCCGGATCCGCCGTCGCCGGCGCCCCGAGTGGACCGGCGAATTTCGCGCATTGGCAACGATGATGACCAGGCGCGGCGGGCTACGTGGCGAGAATACACGCCGCGCTCACGCGCCGCACGCTATTGCGGCTTCCGGCCCAGTGTAATGAGCGGCCCATCACCGCGCACGCGCTCCTCGCGAAGCAGCGTCGACGCTTGACGCGCGGCGAGCTCGCTCACTGTTTGCGCTTCGGCGGCTCGTTCGGCCAGCGTACGCGCGCGCTCGAGACGCGCTTCGAGCACGCCCTCGTACCCGCCCTCTGGGCGCAGGACCGAACGCACGAAGACCTCGGCGGCCTTGTAGCTCGACCGTACGAGGGGTCCGCTCGCAGCGTAGACAAAGCCCATGGACATCGCCGCCTGCTCGAATTGCGCGAAGGTCTCGGGGGTGACGAAGCGGATGACTTCGTGATGCTTCGGCGAAGGTCGCAAGTATTGGCCGATAGTGACGATGTCGACGCCGGCCGAACGAAGATCAGTGAGCGTTTCGATCACCTCCTCGTCCGTTTCTCCGATGCCGACCATGATCGACGATTTGGTGACGCGCTCGGGAGCGCGATCTTTGGCGCGCCGCAACACCGAGAGCGAACGATCGTAGCCGCATCGCACATCGCGGACGCGCCGCGTGATACGGCGCACGACTTCGATATTGTGCGCAAAGACGTCGGGCTTGGCATCGACGACGATGTCGATGGGCCCCGTCTCCCCCTGAAAATCGCCGACCAGCGTCTCGATGAGGAGATCGGAGCGAAGCTCTTTGAGCCGCTCGACCGTGCGAGCAACCTGGCGCGCACCGCCGTCGGCGAGATCGTCGCGGTCGACCATGGTCAGAACGACGTATTGCAGGGCCATCCTGCCGATCGCAGTCGCGACGTGCTCGGGCTCGTTGTCGTCGAGCGCCGCGGGCCGCCCGGTCGTGACGGCGCAGAACCGGCAGCCGCGCGTGCAGACGTCGCCGAGCAACATGACGGTCGCCGTTCCTTCGCGCCAACATTCGCCGATGTTGGGGCAGCGCGCCTCTTCGCACACCGTGAAGAGGTTGAGCTCGCGGAACGTCGTTTTCAGCTCGTGGTAGCGGTCTCCACCCGGAGCGCGCACCCGGAGCCAGGGGGGCTTCATGGTGCCGACCTTAGCATTGCGCCTCGCACGGCGCCCGGCGCCGCAATCGGTCGCGAGCCCCTCGACGAGATGCGGGAAGGGCTCGCTCGCGCGCTAGGAATGAAGGTGTCCGCCGCCCGCCATTTTGAGGCGCGCGGCGATCTCTTCGGCGGCGGTGCCGAGGTCTTCGGCTGCCTCTTTCTTGCGGCCCTTCAAGTAGGCCCGCAGCCCATCGGCGACGAGCAGCGCGAGACTCGTGTTGATGCCACGCGCCGTGAGGAGCGTGGCGATTTCGGGTTGCTTGAGGACAGCGTCGAGCTCGTCCAAGAGCTCGTCGAGCTCCGCGCCAGCGTTGTCGGTGTCGCCCATGCGCCTGTCGCTCCGCTCAGTTTTTCTCCGATTGGCGGACGTACGCGATCGTGCGCACAGCCTCGACGATTCGTTCGCGCTCGTCGGGCTGGAGCGATTGAAAGCGAATGCCCATCCCGGGGTTCAGATTGTCGCCGAGCGGCCGGACCGGATTGATCCATTGCACGATGCCGCGCAGCACGAAGGTCTCTTCGGTGCTCGGCGGAGCGAAACGGAGGACGAGCTCCGTGCCCACGGCCAGCGGCTTCTCGGTCTTCACGAAGATCCCCATGTCGGAGATGTTGGTGATGCACGCGTAGAGGAAGGTGTCCTCGGTCTCGCAGTCCACCTGCCAGGTGACCTCGAACCGGCTGCTACGACGCCGATTGATCGAGGCGGGGTCGAGGTCGAGCTCGTCGTCAGGAACGGACTCTCGCCCCGGAGGGTCGCTCGCGGCTTCGTCCTTCACAATTCTCCGCGTAGCCCCGAATCATCGGCGTGTCACTGCTTCTTTTCGGTCTGTTCGTCTTCGACGTCTTCGTCGTCTTCCCAGATCGGGTCACGACCTGGCGGGGCTTCGAGCTCGCGCTTGTAATCTTCATCTCGCTGTAGAATGGCGGCCAGGCGCGAAACCATCTCCTCGGGCACGTCGAGAAATTCGAGACCAACGTCGAAGCGAGCGGGCGCACCCTCGTCGAGCTCGTCGATCCAGGCCACGCGTGCGAAGACTTGCACACTGGTCTCGGGGTCGGGCATGAGCTCGAGATTCAGCTTGGCGCCGACCCTCATCCGCTCGTCGCTGAACACTCGCGCACCACCCATGCTGACGTTGACCGTCCGGCTGAGCTTGGCGACGAGGCCCGGCGATCGCCAAAGCATCGGGACTTTCAAGCGCGGATAGATCCTGCGGTCCGACTCGGCCAGGAGAACCTCCTCCTGCCATCCTACCTCCGCCGCTCACGAAAAGCTCGGCTCGCCTGCATTCACCTTGCCGGACGCGGCGCCGCGTCTATTGGACGCGGAGCGTGCCCCCTTCGATGCGGTTCTCGTCATGGCGGCCCGTCTTGACCTTGAGCCGCGTGTCGCCCGTGTAGAGACCGTAGAAGACGTTGTAGGTGCCGGCGGTGAAGTTCGGTTCGAGGGAGAACTCGTAGTCGTCAACGATGAAATCGCCCGGCTGCCAGAGATTCAGGGGGTACTTATTGTTCACCGTCTTGTGGTCGCCATTGAATCGCCGGTGAAAGCCGTCGATGTGAATGAACGTCTCCCAATCGGCGCTCGTCGCAGCGAGGACTTTGTAATAGAGCCGGAAGTGGTACTTGCGGGCTGGCACCACGTAATCGACCAGTTGCCCAGCGCCATCCGTCACATCCCACCCGAGCGAGAGCAGCTGGTCTTGAAGGTTGACCTCGACCCGGTGAACGATGTTCGGCTCCGTATCGAGCACGAAGCTCTGGTAGGGGCTCTCGTTGCGCTCGCCGCCGCGCAGGAGGTTCGACACGAGCATGTTCTGGCTGGAGCGAGCGTCGAGAACCGGGAGATTCTGCTTGGGACCCGGGCGGCCGCGAAAAAGTGAGTTGAGCTTGCCGAGATCTTCGTTGCGCACCGCGAGCCAGCGCCGTTCGGTCGACGAAGTCAGCCAGCCGAAAGCCGAGTTCACGTCGCCGAGCGATCGCGCGTCGCTCGAGGAGTAATAGGTGACGGTCTTGCCCGCGATCCCGAGCAGCCCGAGCGGCTCGCCTTGGCCGTGTAGCCGCTGGTACGAAGCGAACACCTCTTTCGGCGACAACTGCGATGCGAGCGCCGGGTAATAGACGAAGCTGAGAAGTCCTCCCGCCACGAGCCCCGCTCCGGCCGTGGCCATTCCGCGCGTAACGCCGGTCCGGTCGAAAAACCAGCGGAACGCATCGCGCATCAGCATGGCGGCCCACACGATCGCAAAAACGAGCACGGGCGCGATCCAGAAGGCGTTGAGCATGGCCACGCGAAGCTGAAGCCCAATGGGGGTCATCCATTTCGAATGCAAGACATGCATCGCCAGGTACGCATTGATGGCAAGAAGGACGAGAACGCCTTCCAGCGCGGCGAGCCCGAGGAGCAGATTGCCGCCCCAGGCCGTGGCGAGGGCGCGCGGCCATGCCAGGTAATCGTCGCGCCGGAACCAGGGGCGGTTTCGTTCTTCGAGCCAGGCGAAGAAAACGACCAGCACGAAAATGGCGCTGCATCCGAGGATGAGCGTCGCGCCGCGGTCCTTGAAGCTATCGGGAAACGTCGGGTTGCTCACGGCAAAGGCCGACAGCCCCTTTTCGGGGAACATGGCGTAGTCGCGCAGAAAGAGCGCCGTCAGCACCGCGACGCCGATGCCGAGCGCGCGCGACGCAGGGGCGCCGCGTTCGAAATCGCGGATCGACACCGCCGCCATGGCGGCAAGTAGCGAGGGCGCGCCGAACGCCAGGTAGCCGACGCGCGGCGCCACCATCGAATAAGCGCCGAAAGCCACCGCCGAACCGACGAGCATCACCAACCGCAGCGACGTTGCGCGAGCGTCGCCCTGTTCGCCTCCCTCACCGGGCGGGGGGCTGCGGAAGATCCGACCTACGGCGAAGGGAATGAACGCGCTCCACGGAAAGAGCGAATGGCCGAGGTAATGAATGACGAGATCGAAGGTCGGAAACTTCCCTTGCACGGCGATGGTCGCTCCGAGCCACATCGAATATTCGCCGGCATTCGTGCGAAAGAGCGCGCTCGCGCCCAGCCACGCCGCTGCGAGTCCCACGACGAGACAAGCCGCGCCAGCAACGTCGCCGGGGAGCTCTGCTTTGCGCTGGGAAGAAGCCCACATCGCCGCCCACGCCAAACCGACGCCGAGCGCGGGGATGGCGACCCCGATGAGTGCGCCGCGAGAAAGAAATCCAAATAGGAGCCCCAACGCCGCAAGCCCCCACGAAAGCTTGCGCGCTCGCGGGACGCCGGGACCGTCGAATACGGCGATGCCCAGCCCGGCGAAAGCCATGGAGATGGCCGCCATCGAAACGATGTCGCCCAGCATGGTGCGGGCCTGCAAAAAGTAGAGCGGCATCGTGGAAAGCACGACGGCGCCATAAAGTCCGGCGCGCCGGTCGACGAGCCGGGCGAGCAGCCAATAAAGCGAGAGGACGCCCGCGACGCCCCAGAGTGCCAGGGGAAGGCGCCCTGCCCATTCGTGAAGGCCGAAGAGCCGGAAACCGAGGGCGATGGAATCGAACGCGAGCTCGCCGCGACCGAGATCGCCGAGCTTGGGCATCGTGTTGTCCGCGCCGTCGAGCGCGAGCGCGCCGGCGCCGTAGACGTTGACGGCGATGCGACGCGCCAGCTCGGCCACGTTGAATTCGAACGGGTCCCAGAGACCGCTTCCCGCGATGGGGACCAAGAGAAAAAGCACGGCGATCGCGAGCACGACGAGCCCCGATCGGCGCGTCCACGCCGGTTCGGTGGCGGGATGCGCGGAGCTCGCCGTGCTGGCATCGCGATCGGGCTCGCCCGATGCTGCGAGCTCAGCGTGGACGTCGAATCCATTCTTCGAGCTCGACGTCGAAGTGGCGGGGGATCCAGCAGGCAAACCCGTAGTCGAGGCGCTCATAGGGAGGCGCCGACCTTAGCACCACTTCCGCCGATTTCTTGAGGTGAGGTGAAGCTGTCCGCCCGGTCTCAGTGGCGGATGCAGCCCCATCCCGCAGCCGGATCGCAGACGCATTCCGAGTGGCCGCTGTCATAGAGGCACGGCCCGAGAAACCCCGCATCGGCGCACGGATCTCCGAAACTCGGCTCCGCCGCGGGGCACAAGCCGCCCGTGTCCGTGTTTCCGCCATCGCTAGGTCCTCCGCTGCAAGCCCAGCTTCCCATCGCACCCGGGCTTAAACACGTGCAGGTCACAGGGCCGTAGAGGCAGTCCTCGATCACATCACAGTCGCCGCCGGGCGCGGGTGGCGTCGCTGGGCACTGGCCACCGTCGGGACTCGCGTCCATTCCCGTGCCGGCGCTGCCCGCGGCTCCACCGTCTTTACCGGCGCTGCCTGCAGCCCCTGCCGCACCAGCGCTGCCTGCGGATCCTCCCGCCCCCGCAGCGCCGCTGCTTCCTGCCCTGCCTGCCGCACCGGCATTGCCGGCTGCACCGCTGTTACCGCCTTTTCCGGCGCAGCCGGCGGCGCCCGACGAACCTCCCGTGGCGCTGCCGTCCGGCATGCCGCCGCCGCTCGACCCACCCGTACCCGCGGTGCCGCCCGCGGCTCCGCCCTTCCCACCCGCGCCGCCGGTGGTGCCTCCTGTGCCGCCCGCTGCGCCCGAACCGCCGCTTCCTCCCGTGCCACCCGTCGGCGAAGAGTCGTCGCCTCCGCAGTTCACGAGTGCGACTGCGGCGCCAACAACCAACAACGTGCCGATCGTGACAGATGCTTTTCTCATCGAAATCCTCCTCCTTAAGAACGAGCGCTGCGGCAAACGACGGGATCGAGTGGCCGGCATGATAGGCCGCCCACTCGATCCCGGCTAACAAATCAGGAACCCAACGACTGGGCCATCCGCCCGAAATGCACCGGGTTTTGCAGTCTCGGTATGTTTCCGCAGACAACGTACGGACCGCGAGCGGGCGACTTTCTGCAGACGATCTGGTAGCAGGACGGGCCAAACCAAAGGCCCACCGCTTGACGACGACGCGATCCGATCGGGAAATGAGCCCTCACCGTAGCGGCGCCGCGGCGATCGTGGGGCGGCCCAACGTGGGGAAGTCGACGCTCCTCAATGCGGCGCTCGGCGAACCGCTCGCGATCGTATCGCCCGTGCCTCAGACGACGCGCGATCGCATCCTCGGAATCGTGCATCGCCCCAACGCCGAGATTGCGCTGCTCGATACGCCGGGGATCCACAAACCGCACTCGCGCTTGGGCCGATCCTTGAACCGCACGGCGCGCCTGGCCGCCGATGAAGCGGACGTGGTCGTCTTCGTGACGTCGGCTCCCGTGGGAGCCCCGCGCGTCCACCCCGGCGATCGCACGCTACTCGTCGATATCGGCAAAGACGTGCCCACCATTCTCGTCGTCAATCAAATCGACCGCGTGAAAGACAAGTCGCGCCTTTTGCCTTTGCTCGAAGAACTCGGCAAGTTGCGCGACTTCGCCGCCGTCGTGCCCATCTCGGCGCTGCGCGGGGACGGCGTTTCGCGGGTGCTCGATGAAATCGAAAAAGTCTTGCCGGAAGGGCCTGCGCGTTTCGAAGATGACGTGATCACCGACCGTCCCATCCGTTTCTTCGCGGGCGAGTTCGTACGCGAACCGATCCTCCTCTCGACGCGCGAAGAGATCCCCCACGCGGTGGCCGTGGAAGTCGAGCGCTTCGAGGAGAGAGGGGGCACGGTGCACATCGACGCGACGATCCACGTCGAGCGGGACGGTCAGAAGCGCATCCTCATCGGGCACGCGGGAGAGAAGCTGAAAGCGATAGGCAGCGCGGCGAGGCGGCGCATCGAAGCGCTCGTCGACAAGAAGGTTTACCTGACGTTATGGGTCCGGGTAACGCCGGACTGGACCGACTCGGAAAAGCGTTTGGCCGAGCTCGGATACGGAAAATGACATGACTCCTCGCCCCATCGTGGCCGTCGTCGGCAAGCCCAACGTGGGCAAGAGCAGCCTTTTCAATCGGCTCGTAGGTCGTCCGCTCGCGATCGTACACGACCAGCCTGGCGTGACGCGCGACCGGCACTACGCCGATGTCTGGGCCGTCGGTCGTTCCTACGTGCTCATCGATACGGGCGGCTTCGACCTCGACAACGACGACCCCATGGGGGTGGGCATTCGGCAGCAGGTGGAGCTCGCCGTCGCGGAAGCGGACGCGGTGCTGTGCGTATTCGACGCGCAGACGGGCGTCAGCGAAGCCGACCGCGAGGCGGTGGCGATGCTCCGTCGCTCGGGAAAGCCGGTCATCTACGCGGCCAACAAAGCCGATACGAAGTCGGGCGAAACCGAAGCGCTCGACCTTTATCGGCTCGGCGTTCCCAAGGTGTTTCCCATCTCCGCCCTTCACGGTCGCGGCATGGGGGACCTCGAGGCGGCCCTCGTTGCCGCCCTTCCCGCGGCCCCGCCCGAAGAAACCCCGCCGCCCGACGAACGTTCGGTAGAACACGAAGCTCCGGCCAGGCCGCCGCGCATTGCGCTCATCGGACGCCCCAACGCGGGCAAGTCGTCCTTGCTCAATCGCATCGCCGGCAAGGAGCGCGCCCTCGTCGACGAACGCCCGGGAACGACCCGCGACCCCGTCGACATCACCGTCGAGAAGGACGGCCGCTCGATGGTGCTCATCGATACGGCTGGGATCAGGCGCAAAGGGAAGGTCACGAAAGAGGCCGACGTTCTGGAAGGGGCCAGCGTGTTCCACGCCATCCGCGCCATGGAGCGCTGTGACGTGGCGGTCTTGCTCTGCGACGGTGCCGCGGGGATCGCCGAGCAGGACGCCAAGATCCTGGGCTTGGCGGTCGATCGCGGGCGCTCCATCGTCATCGCCGTCAACAAGACGGATCTGCTCGACGTCCGTGAGCGCAAGGGTCTCGAAGAGCAAGCGCGCGACAAACTGAGCTTCGTTCCTTGGGCGCCGGTGGTGCCCATCTCCGCCAAAACAGGCCGCGGCGTGGGACAGCTCTTGACGACGATTCAAGAAGTCTTCGCCGCCTACCGATCGCGCGTTTCGACCGGGCAGCTCAACCGGTTTTTCGAGAAGGTGCTCTTTACCCATCCACCTCCCACCATGAGCAACCGCGCGCCGCGCCTTTTCTTCGTGACGCAGGCCGAAACGGCCCCGCCGCACTTCGTCGTCGTGACCAACGAGCCGGAGCACATCCACTTCAGCTACCAGCGCTATCTGATGAATCAGCTGCGCAAGCAGTTCGGATTCGAAGGCGTACCGCTGCGCATTACCTACAAGAAGCGGCGCCGCCGCGGCGACGACGAAGAGCCCGAGCCCGCCCGGCGTGCGCGCAAACGGCGCGCGGCCGGCAAGCCGCCGCGCTAGACGATGCGCACCCGCTCGATGGCGTTGCTCTGGGCGAGCGGCACGATCACCTTCTCCATCAAATCGAGCAAGCGTTGCCAGCGTCGATGGTTGGAGCGAAGCGGCAGTCGTTTGGAGTCGATGACGCCGAGTCGGATCTCCAGCGTTCGCTCGTCGGATCGCTCTTTGAGGAGCAGGACGTCCTCCGAGACGGCCTCGAGACGCGGCTGCAAAGTGACACGCGTGGGAAGGTGCGCGTCAGCGGCAAACACGATTTCGACCGTGTCACCCAGCCCGGCGAGGATCGCGTTCAGATTGTCGACCGGGAAAGGCAACGCGCAAAGCCATTCCACCACTTTGGCGCGCGAGCCGCGCAGCGACAGCGACAGGAAAGCGCTCGCCACGAGGGGCACTGCGGCGAGGGCGAGGACGACATAGAGCAGCGAAGGGTCGTTCGATCGTCGAATGCCGAAAAACCCGCCTGCCACGATGGCCCCCGCGAGAACCGAGGCCGCCGTGAAATCGCTGAAGGGGCCGAGGGGCGACGGCGTGGCGTTCATCACCCGCGTAAACTTCTCGGCCACGCACTCGCTTGCTTCGGTCGGGGTCAAGGGGCCTCCTCTCTTCGAGCTATTGCGTGGGGAGTGACAACTTCTGCACCACAGGGCTCTCGGAGGAGCGCACGAGACCGACAGCGAGCGCGCCTCCCGCGCGTTCGCGCGCCAATGCGAGCGAACGCTGGCCAGTGAGGGGACCCTCCGGCCAAATGGCGGCCAGATCGGCGGGGGAGAGCGGCGTCGACGAGCGCACGCCGAGCGCCATGAACGCGAGCTTGCCGGAGAGCGCGATCGCCAGCGGGGCTGGCACCGGAAGTACCTCGCCGGGCGAGACCCGGGGAATTCCGCGCCGCACGACAACAGCATCGCGCGGCAACGTGAGGCCGAGCTCCGGGACGGGGAGCCCGTCGTCGTCGGGAGCGTAGCCGAGCACACCGAGCACGCCGCGACCATCGGCGGCCACGATGACCTCCACCGTCCGGTGCGGGGCTTGCGGCGAAGGCCAGGGCGTCACGAGCGCGCTGCGATCATCTCGGAGAGGAACCTCGCGGGGCAGCGCGCTCTCGGGGCGAACCTCGGCGAGATCTCTTTCGCTGAGCAGGCCACCTTGGGTGCGTCCTGCGACGGCGAGAAGGGATCGGAGAACGGTCGGGGCCCGTAGCGCCGCCGGTCCGAGACGCGCCACCTTCCCGAGCAGCGCCCGCCGTTGTTCTGCGCCTGCGGCCTTGGCGAGGTCGAGGGCTGGCCGCGCAAGGCGCTGGAACGAGAGCGTCGCATCGTACGCATGAAGCAGCGCCAGCGCGCCGAGCGACGCCGGCGCTGCGACGTGCGCCGCTGGGGGCACCGAAGCCGGATCGAGCGCCCCGCGTGGACGCGGAAGGCCGAGGCCCGGCTGCCGCGCGCGCCCGTCGAACGCACGCGCAAAGGTGCCAGGGCCGGCGATCAATGCTTGCAGCGGCGACCAGAGGACCCCTGGCCGCGTCGCCGCTGCCGCCAAAAATCCCGCGATGAGCGCCTCGGCGACGGTGCCTTCTTGCTCGAGGATCGATGCGGCGGCCTGCTGGGCAGCCGTTTCCGAGGCGACGGCGCTCGCCTTCACTGCTCTTCGTCTTCTGCCTGGAATGTCGCGCGCGGCTTGAGGACCACGCCGGTCCCGCGCCCGGGCGCCGCGCCGCGGACCACCTTCTTGCGCAGGGCTTGCGCGACCGCGGCCGGCGAGCTGGACTCGATGATGACGTAGGCTTCGCGCCTGGCCACGAGCTCGCTGGCCACCTTGTCGATGGCGGCCGGCGACAGCCGGGTCGATTCCCCGAGACCGCGCAGACGAAAGTAAGCGACGGGCCCCTTGGGAGCCGGTTCGCGCGCGGCGTCGACCACGAGCACGAGATCGAGATCGTGGGCCAGCGCGATGGCTTCGTCGGTCTCCCACAAACCGCGCGGCTCCCAAGCGAGCGAAACCGCATCGTGGGGAATCTTTTCGACCAGCGCCTTCAGCCGCTTGCGATTCAAGTCGGTGGGCGTCACCGACGGCGGCGTCGCCAGCACCAGACAGCGCGCTTCCACTTCACGCGCAACATCGAGCGCGCGCTCCATTGCTTCGTCGAGCTCGGGCGACGGTTTCAGCTCGCTGACGACGCGCGGAAAAACGACGCTGAACACGAAAGAGGGCGGAACCTTGCGCCGCCACGCGCGCAGCGTGGCTGCTTTCGGTAAGGAAGCGTCACCGGGGCGAAGCTCGACCAAGTCGTACTTCTCCGCGTACCGCTCGAGACTGCCTTCGAGCAGGGGTAGGCCGACGTGAGGACGTGCCATGCGGCGTGCTTTCTACGGGAGGAAGGGCTGACTGGCTACCACGGATTGACGCGGGCTAGGTCAACGGCGGAGGGCGGTCCGCGTCGCGAGCCATCTTCCCGCTCTGGGGGACAGCGGAAGGCAACGGTGGCGCGGCATCACAAAGGGGCATTCATTCCGGTGCTTACGCCATTCTAGAACCGGGAGGAGCGTGGTCCCCCGGCCCAGCCGATGCGCCGTTGGACCCGAAATGAAACCAGTGCGTCGGGTGCAACCGAATGAAGCGCTCCATCTCCGCGGCCACCTCTTGCGCCGTTCGCTGGAGCGTCTCCTCCGACGCGTCACGCGCCAGCTCGCGCGCATCGCAGATACGGATCTCGTAGTCGAAATGCCCGCGCCGGTGAGCAAAAACGGGAACGATGGGAGCGCCGGTCGCACGCGCGAGCCAGAAAGGGCCGCTCGGCACGCGCGCCGGAGCATCGAAAAGGCGCACGGGAATCGACCGCATCGCCACCGGTGCTCGATCGATTTGCACGCCGAGCACGCCGCCGTGACGAAGATGGGTGAAGAGCGGCAAAACGGCGAGCGGCTCGGTGCCCACATGAGCAATGCGCACCCCCGAGCGCTCCCGCCGGCGGTCCTGGATTTTGCGCGCCCTGTCGTCGGGCTCGCGCTCCATCGCGATCAGCATGTCCGCGCCAAGCGCTTTTTTGAGAAGCGGCCCCGCCGTCTCCCAGCCTCCCGTGTGCGCCGTCACCACGATCACGCCCCGCGCTCGAGCCAGCGCCTGCTCAAGATGATGCGCCCCTTCCACGGTGCAGGTGACGTCCCGGGGATGCGGCGCACCGAGCGCGAGGGCTTCGGTCAGGCAACTGGCGAAATGCGAGAAAGTGCGGAACACATCCACGAGCTCTTCGTGATAAGGGCGGCGCCCCAGCACCGCCCTCAGGTTCTCTCGCACGCGCGCCCTCACGCCGGGCAATGCGAGGGCAAAGGCCAAGGCGAAACCTGGCGGCCCGTAACGGACGACCGGTTCGGGCGCGTGCGCGGCGGTGAAGCTGGCCAATCCTCGCCAGAAAGGACCGTCGGTCCGCAGCATCTCGAGTGGCCGCCGCCATCGACTCGCCGGCGCTACTGCGGCCGTGGCTTTACCCATTCGAGCCGCAACCTAGCACTATTTCGCCGGATTTTCTGGGCCGAGCAGCTCGAGCCCCCATGCGGCGTGCTCGCGAACGACGGCGTCGTGATGGTCACGCGCCACCCTTTCGAAGAGCGCGCGGTAGCGCATTTGACGCCGTCCGGCGAGGATGGTGATGGCGTTGCGCGCCAGACCCTGGCGCGTGGCGCGCTTCAAGGGCGAGCCCTCGGTCAGTGTCCGATAGCGCTCTTCATCGAGGTCGACGAGCCCTTCGAGCGACAGTTCACGCCATCGCTCGAGCGGCAGGTAGCGCGAAGGCACGTCTCCGTGGCGTGCGCGGTTGTAGGGGCAGACGTCCTGACAAGCGTCGCAGCCAAACAGGTGTTCGCCGACGCCGAGGCGCTGCTCGGCCGGCATCGCGCCGCGTAGCTCGATGGTTAGGTAGGAGATGCACCGGCGCGGGTCGAGGACGAACGCGCGATCGAAGGCCTGCGTGGGGCACGACTCGAGGCAAAGCGTACAGCTGCCGCACCGCTCGGCCATCGGCGCCTGCGGCGCGAGCTCCAGCGTCGTCACCACCTCACCGAGCAGCACGAACGATCCCAGCCCCGGCACGATGAGAAGACCGTTTTTCCCCACAAAACCGAGCCCAGCACGCGCCGCCCACGCCCGCTCGAGCAAAGGAGCATCATCGGTCATCGGACGCGCGCGCGTCCCCTCCCCCAACGTACGGATGAACGCCGCCAATTTGCGCACGCGACGGCGGAGGTGGTTGTGATAGTCGCCGCCACGCGCGTAGCGCGCGATGTGCTGCACGATCCCCTCGTCGTTCGCGGTGGGGTCCACGCCGGCGTAGCTCTCCGCCACGCAGACGATGCTGCGCGCGCCTTCCAGAATGGAGTCGCGGTCGATTCGGCGTCGCGCTTCCCTCGCTTCGGCCAGGTACGCCATTGTGCCGTGCATGCCGGCATCGACGAAGGCCTCGTAGCGGCCAAAGTCAGGTTCGAGGCTGTGAGCGGCCGATGCCACGCCGATGTGGGCGAAGCCGAGCGCCCGCGCTCGTTCGCGTACCAGCTCATCGAAGTCGCCCACGAGCGTAGGGTAATCCGAAGCTGGGCCGGCGTATGGTACGCTGCTCCGCGTCATGTCCTGGGACAGTGCGCCCGTCTTCCTGCAAGGTCGGATGAATGCCGCACCGGCCCTCGCTTACCGCGTCTTTCTGCCGGCGGTCGCGAAAATGCTGGTGGTCGTCACCTTTGGCTATTTCGAGAACATGAAACGCTACCGGGAGGTCATCGAGCGCTGGAATGCTCGCGGCCTCGCCGTCGTCGCCTACGACCTGCGCGGACACGGCCTTTCCGAGGGACGGCGCGGCTTCATCGCCCGATTCAGCGACTACATCGACGATCTCGAAGCGATCCTCGCCGCGGCGGACAGCGACCCCACGCTCCGCGATCTCGGGCCGCCCGTGCTCTTCGGGCATAGCTTGGGCGGGCTCATCTCGATCCACGGTGCACTGCGCTCGACCCGGCGCCTCACCGGTCTCGCTCTTTCGTCGCCTTACTTGGGGCTGGCCACCAAAGTGCCCGCCGCCAAGCTCATTCCCGGGCGTATCCTTTCGCGCTTCGTCCCCACTTTCTCGATGCCGGCCGGCGTCCGCGGCGCGGATTGCACCCGCTCGGCGGAGATCGCCGAGGCATACGAAGACGACCCCATGAACTTCAAGAATGCCAATGTCCGCTGGTTCACGGAAACGGCGCGGGCCCAGAACGAAGCACAAGAGCGCGCGGCGGAAATCAAGATGCCGATCCTCTGCATCCAAGGCGCAGCCGACAAGATCGCGCAAGCCGCTGCCTCGGAGCACTTCGTGGCCCGGGTTGGCAGCACCGACAAGGAATACGTGTCGTTGCCCGAGGGGTATCACGAAGTCCTCAACGATCCCGACCGCGCGACCACCATCGAGAAGTTCGCCAGCACGCTTCTGCGCTGGCGCGCGGCGATCAAAACGGGAGCGGAGCGCTGACCGATGGCCAAGCTCGACGAGCTCCGCGCCCGCATCGACGCTCTCGACGAGGCCATCCTCGGTCTACTCGACCAACGCGCCCAGCTCGCCGAACATGCCGCCGAAGCGAAGCGCGAGGCAGGCGCTGTCTCGTACTATGACCCCGAGCGCGAGCGCGCCATCCTCGATCGGTTGGCGTTCAAAGGAGCCGGCAAGTTTCCGAGTCAGGCCATAGGTCCCGTCTTTCGCGAGATCATGAGCGGATGTCTTTCGCTCCAGACGCCCATCACCGTCGTGTTTCTCGGGCCGGTCGGCGCATTCAGTCACATGGCCGCGCGTCACATGTTCGGTTTGGCAGCCCGCTACCGCGAAGCGGCCACCATTCACGGCGTTTTCGATGCCGTTCGCCGCGGCGATGCCATCTCCGGCGTCGTGCCCGTGGAAAACTCGGCGGAAGGAACGATCACGCATACGCTCGATGCGCTCGTCGAGGGCGATCTCGTCATTCGGCAGGAGCTCGTCCTCGAAGCATCGCAATGCCTGATGAGCCGCGCCGGCCAACTGTCGTCGATCGAGCGCGTCTACGCCCATCCGCAAGTGCTGTCGGAATGTCAGCTCTGGCTGGCGCGCAACCTGTCGGGCGCTCAGTTCGTCCACACGAGCTCGACCTCATCGGCGGCGCGCGAGGCTCTGGCCGACGAACGCGCGGCTGCCATCGGGACCCACCTCGCCGGTGAGTTGTTTGGCTTGGGCATCGTCGCCGAACGCATCCAAGACCGCGCTGAAAGCGCGACCCGCTTTTTCATCATCGCGCGCGAAGACGCGCCGCGTACAGGCGCCGACAAGACGACGATCGCTTTTTCACTCCACGACGCCGGCGCGCGCGGCGCTCTCAAGCGGGTCCTCGAGGTATTCGATGAAGACGGCATCAACCTCTCCCGCATCGAGTCGCGCCCGAAGGGAACTACGCCCTGGGAGTATGTCTTTCTCGTCGACCTCGAGGGTCACCGGCAGGATCCATCCGTTGCCAGCGTCATCAACAAGCTTGAAGCCAGGTGCGGTACCGTCAAAGTCCTGGGAAGTTATCCACACTTTCGCTTCGATGCCTTGCCGTCAGGGCTGGTTCGACGCTGATCCTCCTTTGGTGCGGGGTTGCCTGGCACGGCTCGAGGCTTGCTTAAGGCGGAGGAGAGCCAATGCATCGAACTACCTGTGCAAATCAGGCCCGGCCGCGCCGTGCACCCGTCGACGGGCCGCGATCATGAGCGGGGGGAGCTCACTGGCCCGCAAGAAGCGTGATCGTTCAGCTCGATCGCAACCCCGGCGCGCCTCCACGGCCGGCTTTCCGACGAACCCAATGAAGCGCCTCGCGGCGGCGCACGAAGCGTGCCGGGCGCTCCTGGCCGAGCGCGTGCCGTCGGCGATGCTGGAATCGCTCGTCACCACGCTGCGCCAGATCTTCCAGGCCGACATCGCCGTACTGCGTGTAGGTGACAGGGCTACCCTCGAGGCTGTTTCACCGCGTGGCAACAAAGCGGGGGTCTGGTCGGATTGGCTGCAGGCGCACCGTTCGAGCTCGCCGGGCGCCACGTCGACCCACTTGGTCGAGGCCACCGACGATCGCGCCGCCCCCGCCGGCAGTGAGCGCATCGTCGTCATCCCGCTCGATGCGGAGGCGCGCGGCGCCTTCTGCCTCGGGTACGGGAAAAAAGCGCCATCGACGAGCGAAGACCTCGTCATGTTCGACCTCCTCGGTGACTACCTCGCTGTCGTGCTGCGCCAGGCCACGGCGCCAGGCGCGCGGCCTGATTCATCGACCGGGTCGGCATCCAACGACGATCTCGTGTCGCAAGCTGCCCACGATCTGCGCACGCCGCTCACTCCCATCTCGATGTTGTTGCAGACGCTCGAACGCAAAGCCGCGGCCGGCACGGTGGACCTCGACAGCATTGCCCGCGCGCGCCGGCAGGTGCAGCGCCTGACGGACATGGTCGCGGACCTCATCGATCTCGCGCGTTTGCGCGAGGGGCGGTTATTGCTCGAGCCGGCCGTGCTGGACCTCCGCGACGCCTTCACACGCGCTGCCCGGGCGTTCGGTGAGCGCGAACGGCGGCGCACGGTAGAGCTGGTGCTCGGCGATGAGCCGCTTTGGATCATCGCCGACAACGATCGCACCGTGCATGCGATCGCCAGCCTCCTCGATCACGTCGCACGACTCTCGCAGGGTGAAGCGCCCGTTCAGGTCAATGTCGAGCGGCGCGATTCGAACGCATCGATCGAGATCTGCAGCGAGCGCCCCGGCGCGGTCAGCGGACCTCGCCTCGAGCTCGGCATATCTTCGAGCGGAATGCATCGTATGCCTCCCCTGGCTCTCGGCGTGCGTCTGGCCGACGCCCTTTTCAGCCGCCTCGGCGCGACCCTCAAGATCGCGGGAACCCGCGAAGGCAGCCCGCGCGTCGAGGCGTGGTTTCCGCTCGCTCCGGCGCCCGCGAACGAGCGAGCAACGGCCAACGCGAGACCACCCGCCGCCTCCTGACGGGAAGCGGTTGCACGACCGCGTCCACAGAAGTAGAAGGGTTCTTAACGCGGGACTAGCTCAGTTGGTAGAGCACGAGCTTCCCAAGCTCGGGGTCGCGGGTTCGAATCCCGTGTCCCGCTCCAGTTGTAGCCCAGTGAAAACACGGGCGTTTCGCTCTGCGCCCGTGTCCCCTTGTGACCTTGCGGCGACCTCCGCGACCGAAGGCGTTTCGCCCGTAGATTGGATGAAATCGGCTTCTGCTTGGCGTGCGGCTGCATGTAGTCGGCTCGGCAGGACGCGCGCGTAGTGCCGCTGCGTCGTCGTCACATCGCGGTGGCCGAGTAGGGCGCTGATGTCTTCGATACGCCAGGGTTCGCCCCCCCACCAGCCATTGAGCAGCGACGTCGCAAAGGTATGCCTCGTAGCGTCGTACCAACGGACCGGGATACGGTCGGCGCGCTTTGACACCTCGAGGCCTGCCTCTCGCAACCAGGTGGACCACTGCCGCTTGAAGAAGCGTTCGTCGCGGCGAGGCTCGCCTCGTTCCGTTGGAAAGGCTAGGCCGTAGGGGTTCGCGGTGGCGAACGTAGGAAGCGCTGCGAGCCAGTCGCGCGCGGCACGCAGCCCAAAGCCGAAGAGCGGGATCTCTCGGATGCGCCCCGATTTCGTCGAGCGGTCGGGCACCCCAGGTGGAGCGCCGTAACGGACCACGACGCGCGGCTCTTCCCCTCGGACGTGAATATCGCAAAGCTCCAACCCGGCCAGCTCCGCCGGGCGCATGCCCGTCCCCATCGCGAACAGGACAGCGGCGCGTTCAGGCTCAGGTATGACGCCGAGAAGCCGCCGCTGATCGTCCTCCGTAAGATATGTCCATGTGTCGACGGTACGCCGCTCTCGGGGCACCTCGATCTCCTGCAGCGGGTTGCTTGGAATCAGCCCCGTCTGCACCGCCTCCTTGAGCGCGAGCCGGAGCAAGCCGAGCACATTCTTGGCGCGCTTGCGCCCGATTTTCTCAGTCTTGATTGGCTGTCCATTCGGAGACGTTGGCCGCTTATTGAGAAGCTCACCGAACCACTCAAGAGCACGCGCGCGAGTCAGGCTCCGCACAGGCGAGTCGATGAAGCGTGCCGACTCCACATGCAGCCGCCACGTTCGTCGATCGTCTTCGATGTTGCAGACCCCCCGCTTCTCGCGGCGATCAAGGAATTGCTCACCCCATACGCGCAACGTCATGCCGCAGGACGAAGCGAGATTCTTCTCTTCCGCCCTCTCGCGCATCGCAGCGAGAAAGCCTTCGGCTTCCTCCACCGTATCGAACGTTCCGGGGGCGCGCTGACCGGTGGCGAGCGGAAAGCGCGCGCGGTGGCGACCGTCGCGTGTTTGGGTAATGGATCCGGTACCGGGTGCGCGGCGTTTCATCGCTTCACAGCCCCAACTTTCGAAGGGCCTCGTCGGCCCGCTTTCGATCGAGTTCGCTCGGAACGACGCGAAGGCGCGACGTCGCACTTCGACACGACGGCCTCACCTTCCGCTGCGACAAGAGCGCCTCGATGGAGCTTCGGGGTACCAGCAGCCACCGGCCAGGCCGATGCCCTTGGAGCTTGCCCGTGCGAATCCACCAGCGAATTGTCGCCGCAGGCGTCCGAAGCTCGCTCGCAACTTCCTCGATCAGCATCAGTTTGTCTGTCGTCGTCACGATCATCACCTCGTCCCGCATCTTCGTGCGCGACCGCTGCCGAAGCGACGTCCATGTGGGCGCTTCGGCACGTGCCGCAATCGCCCTTGACATTTCTCAACGCTCTCTCGAGGAAGCTCCACGAGTCAGGGCCGGCGCGTTTGCCTTGCCGCCGGACGCGCCGGATCCGCTCTATCGTCGGCCCCCCCCAGCCGTCGTCCACGAGCTGGGCGCATTCGCGAGCCGAAAGCCCCGCATCGAGCAGTACGCCGACGCTTCCCGCGAAAACGTCGCGAAGTCTCAGAGGCGCGTGAACCGGATGGCTCGCGAGGAAAGCCGCCTCCGCCGGAAACGGCGGAGCCTCGCCATGCTCACGGGGTAACGCCGAAACCCACTCGAGCACGGCGTTGTGCGCCAGCGCGTAGTCTCTCGCACGCGCCTGCCGAAGCCCAACCTTCACGCCCGCCGAAAGCACCGCTCGTAGCGCCCACAATCGCCGCGCGTCGCCCCGGTGAAGCTCCGCGTCCACCTGAGCACTGAGCCTGGTGAGCGTCGTAGCAACGTCGAGACCGCGCGTGATTCTGCTAACCTTCGCCTGCGTCACGATTGCCCTCGTGCGCCAGGTGGCCCGGTCGGTTCAGAGCCGACGCGGGCCACATGTTTTTCTGACGGGCCCAGTTTACACGGCCGAGAAGCGGGCCGCGGAGCTAACTGCGGCGGGACGTGAGTGCGGCGCGAGACCGAAAGTCGGTGTATTTCGAGCGTGGCGGGAGGCTTCGGCGGGGTGCGGGCGACCGTGGCGTTGACTTAGGCGGGTACTTTTCCGGCGTGGCGAGCGACGACCTGGCGTTCGGACAACCGCGGCGAGCGAAATTCGAGGGTGGCGCGGGGCCGCCTAACGTTCAGAGACCGTGGCTTTGCTGTGGCGGACTAAATTCGAGCGCGGCGGAGTCATCGGTGTCGCCACGATGCAACTCCTCAAAGAGCGCCTGAACTACCGGTAGTATGGTGATGAGGTCAGTCACGATGCGGCCCATGAAGATCCGGCGCAGCAGGCCAAAGTCGATGAGGCGGATGTGTCTCACGCCGCACCCATCCCTGCGCGGCACGTGGATTCCTGACAAAGTAAGGCGGGTGCGTTTGCTCCCCGTCGCTGCCGCGGTCGTGCAAGTCGTGAAGGCGCGGCCACAGATTGGCGTGAGGGGAATCCGTGCCGCCGTGCGCGCACGCATCGGGCACTGCGCGGACGCGGATACAGACGCAGCGATGTATCTGCTTGGAGCTGCGCTGCAGCGAACGATTGGCACCCGTGGCTCGCATCACTATGTGATCGATCCGGCCGAGATTCCCAACGACGTGCAGGCGCACTTTACCGCCTTCGAAGCCTGCGATTCGAGCACGGCCCCTCACCCGAGCGCCGAGTCCGACATCTCCAACGCGGACGGCCACGGATGAGTCCCGCGTCGCGGCAGCAATCAACACAACGACGTGATGAGGGTCATCGACTGCGAGCTCGACGAAGTGAATTCATCGGGCAGCGAGGTGCGATCGCGGAAGACTTCGCTGCTTGGTTGGCGGGACCAGGAGGCTTGGCAAGCGGTCTACCCTCCGTACAAAAGCCTGGTCGAATGGTCGACCACCCGTAGAATCGCTGGATGCTGTGGAAACGACGGTGGGAAGCTCTATCCGACCGAATGGAGGCGCTTGCACGAGCTGCCGACCTGATGGTGCGAACCACGATTGGCGCTGCGAGTGGCGACCCTCTCGGCATGGCCGGCAGGGCGCTGCGCCCCGAGATGGAATCGATCATCCAGGCCCTCGGCCTATTCCAAACCGCGCACGCCCAGGATCTGCCGGGACCGGCCCGACAAGCGCTCGAGGCATTCATGACGGAGGTCGTGCCGAAGATGTACTTGAGCAACGAAGTCGTCATTGCCTCCCAGAGCGTGCAGTTTGCCGTTTTTCGCGGCCGGTTCGAGTACCTCATCTCCGAGCCCGAGCACGAATCGCGCATCATCACGGAGCGGGCATTCGAGCACCTTCGCCGATCCATCGTTGTCGATCATGACATTCGAGCCAAATGGGCGGCGGCCTCGGATGAACGGAGGTGCGAGCAGCTAGGCGCTGTTCACCTTCTTAGCCACGGCATTTGGGCGTTCAAGGCACGCGAGGCTGGGGCCGAAACGGATCTCGTGTTCGGGGACCCGCTCGACAAACATGTCGACGAAGTGCAACGAACCGCGCGCGCTCTTGTACTGACCGAATGGAAAATGATCACAACCGTCGCCGAGGTCGATAGCAAGGCCGCCGAGGCTCGCAAGCAGCTCGCGATCTATACGGCCGGGCTTCTGGCGGACCTCGTCGTACTGTCGACGCGCTACGTCGTGTTGATCGCACCGAAAGCATTCACGCCCCCAAAGGACTACCCTGCCGCCGAGGTGACGTATCGGCACATTGTCATCGCCACCGACCCGGACAATGCTTCCGTTGAGGCTCGCCGGGCCTCTTGAGAGCGCAGTCCTGCGGCTCACCCAATCGCCAGCTCAACTCGTTTCGACGCCTCACGGGAGCCCCGCCCGAGTCCCGATCGAAACGTTCTTGCGCCCAACCCGCGCGAGCCGCTCGAGGGTCTCATCCGCAAAAGCTGCCGTAGGAGGACATCACCTGCTGTGCGTCCGCGCTATGCCGCGCCCCGCTCGATGCTCTTCTTCAGTCGCATCACGTCGGCGCGTCCATAGAGCCTGTAGCCGTTGATGGGATGCCTTCGCGCCTTGAACTTCATGGCTTCATCCCAGCGGCGAAGCGTCGGCAGGCTCACGCCGAGCAGATCGGCGGCCTCACGGATGGTGAGCACGTCGCCCGGGGCGACCCTATTCTTCCGATGCACGAAGGTCACGCTATCCAACGTTGATCACGGGCGCAAGGCCGCGTAACCTCGACGCTCGACGGGGCGAGCGAGTCGGCGAAGGTTCGCGCGCGATGTCCCGCGAGCTCCGAGCCAAAGATGCCCATCAAGAAGTCCGAGCTCTACTCATCCCTCTGGTCCTCCTGCGACGAGCTGCGCGGCGGCATGGACGCGTCGCAGTACAAGGATTACGTCCTCGTGCTTTTGTTCGTGAAGTACGTCTCCGACAAGGCGGCGAGCCAGAAGAACTACCTGCTTGACGTGCCGAAGGGCGGCCGCTTCGCCGACATGGTGGCGCTCAAGGGCGACAAGGAGATCGGCGACAAGATGAACAAGATCATCGCCAAGCTCGCGGGTGCAAACGAGTTGAAGGGCGTGATCGATGTCGCCGACTGGAACGACGCGGATCGGCTCGGCAAGGGAAAGGACATGGTCGACCGCCTCTCGAAGTTGGTCGGCATCTTCGAGTCCCTCGACTTCCGCAGCAATCGCGCGGACGGCGACGACCTTCTCGGTGACGCGTACGAGTACCTAATGCGGCACTTCGCCACCGAAAGTGGCAAGAGCAAGGGCCAATTCTACACGCCCGCGGAAGTTTCGCGCATCATGGCCAAGGTTATCGGTGTGGGCAGCGCGAAGAGCGCTAGCCAAACGATTCACGATCCAACTTGCGGGTCGGGATCTCTGCTGCTCAAGGCGCACGACGAAGCGAAGAGCGCGACCGGTCTCGACCTCGCCCTCTACGGCCAGGAAATGGACAACGCGACGCGGGCGCTCGCTCGCATGAACTTGATCCTCCACGACTGTCCTACGGGAGAGGTTTGGCAGGACAACACGCTTTCCTCCCCGCACTTCAAGGATGCGAAGTCCGGCGCGCTCAAGACATTTGATTTCGTTGTGGCCAATCCTCCGTTCTCGACCAAGGCGTGGACCAACGGCTTCGACCCGCCCAACGATCTCCACGACCGCTTCGCCTTCGGCGTCCCACCCCCGAAGAACGGCGACTACGCCTTTCTCCTTCATATCCTCGCCTGTCTCAAGAGCACTGGCAAAGGCGCAGTGATTCTTCCTCACGGCGTCCTCTTTCGCGGCGGTGCTGAGGCGACGATTCGCCGCGAAGTCGTCAAGCGCGGCTACATCAAAGGCATCATTGGCCTGCCAGCGAACCTCTTCTACGGGACCGGCATCCCCGCGTGCATCCTGGTGCTCGACAAGGAAGGCGCCGCAGCGCGCAAGGGCATTTTCATGATCGACGCCTCCAATGGCTTCATCAAGGACGGCAACAAGAACCGGCTGAGGGCGCAAGACCTCCACAAAATCGTCGATGCGTTCACCCGGAGGCTTGAGCTCCCGCGCTATTCGCGGATGGTGCCGCTGGCCGAGATCGGCGATCCGAAGAACGACTTCAATCTCAACCTGCCACGCTTCATCGACTCGAGCGAGCCCGAAGACATCCAAGACATCGACGGCCATCTGCGCGGCGGCATCCCCGACCGCGACCTCGACGCACTGGAGCGATACTGGAAGGTCTTCCCGGGGGTGCGCGAAGCGCTGTTCAAGAAGGCAGGCCGCCCCGGTTACGCCGAGCTCAATGTCGACGCGGCGAACATCAAGACCACCATTTTTGGTCACGCGGAGTTCACCGCCTGGAGCACTCAGACGAAGAAACTCTTCGCCAAATGGCGAGCCGATAGTGCGCCCCGGCTGCGCGCTATCGCCAAGGGAGACAAGCCTAAGGCCCTCATCGAGACGCTCGCCGAAGAGTTTCTGGGCACGTTCGAGAAGGCCAAGCTGCTCGACGCCTACGACATCTACCAGCACCTGATGGACTACTGGGCCGAGGCCATGCAGGACGATGTCTACCTCGTCGTAAGCGACGGGTGGCGCGAGGGCGGCAAGCCTCGACAAATGGTTGAGGATAAGGACAAGAAGTCCAAAGAGAAGCCCGACTTCTTCATCGGCAAGCAGAAGTTCAAGGCGGAGCTGATTCCTACTGAGCTGCTCATCGCTCGCCACTTTGCTGCCGAGCAGGCTGCCATTGAGAAGCTGGAATCGGGGGCGGCTGCCGTCACTCAGACGATGCAGGAGTTCGCGGAGGAACACGGCGGCGAGGATGGTCTGTTTACCGAGGCCAAGAACGACAAGGACAAGCTGACCAAGGCTTCGGTTTCCGCCCGTCTCAAGGACCTGAAGAACGACCGCGACGCCGCCGACGAGCGCAAAGTGCTCGCCGACTACATGGCCCTTATTGAGAAAGAAGCGGCCTTCGGCGCGAAAGCGAAGGCGGCCCAGGACGAGCTCACCGCGAAGGTGGCGGCCAAGTATGGCAAGCTGACAGAGGATGACGTCAAGACGCTCGTCGTCGATGACAAGTGGGTGGCCAAGCTCGACGCTTCCGTTCAGAGCGAGCTCGACCGAGTGTCGCAGACGCTTACGAGCCGCATTCGGGAACTCGCCGATCGCTACGCGACACCGCTACCGAAGCTCACAGTTGATCTTGCAACACTCGCCTCCCGCGTGGACGAGCACCTGACGAAGATGGGCGCGGTGTGGAAATGATCGCGACCGGTCAAGGGGCGGCGATGGCCGGCACACCATCATGGAACTCGGTGCTGCTTGACTCCGTGGCGAAGCGAGGTAGTGGCCACACGCCCGACAAGAAGCATCCTGAGTACTGGAACGGCACAATAAAGTGGCTGTCCCTCAAGGATTCCGATCGGCTCGACGACCTCTACATCTCTGATACCGCAGAGAGGATCACGCTGGCTGGGATTGCGAATTCATCCGCCGTCGAGCACCCCGCCGGAACCGTAGTCCTGTCCCGCGATGCAGGGGTAGGCAAGAGCGCAATAACCCGGGATGTGATGGCGGTAAGCCAGCACTTCATGGCCTGGCAGTGCGGTCCACGCCTAAACAACCATTTTCTCTACTACTGGCTCCAACACAAGAAGGCCGAGTTCGAGCGCATCGCAATCGGGAACACAATTAAGACCATTGGGCTCCCGTACTTCAAGGCGCTCGAGATTCCACTGCCGTTGCCTGAGGAGCAGCGCGCCATCGCGGCGGCGCTGAGCGATGTGGACGCGCTGCTCGGCGCGCTCGACCGACTTATCGTCAAGAAGCGCGACCTCAAACAGGCCGCCATGCAGCAGCTCCTCACCGGCCGGACGCGCCTGCCCGGCTTCAGCGGCAAGTGGGAGACGAAACGGCTGAGCCAACTCGGGAGCATTACCAGAGGCGCCTCACCCAGACCCATCGATAGCCCGATTTGGTTCGATGAATCTTCAACGGTGGGATGGGTGCGCATTTCCGACGTTACTCGGTCAGGGATTTTCTTGCGGGAAACAGAACAGCGACTGTCTCCTCTCGGGGTTAGGCACAGCCGTCCCGCACCGCGCGGCAGCCTGATCATGAGCATCTGCGCCACTGTCGGACGCCCAGTCATCACGGATATCGACGCCTGCATTCACGACGGATTCGTTGTTTTCGACGGACTAAAGATTCACCAGCGTTTCCTGTACTACGTGCTCAAGTCCATCGAGCCCGGGTGGCGAAAGCATGGGCAGACCGGCTCGCAGATGAACCTCAATACTGGCCTCATCAGTCGCACGGAAGTTCTGGTGGCTGAGAGTTTGGAAGAGCAACAGACTATCGCCTCCGCGCTTTCCGACATGGACGCCGAACTCACCGCCATAGAGCAGCGTCGCGACAAGACGCGCCTTCTCAAGCAGGGCATGATGCACGAGCTGCTCACCGGAAGGACGCGTCTCGTATGAGCGGCATCGGCGAGGCAGAACGGCGGACGCAGCACCGGGTCGCGAGACTGTTCGTTGACGAGCTCGGCTACGAGCACTTCGGCAACCTGAGCGACGGCGACAACCGCAACATCATCGAAGCAGAGCTCGAACACTTCCTCTGGGCGTATCAGGGCTACAGCGATCGCGAGAACGGCGAGGTTCTCATGCGGCGCGCCGTCGCTGAGGTCGTGAAGGTCGCGGGCAACACCGGCATGAGCCTCTACGACCGAAATCGCGCCGTCTACGATCTCCTCCGCTATGGGGTGAAGGTGAAAGCCGACGTCGGGGCGCAGACCGAAACAGTCTCGCTCCTCGACTGGAAGACCATAGAGAAGAATCGCTTCGCCATCGCCGAGGAGGTGACGATCAACGCCGCCGACCCCAAGGCGCACGGCAAGCGACCGGACATTGTTCTCTACGTCAACGGCATCGCTCTCGGCGTCCTCGAACTGAAGCGGTCAACGATCTCCGTGGCCGAAGGGATTCGCCAGAATCTCGACAACCAGAAGAAGGCGTTCATCCAACCTTTCTTCTCGACCATGCAGTACGTCATGGCCGGCAACGATACCGAGGGGCTGCGTTACGCCGCTATCCAGACCCCGGAGAAGTATTTTCTGAGCTGGAAGGAAGAGCGTCCCGGCTGGCGGCCCGGGGATGGAGAGAATCGGAAACACCTCGTCGAGGACGACTACCCGCCTTCGCATCGGAGTCCGCTGGATCGAGCCCTCCTCCAACTCTGCTCGAAAGCGCGCTTCCTCGAGTTGATTCACGACTTCATCGTCTTCGACGCCGGCATCAAGAAACTCTGCCGTCACAACCAATACTTCGGGGTTAAGGCCGCCGAGACATACGCCAAGAGCCGGGAAGGCGGCATTCTCTGGCACACGCAGGGCTCGGGCAAGAGCTTGACGATGGTCTGGCTCGCCAAGTGGATTCGCGAAAACGTTACCGACGCGCGTGTCCTCATCATCACCGATCGCACGGAGCTCGACGAACAGATCGAGAAGGTGTTTCTCGGCGTCAAAGAGGGTATCCATCGCACCAAGTCTGGCGCAGACCTCATCGCAAACCTGAACGCAACTACGCCATGGTTGCTCTGCTCTCTCATTCACAAGTTCGGAGGGAAGGAAGACGGCGAGGAAATCGGCGACATCAAAAGCTTCGTGGAGGATCTGAAGAAGGCTCTGCCCAAAGACTTCCGAGCCAAAGGGCAGCTGTTCGTGTTCGTGGACGAGTGCCACAGGACGCAGTCGGGTGATCTCCACGAGGCCATGAAGGGTATCCTGCCTGGTGCGGTGTTCATGGGCTTCACCGGCACACCGCTGCTCAAGACTGACAAGAAGAAGAGCATCGAGATCTTCGGTCGGTACATCCACACCTACAAATTCGACGAGGCCGTGAAGGACGGCGTTGTCCTCGACCTTCGCTACGAGGCCCGCGACATCGACCAGAGCATTACCTCCCCGAAGAAAATCGATCAGTGGTTCGAGGCCAAAACCAAGGGCCTCACCCCGCTGGCCAAGGCTCAGCTCAAAGCGCGCTGGGGGACCATGCAGAAGGTCCTCTCGAGTCAATCGCGGCTCCAGAAAATCGCGAACGACATCCTGTTCGACATGGAGACCAGGGACCGCCTGAAGAGCGGGCGTGGCAACGCGATGCTCGTTGCCGGAAGCATCTACGAGGCATGCAAGTTCTACGAGCTCTTCGCCAAGACGCCCCTTGCTGGGAAGTGCGCCATCGTCACGTCGTACGCGCCACGGGCCGCGGATATCAAGGGTGAGGAGAGCGGCGAGGGACCAACCGACGCGCTCGAGAAGTACGCCATCTACCGCCAGATGTTGGCGGACTGGTTCGACGAATCGCCTGAGCAAGCCGTGAACAAGGTCGAAGCCTTCGAGAAGGCGGCGAAGAAGAAGTTCATCGACGAACCGGGGCAGCTGAAGCTGCTTATCGTGGTCGACAAGCTTCTCACGGGCTTTGACGCGCCACCGGCAACGTACCTGTACATCGACAAGCAGATGCGGGACCACGGCCTGTTCCAGGCCATTTGCAGGGTTAACCGACTCGACGGTGATGACAAGGAGTTCGGGTACATCGTTGACTACAAGGATCTCTTCCCGCGCCTCGAAGGGGCGGTGGACGACTACACGTCCGGTGCGCTCGATGGCTACGACAAGGAGGACGTCGCCGGGCTACTCGAGGACCGGATCGGGAAGGCCCGGGAACGGCTCGAAGAAGCACTCGAGGCCGTGCGGGCGCTGTGCGAGCCCGTCGCGCCGCCGCGAGATGATCAGGCGTTCTACCGCTACTTCTCCTCCAGCGAGCACGGTAACGGGGCGCAACTCAAGGCCAACGAACCGCAGCGACTCGCGCTCTACAAGCTCGCCTCTGGGCTCGTGCGAGCCTACGCAAACCTGGCAGGCGAAATGACCGAGGCCGGCTACAGCGATGCGCAAACCGTCGCCATCAAGGACGAGGTCGCGTTTTACGAGAACGTCCGCAGCCAGGTTAAACTGCACAGCGGTGACGCCATCGATCTCAAGCAATACGAGCCGGCCATGCGGCATCTGATCGACACGTACATCCGTGCGGAGGAAAGCGAGACGGTCTCGGAGTTCGACGATCTCTCCCTGGTACAGCTCATCGTCCAGCGCGGTGCCGACGCGGTGATGGCTCTTCCCGAAGCTATCCGCAAGAAGGAGAAAGCCGTCGCGGAGACGATTGAGAACAACGTCAGGAAGCTCATCATCGACGAGTCGCCCATCAACCCGAAGTACTACGAGAAGATGTCGGACCTGCTCGATGCGCTCATCGAGCAGCGCAAGGAGGCGGCGCTGAGCTACCAGGAGTATTTGGCCAAGATTGTCGAGCTGACCAAGCAGGCCAAATCCGGCCCCAACGCCGGCGCCTACCCGAACTCTTTGGACACCACGTCCAAGCGCGCGCTCTACGACAACCTCGATCGCGACGAAGCCCTAGCCATCAAAGTCGACCAGGCCGTGCGAACCAGCATGCAAGACGGCTGGCGGAGCAACATTATGAAGACCAAGCGGGTGCGGCAAGCCATTGCGGGCGTGCTAGCTGACGATGATTCCCGCATCGCTTCGACCCTCGAGCTGGTGAAGAGTCAGAATGACTACTGACACTCATGGCCTTACCGTCAGCGGCCTGCGCGTTTCCGTGGTGCGTAAGGCGATCAAGAACCTGCACCTAGGTGTCTACCCGCCCGATGGTCGCGTGCGGGTGGCTGCACCTTTGGCCGTCTCGGACGCTGCCGTACGGGTTGCGGTCATCGGGAAGCTGCGCTGGATAAACCGACAGCGAGCATCGTTCGCCCTCCAGGCACGCGAGGGCGAGCGCGAAATGGTAAACGGCGAAAGCCACTACTTCCTCGGTCGGCGTTATCGCCTGGAGCTCCTTGATGGCGACGGGGCGAGCGGCGTACGGCTGCGCAAGCAAACTCTCGAAATCCGCGCCAGACCCGACGCTAACGCGAACCATCGAGCCCAAGTTCTTCAGCGCTGGTATCGGGAGCAACTCAAAGAACTCGTTCCGCCTTTGCTCGAGAAATGGCAGACGGTGCTCGGCGTTCGGATATCTGGCTGGGGCATCAAGAGGATGAAGACCAAGTGGGGCTCGTGCAACGCCGACGCCCGCCGCATTTGGCTCAACCTCGAGCTGGCCAAGAAGTCGCCCGAGTGCCTCGAGTACCTGATCGTCCACGAACTCGCACACCTTCTCGCGCGGAAGCATGATGACCGATTCATCGCGCTCATGGATCGCCAACTGCCCAAGTGGCGCCTCTACCAGAAGGAACTCAACGCCGCGCCCCTGGCGAAAGAGGTGTGGCGCTATTGATGGCGGCTGGCACCGGACCGACCGTAGCTTGGAAGCCCAGCAACCTCGATCGAGCCCACCCCGTTGGTCGGCGCTACGATCGTTCCCATTTTACTTGGAGCGGTCTCCAGCCAACGCCGTTCCAACTGGGATCCTCGAGCGGCTTGAAGTAGCCACGGGCTCGCACGAACGTAACTCCTCGCCGCGCACCGTCGTGACGGCGAGGACGATGTCGTCGACACTCGGGGCATGAACCGAGAACAAGACGACGACGTGAAGGCGGTGGTGGGTGGGCGGCGGCGGACGACGCGATATTCGGCGGCGAAGCGGC
>DATHEQ010000115.1:0-4432 GCA_035318505.1 Polyangiaceae bacterium | reverse complement strand
CCTGCGACGACGATCGCCGTCGGAAGCCCGACCGCGACCTCCCGCGCGAAGCTCGGGCCCGAGAGCACGGTCATGCGATCCCCCGTCGCCGGCGCCACGTCGAGGACGACTTCGCCCATCAGCATGAGGGAGTCATTTTCGATCCCCTTCGTCGCGCTCACGATCGGCGCTTCGCGCGGCCACGTGCGATGGGCCTCGCCGACGACCTCCCGCAGCGCGTGCGACGGGACGGCTAGCACGATGAGCGTCGCCCCGGAAAGGGCCTGCCCGAGATCGCTCGTCACCGTGAGCTCGCCCCCGAGCTCGATGCCGGGCAGATAGCGTTCGTTCATCCGCGTTTCGGCGATCTGGCGGGGCAGCTCGGGCCGGCGACTGTAGAGAGTCACGCGTTCGCCCTTGTCCGCCAAGACCTTCGCGAGCGCGGTCCCCCATGCGCCCGCGCCCAGAACTGCAGCGCGCTTCATCCGCCGATGATAGCAGGCTATCGTCTGGCTAGATGGCACGCCCCCACCCCCAATCGAAGTCCCTCCGCCGCATACTCGCCGGCGTCGGCCGGCGCGCGCTGGTCCGCACAACAGCCGCGCTTCTCATGCTCGCGTTTGGCCTCGCTCTGCCGTCGTGCGCAGGCATGGCCCAGGGAGCCGGCGCTGATGTGCTCGCCATCATGCCGGGCGTGATCAACCGCGCCGACAACAAATCCCTGCGCTTCGCGATGCTCAAGTACGGCCTAGAAAGCTTCTGCCAGGAGATGCTGAAGCGCGGCGCGCCGCTCAAACTGGCCGACGATCAGCCGAGCGTCGGTCGCTTCTATCCCCAACGCTGCGACACGCGTCTCATCGACGAAGAGGCGAACCGGAGCTTTCTCGTCCAGTTCTCCGGTGCGGGTTACGCCTGGACCAACATCACCCAGCGCATCGGCTTCGACGCGAGCGGCGTCGTCGATTACGACCCGGATTTCCTGCTCGACGACGCCACGATGTACCTATACTTTCGCACGAGGCACGTTGCGTCCACCAGCTTTCGAGCGGGCATGATCGAAAACGCGGCCGCCAACCTGGCGCTCGTGTTGGCGCCGGGTGGATTCGCCGAGAAGTTCGGGCAGCAAGTCGTCGCCGCCGAGCTGACACGCGGCTTTACCGTCATTCGCCGGGGCGACGGCACCGTCGACTTCGGCCTCGGGCTCATCGAAAAAGGCAAGATGCCGTTTCATCCGTACCAGATCAAAGGTCAGGCGAAGACCGTACTCGCCAACGAGCGCATCGAAGTGCACGCGCGACAGCGCGATTTTTTGGGACCGTTCGAGGTCGACTCGGAGGGGCGCGCTCTCTTTCTCACGGTCGGTGTGGACGGCGCGGAAGGGGTCGACGTCATGGTCGTTCCCAAGGACGCCGGCGAGCAGTGGCTGTCGCTCTACATCCACCAACCGCTGACGACGCCCCCCGCTTATCCACCGCTGCTCGCGGACGTCGCGCTCTCGGCGCAGCCGTACCGTAAAATGCTCCCGGTCGCCAAAGGGCGGTACTACCTCGTCATCGACAACACTGCGACTGCGGGCCGCATCGCACCCCCCGCCAATTTTTTCGACGATCGCGCGGCGCTGGTCAACTACGCGGTCGAGCTGGGAGACGCGCCTTGAAGAAGCGAGGCACGCCGCGCGTGACCCGTGTCCTCTTCTTGGCGCTCGTCCTTTCCATCTCCGCGGCGGGCTGCCCGTGCGTGGACGACACCATCAACTCGAGCCCGTGGCTGCGGTGGAAGATCTTCGCCATGTTCGGCGCCGGACGTCTCTGCGAAGAGATGACCAAGCGCGGTGCGCCTCTGCGGCTCGCCGACGGCGCACCGGTCATCGGCCGATTTTTTCCGACAGGGTGCCAGTCCGTCACCAACGACGAACGCCAGACCGTCACGCTGCAGTTCTCCGGCGACGGCTACGCGTGGACGCCCGTGACGAAGCGCCTCAACTTCTCCTCCACCGCCACCGTCGAATACAAACCAGATTTTCACAAGGACGGCGATACCATCTACGTCTGGTTTCGCCCGGCCAACATCTCCGCTCCGGATTTTCGCGTGGGCCTCGTGGAACAACCCGCGGTAGGGCTCGCCACGGCCATGACACCGCTCGGCGTCTTGGCCAATCTCTTCGGCCAACAGATCGTCTCCTTCGAGCTCAGCCGCGGTTTCACCGTCATCCACGAATCCGCCGGCGACGACTTCGCCCTCGGTATTTTGCAGCCAGGCAGCCGCCCATCGCACCCCTACGACATGCACGGGAACGAGCGCGTCATGTTGATGAACGAGCTTGCCGAGGTTCACGGCAACACGCTCGATTTTCTCGGTCCGTTCGAAATCGACGGCCCCGGGCGCATGCTGTTCGTGAAAATTCGGAGCGCGGGCATTGCGCTCGACGTGGCGGTTACCACACGCGCCGCCGGCGACGCTTGGCGCAGGCAATACCAGACTCAGCGCGGCATACCGCTGCCACCAGGTCCGCCCATCGTAGCCGGCATTGTTCCCGCCGACGTTGAAACCGATCGTTCGATCGCTCTGCCGCAGGGACAGTACTACCTCGTCGTCGACAACTCGCCGTTCGTCGGTCGGGCGGCGCCCCCTGTGAGCCCTCTCTTCGACCCCGTCGCCCGCGTGACCTATCTGATATCGATGGGAGATGCGCCTTAGCACTGCCCCACCCGCTTGCGGGCGAAAGCCGTGATGACGCTAGACGGCCGTTCGGCCGCCGCAGCCCTGCGCCTGCTGCGCCATGTTCTTAGGCATTGCGGCATCGGCGCCCTGGCGTATACATACCCGGGTGGCGCGCCCCCCCATTCCAGCATTCGTAAGCGTACGCTCGACCCTTCCTTTCCGGACCATGCGACGTAGCGCTGACGGGACAGGCGGCCAGGATTCGACGCAATAATGGTGGCGAAGGAAACGGCACCGGCCGGCGCAAGAGACGCGCGTTTCGCTCGCTATGCAGCCTTTTGCGCCGTTTGGTTCGTAGTCGTCCCGCTCGCCGGCGCGTTCCTTCTCGTCCGGCTGCTCTCGATGAGCGACCCCACCGAGGCTGCGGGCCAAGGGATCTTGGCGGCGCTGCGCGCCTTCGGTCGCGAGCAACCGGTTCCAGTGTGCATCATCGCATTCACGCTGATCGAGATGGTGCTGTGGGGACAACGCCACGCCTTACCCGGCGCGGGTCTGGCCGGCGTCGCGGGCCGCAGCGACCTTCCTAGTCCCGCGCGACGCCGCTACGAGGACGCGGGAGGCCTGCTCGACGAAGCCGAACGAATCTTCGCTCGCCGCCGGCGCGACGTCGAACGCGCTCTCACCGCCCAAGAACGTGACGACCTCGCTGGTGCGCTCGAAAAACTTCGCGACGCGATGCGCAGGGATCCTTTCGATCTCGACGATTTCGACACCGCCTTTGCCAAGGCGGAGCAATCCGTCGAGACCTACCTCGCCCCCTGGCGCAAAAGCGAGCTGCGTGAGTACGCTGAGTCGATCGGGATCGCGGTGGCGGTCGCCTTGCTCCTGCGCGCGTTCGTGGTCGAGGCGTTCAAGATTCCGAGCCCCTCCATGGTCCCTACGCTGCAGGTCGGCGATCACATCTTCGTCAACAAATCCGCGTACGGTCCCATGGTGCCGTGGACCAATACCCGCGTCTTGCCGCACCTGCCCCCGCACTACGGCGACGTCATCGTGTTTCAGTTTCCCGAAAAACCCGACCAAGACTTCATCAAGCGCGTCGTCGCACTTCCCGGCGACAAGCTCGAGGCACTCGACGGCCGCCCTATCATCAATGGGTGGCGTCCACCGGAATGTCGGGTCGGTATTTACAAGCACACGTGGGGCGACAGCACGCTCGCCCAGCACGGTGGCGAGCTGTTCGTCGAATACCTCGGCGGCGAAGCTTTTCTCACCTTCTTCGACCATGCCATGAGCGCCGCGGCGTCGATCAGCGATCGCCGCAGCTGCAGCAAGGACACGGATTGCGAGCCGGGGCTCTCTTGCCGCGCCAATATGTGCGGCGATCTGCAGGGCCCTTACCAGGTCAAAGCAGAGGAAGTCTGGGTCATGGGAGACAATCGCCACAACAGCCATGACTCGCGCGGCTGGTGGGAAGGAAAAGGCGGAGGCGTCCCTTACGACTACATCAGGGGGCGCGCGCTCATCATCTGGATGAGCTGGCCGCCGCAGGGCATGGCGTGGGATCGGCTCGGCATCACCGTGATGGGCAAGCCGAAAATCCCGCCTGATCAAGCCGCCGTCTTGCAGCCGGCCATCGACAAGTGCTTCCGTGATCGACCCCCGCTGAGCGAATCCACGCCGCCCCAGGCCGCTCGATAGACGTTCGGCTCGGGGCTTCACCGGACGCCGACGCAGCCAGAAGGCGGCGTCGCTCCGCGTCAATGGGTGACGTGGACGCCGTGCGGTGCCT
>DATHEQ010000114.1:0-10765 GCA_035318505.1 Polyangiaceae bacterium | reverse complement strand
CCAGAGATCCCGTCGGGGTTCGTGCCACCCTCGCGATCACTCGGCTTGACGCCTTGGTCATAGACCGCACAATCGATAGTGGCGACCGATACAGCGAGCAGCCCAGCAGAGAGAGAACTCGAATAGTTCCGTTTTGTCGTCTTCATGAGCTTTTCCTGGCGAGCACGCTGCGACGAAACGGAAGCGGGTCGCATCGCTAACTCATCCTGCTGATGCGGACCTTCACATCGGCCGCGAAACGATCGATGTGCTGCTCGACGAAGGCCACCGGATCCTGGTCCTTGTCGGCGACGAGCGGGGTCAAATCGATACCCCAGATCAGGGCCTGTCTTTGATCGACGAGGTGGCTCTCGAAGAAGGTGGCGTTGGCGAGGCGTCTTCCCTGCGCGGCAAGATCGTACCGTTTGCCCCCGCGAATCTGCGAGTCGAAAGCGCGGAGCAGCGCATCGGCGAGCTCGGGGCGTCCATCCACCGCCATCATCACCTTGTCGGGGTCGCACATCCAGTCGAGGTCGCGCCACACTTCACAACCGATGACCCGCCGGGGGCGCTCGTCGGGAGTCAACCGGCGCAGCGCCGCAAGGACCCGCAGGGCCACGGCGACGTGGCTATCGTGCTTGTCGGCGAGGTTATGCGTATAGACGACTTCGGGGCGAGCGGCGGAAAAGACGAGATCGAGATCGGCCGCGACGTCGGCGTTGCGCGCGTCTTTCACCGAAGCGCTGGGATGGTTGAGCAAGACCGCGGCCGAATACTCACCCGCGCGCGCAGCCTTCTTCTGTTCGAGTTTTCGGACATCGATGGTCTCGACGTCGGTGCGCCCCAGCGTTTCGAGACCCTGCACGGTGCCGCCGCCGTTCGTCAGCGTGACGCCGCTAAACCATTGATCGCTCCGCTGAAAGCACTCCGCGATGCCGTGGTAGGCCATGATCTCGAGGTCGTCTGGGTGCGCACCGACGCCGAGATGGGTCGTCCGTGCGAGCGCGAGCGCGGCCGGCGCGCCGTCAGGAACGAACATTTCGGCGCCCGGCGCGCGAAAGGAAAAAACCGCCGTCCCGAGCTCAGCGCCGACCGTCACCATGGCTATGCTTTCAAACGCTTCCTCGCCCTCGCCCTGCGGTGCACGGTCCGGTCCATTGCGTCGCGGTCGCCTGACGCTCGATAACCTCCCGGTACCGCGGGCGTTAAGGCATGGCGCCGCGAGCGCCCCCGAGCGAAGCGCGCGCGCGCGAGCCCGGGTGGATCTGCGAGATGTCGCTCCTGGATCTGGCTGATCCAGGTGCGGTGCGCGCGGCTGCCATTCGAGCCAATCGGCGGAGAAGCGGACACGCTCGTGCCGCCAACCCGCTTGCGCAGCGGCCGTCGAATGGGAACGCTTTTTGCCCCACCGCGAGGTCGTGCCGGGCAGATACGCGCGAATAGGTTGGGTCGTCCTCTTCAGCGCGTGCTTTGACGAAGCGTGCGCCTCGACCGATTTCGACCGTCAGGGCGAAGGCGACGCGGGCGGCGCGACGACGGGAGGAGGCGGAATCACGACCACACCCGGCAGCACCGCGATCCCGCCCGATCCGGTGAGCTGCGGCGAAGCGGCGACGTCGCGTTCCTACGTGGGCTGCGACTTCTGGCCAACAGTGACGTTCAATCCCGTATGGTCAGTGTTCGATTTTGCGGTCGTCGTTGCGAATAACTCCGCGGTCGCCGCGGAAGTGAAGGTGTCACGCGATCGAAATTCGTTGCGATCGGTCGTCATTTTGCCGGGTGAGCTCGAAAAGATTTATTTGCCGTGGGTCAAGGAGCTCAAGGGAGATGACTTTCGCAGCTGCACGGAGGGGGGGCGGCCGACGGCATCCGTTCGCGTCGACAGGGGCGCCTACCATCTCGTCAGCTCGGTACCGGTCACCGTTTGGCAGTTCAATCCGCTCGAATACAAAGCGCAAGGCGGGCCGCCCAATAAGGCGTGGGTCTGCCCTTATCCGCCAGCTCTTTGCAATGGCAATGGCCGCGACTGCCTCTCGGTGAGCAACGACGCGTCCCTTTTGCTCCCCACGACGGCCATGACCGGCCATTATCGCCTCGCCACCGGAATCTATTATCCCGGCGGGCTGAGCGTGAAACTCATTTCGCCACCACCGATCGTGAAATAACGGTTACCGCGCATCTCGTAGGAGCAACACGCATCATGAAGATCTCTTTGGGCGTCGTTATCTGCTTGGCCATCCCTAATGCGTGCACCTCGGGGGATGGTGGAAGCGGACAAGCGGGAGGCGATGCTTGCCGCGACGTCTGTGTCGACGCGCCGAACGGCACTTGGGACGCGCACGACCCGCCCGATCCCGGTGACGGACCTGGCACGTCGGACCCGCAAGATGCGCATGGCGGCGCGGACGTTTACCCCGATCGTGTAGACGAAACGAAGGATGCCGTGAGTGAGCCGAGCGCCGACGTTTCGCGTGACGCAACGGCGCGACCCGATACCATCGTGCCGCCGCTCGCTGATGTTTCCGTCGATACGGGGGAGGCGCGCGACGCGTGGGACGCGCGGGGCGACGAACCCCTCGAGACAGGAACGAATACGCGCGATGCCGGCTGTACCGGCGATGGCTCGATTCCTCCTCCGGGTGGCAAAACGGGACCTCGCCTCGTCGCGTATGTCAATACGTTATGCGGATTCGGCATCGGCCCAGACAATGGAACTTGCCTCGACACTCCCGATTCCAATCAGAATCACATTCTCGCGTGGGAGTGCGCCGGGAAGAGCCCCATCACGCACTACGTCCTCTCGTTTCTATCTTTCAAAGGCGCGGAAATTCAGACCGACCCCGGCCCCATCTGGGCCAACGGCGGCGGGTCCACCACCGATTTCGTTCTGCATGCGAATCTACGCGACGCCATGTTGGCCGCGCGGGCGGCGGGCGCCAAGATCATGCTTTCGCTCGGCGGAGAAGTGGGATCGAGTGGCTTTCTTTCGTGGTGGACGGCACAAGGAGGGACGAGCGCCGCGCGCGTCACCATGATGCGGTCGCGGCTCGAAACCCTGGCGCGCGCGTTCGCTTCGCAGAACGGCGTTCCGCCCGACGGCATCGACGTCGATATCGAGCTCGGCGGCGCATACGCGTATGGGTCCGACAAATACGTTGCGACGCGCGACCTCATCAACGCGGTTCCCGAGGATCTGCTGGTCGCGTTCGTCCCCCAAGTCGGAAATGGCCTCTGTGCCGCTCCCGTCGTCGGCGATCCGTTGTCACCGACGATCGCGATGGGAGGGCAATGCACACAGCCCGTGAACGGCGACGACTCACCGTGGTCGCTCGCGCGACTCGATAAAGATTGTCTGCGCGGTGACGGCACGCCGCGTCTCGATTACTTCGGAATCCAATACTACAACGCCGGCACGGCCGAATGTTGTGGCGGCGGGGGCGACCCGACGGCCATGGTTCGCAGCACGGCGCAAAACTACAAAAACCTCGCCAACGGGTGGCCCGCGTCCGGCGATCTCGCCGACACCAACAATCCGTGGCACGCCTACCAGTGGTACCCAGGTCCGTGGGCTGCCTTCGCTGGAACGGGCGCGCAGCGGCTCGTGCTGGGAAAGCCCGGCTGCCAAGGGTGCGCCGGCAGCAATTATTTGGATCTGACGGCGATGAAGGATTTGCTCGGCAGCCTCGATGGGCGTCTGACGGCCCCAATGGGCGGCATCCTTTTTTGGGATCTGAGCCGCTTGTTCAGCAAGGGTGGCCCCCTTTGCGTTTCCGGAACCTGCCAGCCGAGTTGGGCAAGCGGTAACCCACTGCAAAATTTAACGGACCTCGTCGCGCAAATGCGCGCACTACGCCCGGCCGTCCCGCGTTAGGCGCGGCGGCTTCTTCCCGCGTGCCGCTTGAGCGTCCCAAAGTCGTGACCGGTTTACTTGCCGCGCGACTGCGAACGACCTTTCGAGCCACGGTTTCCGGCCCGGCCACCGGACGAGCCGCTCGCTCCGCGCTTCTTCGCCGACGTGCCGCGCGGCGAGGCGCTCTTGGTGCGCGGCGAGCTGCCGCCGCGCGTCGATTTCCCCTTTTTGCCGATGCTGCACGTGCACCGCCGCGCGCTCCGGAGGACCTCCGCGACGAGCTCTTGCCATTGCCCGCCTGCATGGATTCGCGCGCGACGAGCTTGTTGAAACGGCTCGGTTTCCCCGATCCTGTTTCATCCTGATAGAGGAAGCCGAGATTGGCGCTGTCGAAACGCTCGAACCATTGGTCCCACTCGAGCTCCTCGAGCGACTGCTCGCCGCTGAAACCGGGAAAATCGATACGACGGATGCCGGGCTGCCGACCATTGGCCGTCCTTTTGACGACTGCCGGTTTGCCGCCGCGCTCCTCGACCCACCGGCGGATCTCGTCGTGGTCAATCGTGGCCTTCGCTCCGCCCTTTGCTCTTGCCCTAGTCGATTGTGCCATATCGCTTCTTACCTCTAAGGCAGTGTTAATACGCGACAGCGTCATCGACATCGGCATCGGTCGTTCGGCGGTCAGCAATGCCCGCTCGATCGAGTACGGCATTTCGAACGATGGACCGCCGAACGAAGGTCGCCGAGATTGCCGCGACGGCGATGACGAAGCGCACCCTCGGCACCCCATGCGGCGGCCTACTGGTCGTCGCGGCACACCCCGACGACGAGACCATCGGGTGCGGCGGTTTGCTCGGAATCGTGCCTGATGGACGCATCGCGTACCTCACCGATGGTGTTCCGAAGGACGGCGCTCTTCGCCCCATCACCTTTCGCCATGACGCAGTCGCCTACCGCGCACCCGACCGCGTACGCAATTCGTTTGCGTGTCGCAATGGCAGATGAAAACGTGCCCTCCTGCCAACGTGCCGCTCTCGCTCGGCCCCAATGGCGTCATGCTCGACGAGTTCTCCCCGGTCCGAGAAAAAGGCGATTTTGTCCTCGCCCTCGGGCGCATCTGCCCTGAAAAAGGATTTCACTTGGCGCTCGACGCCGCGAAGCGCGCGTCGGCGACGCTGCTCCTGGCCGGCACGGTGTTCCCGTATCCCGAGCACATGCGATACTTCCGTAACGAGATCGTCCCTCGTCTCGACGATCGGCGCCTGTTCATCGGCGCCATTGGTCGCCGGCAGAAGAAGGATCTTTTGGCCCGCGCGCGCTGTGTGCTCCTGCCGAGCTTCGTAGAGGAGACGAGCTCGCTCGTGGCGATGGAGTCGCTGGCCTCCGGCACACCGGTCATCGCTCGGAAGGTAGGGGCTTTGGGCGATCTCCTAGAAGAGGGCATTACCGGCTACTTCGCGTCGAGCGCCGAAGAAATGGCGGATGCCATCGATCGGGTTTCTACGATGAGCTCGGGCTCGTGCCGCCGCGTGGCCGAGCAGCGTTTTTCATCGCGCGCCATGACCGCTGCCTACGTCGAACTCTTCGGACGTCTGGCCGCGTGTGCTTGAGGCCATCGTGCTCGAGATCAGCGTCCTCACCAGCCTGAGCGAGCTCGAGAACATTCAATATGAATGGGAGGAGCTTTGGCAACGCTGTGAACCCCGCACCCCCTTTCAGCGGCCGGAATGGGCGATCGCCTGGTGCCGCCATTTCGACTGCCGCTGCATCTAGACACCGGTGGTCAGACGGGACGACCGACTCGTCGCCATTGCCCCTTGGCTCATCTATCGAAACGACGCGAGGCGCCTCGTTGCATTCCTCGCCGGCGGTGTCTCGGACTACCACGACGTGCTGATGGATCCGCGGAGCGCGGCCGAGGCGTTTCCGGAGATCCTTCGCTGCCTTCTCCGGCACCGCGATCAGTGGGACGCTTGCGACTTCGAAGAATTGGCACCTTGGTCGATGCTCCGTCGCTCACCGGTGCCGGAGCCGTTTTTGGATGCACTCTCGGAAGGACCGCCGTGTCCGCAGCTCGAGGTTCCACCCCTGTCTCGGCCGCTTGCCACCGCGCTGCCGAACGGCCAATGGGCGCGCTTTCTGAAGTACCGGCGTCGCGCCGAACGGCAAGGATCCCTCACCCTCGAGACAGCGCAAGGCGACGGCATGGACGCGGCTTGGGCAGACGTGTTTCGGCTGCACCGCGCGCGCTGGGAGACGCGCGGCCTCGGCGGCGCGCTCGGCGAACAGCGTTTGCAGACTTTTCACACCGATGCCGCTCTCGCGCTTGCGCCCATCTGCTCCAGCGTGGATCGGGTGACGCTCTCCGGAAAGACCATTGCCGGACTCTATGGGTTCGTCATCGAAGGCGTGAAGTACTGCTACCTGCAGGGAATCGACCCGGGGTACGCGAGCCTCAGTCCGGGACTTCTTTTGCTGGGACTCGTCGTCGATCACTCCCAGCAAAACGGAATCGAGCGGCTTGATTTTCTGCGTGGTGACGAGCCGTACAAGCTCGCGTGGGGGGCGACATGCGCCAACAACGCGCGCCGCCAGCTGTGACTCGCAGCTCGATAGCGCCGTTCACGATCTGATTTGACCACGCCAGGATCAGACCTGCGACCTGGTGTCGACTGCCGAGCGACAAAGGCCGTCATGCGACCTCAGATCCAAGCAGCACACCTCGCGCCGTGGTCGTTTGTAGAACGATGTCTGCGAAGGAAACAATCATGCGTGTAATTCGGAGGGCAGTGTCCTTCGTTGCGCTCGGCCTCTTTGTCGCCAACGTTGGCTGTCATGGGCACACGGATACGACGGCATCGACGGCTCCCGCTCGCCCCATCGGGCCCATCGCGGAGCCGGCACGGCCCCTTGCGGATGACGGACAGTGGCGAATGGCCGCTAAGGATCATGCCAATCTCCGCTACAGCACGCTGTCCGAAATCGATACCGGCAGCGTGGGCTCCCTCAGGGTCGCGTGGACATTTTCTACCGGCGTTCTACGCGGCCATGAGGCACCGCCGCTGGTCGTCGATAACGTCATGTACGTCGTCACACCGTTTCCGAATTATCTCTACGCACTCGATCTCGCAAAGCCCGGAGCACCGGTAGAGTGGAAGTACGACCCCGGCGCGTCGCCGTCGGCGCAGGGCGTCGCCTGCTGTGATGTCGTCAATCGCGGCGCCGCCTACGATGATGGGCGCATCTACTATAATGCGCTCGACGGTCAAACCATTGCCGTCGATGCCTCGAACGGAAAAGAGATCTGGCGCGCACAACTCGGCAATATCAACAAGGGCGAAACGATGACCATGGCCCCCCTCGTCATCCGCGGCAGGGTGCTCGTTGGCAATAGCGGGGGAGAAATGGGCGTGCGCGGTTGGATCGCCGCGCTCGAGGGACGCACGGGGAAGATTGCGTGGCGTGCCTACAGCACTGGACCGGATAGCGACGTCCTCATCGGGCCCTCGTTTCGCCCGTTCTATGCACAGAACAGAGGAAAGGATCTGGGCGTACAAAGTTGGCCCCCGGACAAATGGAAGATCGGCGGCGGGAACGCATGGGGATGGCTGTCGTATGATCCCGATCTCGACTTGGTCTATTACGGCACGGGCAACCCGAGCCCTTGGAACGGCGCGGTGCGAGCTGGCGACAACCTTTGGACGAGTGGCATCTTCGCTCGCAGACCCGATACCGGCGAGGCCATCTGGTTTTATCAGTGGACCCCTCATGATCAGTGGGACTACGACGGCATCAACGAATCGCTCGTCCTCGATGTGCCTTGGCAGGGAACGCGCCGCAAGGCGCTCCTTCACGCCGACCGCAACGGCTACGTCTATCTCTTGGACCGCGCGACAGGCGAGGTGCTTTCGGCTGAGACGTTCGTCGACGTCAACACGTCGAAAGGCGTCGATCTGAAAACGGGGCGCCCCATCGCCGCGCCCGAAAAAGAGCATGCGATGGGACACGTAACGCGTGGGCAGTGTCCGTCAGCCTCGGGCGGCAAAGACTGGCAGCCTTCGGCGTTTTCTCCCAAGACGGGGCTCGTTTATATCCCGTTGCAAAACCTCTGTTCGGACGAGGAGCCGGTCGAGGCAAACTACATCGCGGGCACACCTTATGTCGGGGCCCACGTAAGGATGTACCCGGCGCCCAATCAGCGTCGCGGCGGGCTCGCCGCATGGGACCCGGTGAACGCGCGCAAAGTTTGGAGTTTGGCGGAAGAGTTCCCGGTGTGGAGCGGCGTGCTCGCAACCGAAGGGGGCGTCGTTTTTTACGGCACGATGGATGGCTGGTTCAAAGCCGTCGACGCTCGGGACGGCAAGCAACTCTGGCAATTCAAGGTTCCCTCCGGAATCGTGGGCCAGCCAATGACGTACCGCGGCCCTGACGGCAAGCAGTACGTCGCCATCTTCTCCGGCGTAGGTGGCTGGGCGGGTGCCATCGTCGCCGGCGATCTCGACCCGCGCGATTCGAGCGCCGCGCTCGGATTCGTGGGAGCGATGTCGGATCTGCCGGGCAAGACGACCAAAGGCGGAACGCTCTTCGTTTTTTCTCCGTAAACACATGAAGAACGCTGCCCTGCTCGCTCGAATTCTGCTCATCGTCACCGGAACCACGCTGACCGCATGCAAGCGCGAAGCGCGGCGTTTCATAGGGGACGCGCACGCGGCCGCGCTGCCTTCGTCGCTTCGCATGGGCGAGCTCGTTGCCGGCGGCCCCTCACCCCCCGCGCCTCCGCGTCGAGAAGAGGACAATGCGTACGACGTCAACCAGGGGCAGCAGCTCTTCGAGCGCTTCAACTGCGCCGGGTGCCATGGTCACGGTGGAGGCGGGATGGGGTCAGCGTTGATGGATTCGAAGTGGATCTACGGCAGCGCACCCGACAACGTCTTTGCCACGATCGTCGAAGGACGACCGAACGGAATGCCGTCCTTCGGAGGCAAAATTCCGGTGCAACAAGTGCGGCAGCTGGTCGCCTACGTACGATCGCTCGGCGGATTGGCGCGCTTCGACGTCGCGCCGAGTCGCCCCGATTCGATGCAGCTGGCGACGCCACCCAGCATGTCGGCCGCCGACCACCCCACCGAACAGGCGGCGGAACACCCATGAAGAAGGCCGCGTTTGCGCTCACGCTCCTTACCCTCGCGGTAGGCGGTTGCGGCGAGCACTCGGCACTGCAGCCAGCTGGTGAGCACGCCGCTCGACTTGCGGGGCTCACTTGGATCTTCATCGGCGTCTGCGCGGCCGTGTTCGTGATCGTGATGGTCTATTTGCTATGGGCGCTGGTGCGGCCGCGCGCGGCCCCCATGGTCACGATCGTGGCGCCCGATCCGACTTCGCTCGGCAAACTGCACCGCGCCATCGCCGTCGCCGGCGGACTTACGGCGCTCACACTGCTCGGCCTTCTCGTCGCGAGCGCGATGGCCGGACACGCCGAGGCTGCGAGTGAGGTGCGTTTGCCGATGTCCATCCGCGTAGTCGGTCATCAGTGGTGGTGGGAGTTCGAATATACCGATCCGGATGTGAGCAAAACGGTCACGACGGCCAACGAGATCCATGTCCCAGTGGGTCGCACGATTTTGCTCGAGCTCTCGTCGCACGACGTCATCCATAGTTTTTGGGTGCCCCGCTTGGCGGGAAAGATCGACTTGATCCCCTCGCGCACGAACCAGACAAAACTGCTCGTCGATGCGCCGGGACGGTTTCGCGGCCAATGCGCGGAGTTTTGCGGCTACCAGCATGCGCACATGGCGTTCTGGATCATCGCCGAACCCGAGCGCGACTTCGAGGCCTGGCTGCAGCACGAGCGCGCTCCCGCGACGCCTCCCGCCGATGAGTCTACCCGGCGCGGCGCGCAGCTTTTTGCGTCCGGGCCGTGCCCCATGTGCCACACCGTTCGTGGGACTGACGCCGCTGCAACCGTCGGCCCCGACCTCACGCACATCGCGGGGCGGAGCACGCTGGCTTCTGGCGCGTTTCCCAACACGCGCGACCATTTGCGCACCCTCGTCACCAACATTCAAAGGATGAAACCCGGCGCCTTGATGCCGGACATGGCACTGCCCGCCGACGATTTGGACGTGCTCATGAGCTATCTGCGAGGATTGCAATGACCGCGCCGGCCGCGTTGCGGCGATCCGACCTTCTTCGCCGCGAACCGGGGCCGGTGGAAGGTAACCATGCTGCGCTGCTCCGGACTTGGACCGAAGAGGGCGGCATCGTCAGTTGGTTCTCTACCGTAAGTCACACTAAAATCGGCCTCCGATTCATCGTGACGGCGCTCGTCTTTTTCTTGTTGGGCGGCCTCGAAGCGCTGCTGATGCGATTGCAGCTCGCCCGGCCCGAAGCGCGGCTCATCGGCCCCGATCTGTATCACCAGCTCTTTACGACCCACGGCAGCACGATGATGTTCTTGTTTGCCGTGCCGGTGATGGAGGGCATGGCCATCTACCTCGTGCCGCTCATGCTCGGTACGCGCAACCTGGCATTCCCGCGCCTCGGCGCATTTGCGTATTGGAGCTATCTGATAGGCGGCATTCTTCTTTACGTCGGCTTGTTCACCAACACCGGTCCCGATGCGGGCTGGTTTGCGTACACGCCGCTCTCGGGTCCCGCCTATTCGCCGGGCAAGCGAATGGACGTGTGGGCACAGCTCATTACCTTTACCGAGCTTTCCGCGCTCGCCGGTGCAGTCAATCTCATTGCCACTATCCTCAAGCTCCGCGCACCAGGCATGTCGCTCGATCGAATGCCGCTCTTCGTTTGGAGCATTCTCGTCATGTCCTTCATGGTGGTGTTCGCGATGCCGGCCGTGATGGTCAGTAGCACCTGCCTGGCGCTCGATCGCCTGGTGGGCACCCACTTTTTCAATCCCGTCGAAGGCGGAGACCCTCT
>DATHEQ010000113.1:0-8983 GCA_035318505.1 Polyangiaceae bacterium | reverse complement strand
CGAGGCCTATGTGGCTCCGGCCTACGGCGCGGCCATCGAAAGTGCCGGCATCACGTTTCTGCACGGACGCTTCGACTACCGCAAGGTCTTGAACCGCGGCCCGGTGCTCGCGTCGGCGTTCCCCAATCCGATGACTGGCCTCTATGACGTGTACGACGCCACGCGGGTGTCATCGGAGAGGCTCGGGTACGCGCTCGACGCTATCCTCGGCGACATCGGCGGAGCCAAAGGGGCGATCGTCTACGATCTCTATGATCGCTCCCTCGCCAGCGGCTACGTGCAGCTCGATTGGTACGCATCGCAAAAGGTCACCGCGGGCGCCGACTTCGATTACTTCCGGCCTACGTTCGACGGCGATTCGATTTTCACGTTCTTCACCCACAACCCCATGACGACCATGAGCGGCCGCGTCGCCTGGGATCCCGGGCAAGCCCTCGGCATCGCGGTGAGCGGCGGCGCGCGCAGCTTCTTCACCGACGGGGACCCCGCGACCTTCACGTCGAGCGCGAACGGGTCGCCGCGCGCATCCACAGCGCAGACCGACGTGCTTGGCGATCTCTCCGGGCGTCTCCGTTTCGGCAATGCGAGCTTGCGCGCGCGCGGCATGATCGAGCGAGGCGAAGGCGGGCACCGGCAGGGCGGAGATATCTACGGCGAGCGGCGCTTCATGGGTGGGCGATGGATGACCTCGGCGCGGGTGTCGCTCTTCGACTGGCAAGACAATCTCCGGGCCGATCGCAGCGCGACATCGTTCGCCTACGTGCTGGGGGGCGGCTTTCGGCCGAGCCCCGTGCTGGAGGCGCTCGTCGAGTGGGAGCACGACATGAACCGGCTCGTTGGCCAGCGCTATCGGCTCCTCGCCATCGTTAGCCTGACGGTGACGAAATGAGGCGGGGTGTGCGCACCGGGAAGGCGAGATGAACGGGCGCGCGCTGGTCATCGCATGCTTGCTCGCCGCCATCGTCGCGGCACGGGCGGGCGTCACGTCGCCCGTCAGCTCGGCGGTCGTGACGGACATGGCGCCTCTGCCAGGCAATCAATCGGTTCCCGCGCCTTGGTTGCCCCCCGGCGCGGCAGACCCCGACAACGGTCCGAGCTCGGTCATCTTTCCGCCGCAGCGGATCACGATCCGCATGAGTCACAAAAAGCACGTCAAGGAGCTCGGTGAGACGTGCGTCAATTGCCATCGCGCCGCCCGATCGAGCCGCCAGTCGAACGACGATTTGCTGCCCGCCGGCGAAGTCTGCGACCGCTGCCACCAAACCAACCACGGCGATCTCCGCGCCGTCACCGGAACGACGGACCTTCTCGCGCGCTGCGCGCTTTGTCACGCCGGCTACGATCCCGGCGCGCTTGGTCGCGTGGCGTCGTTCGAGATGCCCAAACCGAACCTTCGCTTCGATCACAAAGCCCACGCCGACCGCAACATCGCCTGCGGGCAGTGTCACGGCTCCATCGAAGAGCTGGAGGTGGCGACGCGCGATCAACTCCCGCGCATGAAAGGGTGCTTCGGTTGCCACGCCATGACGGGCGCCGCCCAAGGGGGCGCCAAGAGCGCCTGCAAAACCTGCCACCTCACCGACGGGGCCGGACAGATGAAAGTCCTTTTTTCGAGCGGCGAGCTCAAACCGCCTCGCTGGCTCGGTAACGCGCAGCACACGGCCGATTTTATGGAGCGCCACAAGGCTGTGGCCGCCGACAACAGTGCTCTTTGTGCCAGCTGCCACAGCGAGCGCTACTGCGCCGATTGCCACGACGGCCGGGTGCGCCCCCGCACCGTGCACCCCAACGACTGGATCTCCATCCACCCCATCGCGGCCCGACAGAACAATCCGCGCTGCACGAGCTGCCACCACGAGCAGAGCTTCTGCCTCGGTTGCCACCAGCGAATCGGGGTCGCCATGAGCGGCCCCAACGCCGCCATCGGCAAGTTCCATCCTGCCAACTTCGCCGCGGTGAACGGGCGGGGGCCCGGTCACCACGCTTGGGAAGCTCAGCGTAACCTCGGCGCCTGCGTCAGCTGCCACACCGAGCGCGACTGCGCGATCTGTCACGCGGCCAGCGGTCGGGGCGGCCTTTCCGTCGATCCTCACCCGCCTTCGTTTCGTTCGAACTGTGGGGCTCAGCTCCGCCGCAATGGTCGCCCGTGCCTCGTTTGTCACGAGCCAGGCTCTGCCGAGCTCGAAAGTTGCCGCTGAATGACGAAGCGTCCTTCCTCTCGAGCCTTCCCGTCCGGGCGACAGCCGGTGAAAAACTCTGCAAACTCCTTGCACCCAGGTTCCGCAGAGGGCTATAGGTCAGCCACGTCGCTTTGCGGGGCCCCCAAGGAGGAGTTCAGTGAAGGAACTGGTCCGGTACTTAATAGACAATATGTACTTGGATTTTCAGGGGGATATCTCACTGGAGCAAGTGCGTGGTTTTCTGCGGGAGGACGAAAGTCGCGAAGCCCGCCAACTGCTTTCCAAGATCATCGAGGAAAAGGGGATCGACGACCTGCTGATCACCCTTGCCGATTGCTTGAAGGAGCACATTGCGAGCGGTGTGTCGGATACCGTCGTTCGCGAGCAGCTGCAAATGTACGCCGAGAGCTGATTTTTTCCGCCGTCGTCACGGCGCTAACGAGCTCTTGCGGCTGTGACCAGGGCGCGCCCGCCGCGCCCGCGAGCACGGGGCCGGCGCCACACGTGGTGTGGACCTACCCTGCCAACGAGGCGACGAACGTTCCGCGAACGCTGGCCATTCGCGCGCAGTTCGACCGCTTCTTGATGCCATCGACGGCCGTTCGACAGGGAATGTGCCTGCAAGCCGCAACCATCGGCGGCGAGCATACGGGCGCCGACCAGTGCATCGCGGCGGGCTTTACACCGGAATACGACCCCGTCGATCGGGTGGCCACCTGGGTCATCCGAGGCGAGATCCAGGAGCGAACGCGCTACAACGTGCGGCTCTTCGCGCCGACGGGCGCCCAGGACCCGAATGGAGTGCGCGCCTTCGACGGCGCGCCGCTCGAAAAGGAATTCACTTTCGCTTTCACGACCGGAGACAAAGACCAGCGCGCCCCCGTCGATGACCATGCCATGGGATTCTGCAGCGTTCGAAGTCTCTGCCCGCTGCCCGACGGCGCGTGTGATGGGCCGATGCCGATCGGCGTCACCCAAAGTCCCTACGAGTTTCTCACCAGCACCTGCACGGGTGGAGGAAGCTGCCACGGCACGGGCGGCGACAGCCGCGGCCCGTCGGGATCGGTCTTGCGGCTCGACGACGATGGCGCGGGCGGGGGCACCGCGGCAGCGTTGCGTCACCTGGTGACGCATGCCGTCGTGGCGAGCGAGACGGCGACCGGTGCGGATCCGGTGACGCCGAGCCGCAACGTGCTCGCCCCCTTCGGTCACAACATGCCGTACATCGATGCCACGAATCCCGGCAACAGCTTCCTTCTTTACAAGATGATCTTGGCGCTGGCGCCGCGATGCCCGTTCGATCCCAACGAGGAATCCGCCATGCCGTTTTCCGCGGCCTGCGACGCGGCCGAAAAGTACGCGCACTGGGCGTACCCGCAAGATCTCTACGACTGTGGACGCGTCGCCGACGCGCGTCTGGCCCGCGACGCGCTTGGTAACTGTCCGAGCGACGCCGGTTTCCCGCCGCTACCGAAAGTGGGCACGAAAGGAGAGCCGATTTCGCCCCTTCTCGAACCGCGCGTTCCCACCGACGCTTGGCAGCCGCCCGCGCGTGGCGAGTACGACCGTTTGCGCAACCGCGTTCGCGGATCGGGCATGCCGCACGACGGCCTGGTATCGCGCGCCGAAGCGCTCGCCATCAGCGCGTGGATCGCCGACGGCGCGCGCATCGAGGCATGTCCCGCGAGCGTCGGGACCGGGACTCCCGCGGTCGGCGATTAAAAGTGTAGGCCGACCACCGCGCCGCCCGTCACGACAAAGCCGACGGTCGTCGTCTGCTGATTGACGACGATTCCGGTTCTTCCTGAAGCTTGGCTATGCGACAAGCGCAAAAGATCGCCTTGCAGCGCCGCCCCCACGGAAAACACGCTCGACAGGTAGTAATCGACGCCGCCCCCGATCCGGATGTCGAACCCCGAAGTCGAGACGTCCGTGGTCGACGGGCCAAAAGCGCCCTCGCGGTATCCGACCTTGGCAAAGCCGCCTCCCAGCATCGCGTAAGGCTCGAGACTACCGAGCGGGATGTGCCAGCCAAGATCGAGGTTCAGCGTCCAGAGATTCCAGTCGCTGAACGTCGCGTAGCGAAAGCTGGGGCCCACCGTGAGAAAAAGCAGGCGCAGTCCCGCGCCGGCCGAAAAGTAGGGGCCAAAGCCGGAGCTTTCTGCACCGGGCGGGACCACTTGAAGGTCGCCGAGCGACGCGAATTCGCCGCCGCCGGCCACGTTGAAATAAAGGAACTCGAGGCCGCGCCCTGAGTCGCTGTGCTCGGCTTCCTCGAGTTGCCGCTGGGCGGCACTGGGGTACGTGGGGTACGTCGGCGCGGGCGGTGGTGGTCCACTCCCGGGCGGGGGAGGAGCGAGCCCTCCGGATCGCATCGGAGCCTGCTGCTGCTGCGCGTCGGCGTGCGCAGCAAAGCCAACGATGCATCCTGCCAACGAAAGAGTGACGGCGTGCCGTTTCAGAGCCCGTGCCAAGCGCATGTCGATGGTTCTGAGCTTAACCCTGTTCGACGCGATTTCGCCCGCCTTGTTTGGCTCGGTAAAGCGCGGCGTCGGACCGCTTGTAAAGAGCGTCCGCGCTGTCCTCGTCTTTCTGCAACACCGCAACGCCGAGACTGATGGTGGTCGGCATCACGTGCTTCTCGAAACGGAACGCCGTCTGCTCGACGACGACCCGTACTTTCTCCGCCACCTCGCGCGCCCCCTTCATGCCCACTTCCGGCGTCAAGATGCCAAATTCTTCGCCGCCAACGCGAGCGAATACGTCTTCACGGCGGAGCTTCGCGCGGACCACTCCCGATAGATCCTTCAAAATCGCATCGCCGGCCAGGTGCCCGAAGGTGTCGTTCTTTTGCTTGAAATGATCGATGTCGAAGAGGACGAGCCCGAGTTCGCGTGTATAGCGGCGACTGCGCGAGATCTCGCGTTCCAATGTCTCGTTGAAATAGCGCTTGTTGTAAATCTGGGTGAGACCATCGAACGTCATCATTCGATAGATCTCTTCGTGGTACGAGGCCTCGATGTTGCCCCCGTACATGAATTTGAGGATGGTTCGGCCGATCTTGACTTGATCGCCGTCGTTCAATTCGACTTCGGTGATGAGCGCGTCGTTGACGTAGGTACCGTTGGTCGAGCCGAGGTCTTTGACCTTGTAACTACTCCCCGTCCACCAAATGCGCGCGTGGTGACGGCTCACCGATTCCTGATCGACGGGGATGCCGCAGGCGGTCGAACGACCCGCTTCGATGGCGGTTTCACCGAGCGCGATGCGCCGGCCCAAGTCCTCGCCATAGATGATGACGAGGTACGCCTCGCGGCCGAGCGCGTTCTCCTGCTGAACCGGGAGCTTGCGCTGCGTGATAACGGTGCGTTCCGACGCCGTGCTGTCCCGGTTGTCCGATTTCGACACGTTTCCATGGTACCCCACGGGCAGCGTGGGGTGAACTTTTGGCATTACGGACGCCGGGCCGGAAGCCCGAGGGTGCTGTCTTCCCCCCCAGCGGCACCGATGTAGGTGGCGCAGCGATTGTCAGAGCGCGGCCGTGACGGACATCAGGGTATCGGCGGGGCGCTCCGTCACCATTTTGCCGTGCGAAACGATGATGCGGGCCAGATCGGGCTTGGCCCACGAGTTCACGTGTCGCGCGAACGCATCCTTGTCCTTCACGAGGAGCCACCGGCTGAACCGCGGCACGGACATTTGACCCGTCGGCGCCAAAAAGAAGCCGACCAAGCCCGTCCTCTTCGGTAGGTTGCAAATGGTGTCATTGAAGACGACGGTCACACCGTCGTCGGACTTCACCTCGAGTGCTCCTTCGCTTCCGTTGCACCCTTCGAGGTGCACGAGCCGCACGGTGTCGTCCTTCGGCGCCGCCTCGTAGTCGCCCGTCACAGAAACGATCTTTTCGACCTTCTTGCGCGCCTTGGCGGGGGTGTAGACACTCGCCGAGGGATAGCGGTCTTTATAGATCTTCGCATCCTGCCGGTGAAAGCCATTGGGAACGACGATGCACGCCGGCGTGCCGAAGGCTTCGATCTCGGCTTGGAGGGCGGGTTCGAGCGCGATGGCGTTGTGAATGACGAGCCGGCCATCCTTCATGCGCGCTATCGTCATGACGCGCTTGGTCTTGCCGTCGGGCAATGTGCCCTCGACGCGCCAGAGGTTCGCGCTCAATTTTTCGAGCGGACCGTGAGGCAGCACCGTCCAATTTTCAAAGCATTTGGGCATGGGGCGGCGATTATGAGCCAACACCCGCCAACCCACAATGCGCCTCACCGCTCGCCGCTGCCACTCGAGTGCGGTCATTGTCGTGACGAGAAACGGACGGCGCTGCATGAGCGGTAACTGGTATATTCGCCCGATGCGCTCTCGCTCGATCGCGGCTCGATGGCGCGACGAGGCATCACGCTTCGCGGGGAGCGCCCATGGATGAGCCGATGGCGGTGATCGCGATCCTCGTCGCCTGCGCGGTGATCGTCGCGCCCCTCGTCGCGCTGTTTCTGGTCGTGGACCTCCGCAAGCGAAACGCGCGGCTCGAGCGGCAGGTCGCGCAACTCGAGCAACGAGGAGCGCGGGCGGACTGGTGGATCGGGGAGCTGGCACGGCGCGCCGACGCGCGACAGGACGATAGAGGAGAGGCGGCCAAGGTGCCGGTACCGGCGCCGGTGCCCACAGCGGTGAGCGCCCGAGACACCGCGCCTGCGAGCACAGAGGTGCGTACCCGCGAGGGTGGAACGGCAATCGCGTGGGGGCCGGAGACGACCGGGCCACGAGAGGGACCGCGGCTGGGGGACATCTTGGCGGCAACCGCAGCCAGCGGGCCGACGCCCGAAGACGGCGCGAGAAAGGCCTTCGACTTCGAGAAGCTCGTGGGCGTGCGCCTTTTCTCCTGGCTCGGCGGGCTCGGACTATTCATCGGCGCCGCTTTTTTCCTCGAGTACTCCATCGAGCACGACCTCATTTCGCCGCCACTGCGCATCGGCATCGGGCTCGTGACGGGGGCGCTGGCGGTTTTGGTCGGCGATTACATACGCGGCAAGGCCGATCGCGCCGGGCAAGCGCTCGGCGGAGCTGGGATTGCGACGCTCTATGCGTCCCTTTTCGCGGCCCGCACGCTGTACGAGCTCATTCCAGCGCCGGCGACCTTCGTCGCCATGGCGCTCGTCACCGCATTGGCCGGCTTCATCGCGGTGCGGCGCGACGCCTTCGTGCTCGCGGTCATCGGGCTCATCGGCGGGTTCGCTACACCGGTGCTTTTGTCGAGCGGCGAAGACCATCGGTACGCACTCTTTGGCTACATCGGACTTCTCGATGCCTGCGTGCTCGTCGTCGCCGCCAAGCGCAACTGGCTAACCCTCACCGCCATGGCCTTCGCAGCGACGGCGCTCATTTATGGCGGGTGGGCGTCGGAGTACCTCGACGACGGCGGCGTGCCCTTCGCCCTCGGCGTCGCCGCCGCGTTGGCGATACTTTTTGCCGTCGGCACGTCGAGACAGGCGCGCGCGCCAACGACGCCCTGGCGGACCGGCATTTTCGGCGCCGCGCTCGCCTCTCCCTTCCTCGCTGCTTTCGCGGTGGGCTGCCAGGCCGATCTGCACGCCGGCGCGCCGCTGCTCGCTGGCTATTCATGCCTTCTCCTGGCGGGCACCGCCGTGATGGTCGAGCGGTCGGGCGCGCCTTTTTCATTGGAGCTCGGCGCGGGGCTCACCATGCTGACCCTCGCGGCCCGCGTTGCGCCGGACGTGCTCGGCGCCGAGCAATGGCGCACGCTCCTCGCCTTTTCGAGTCCTCCTCTCTTGCTCCTCGCGCTTTGCTTGTGGCGGCAGCAGCGCGCGGGCGAGCGCGCGGCGGCCACACTGCGAAGGGGCGCCGGCATCGCGCTCGGCGGCGCATTCATCATCGCTGGACAGGCGATTTCTGTGGAAGCGGAAGCGGCCGCGATCGCACCGCTCGGCCTCTACGTGGCGGCGCACGTCGTCGGGCTCGCCGTGCTGGGTCTCACGTTGGCTTCGTCACGCTGGCTCGCCTTTGCGCACGCCATGTGGGTCGGCACCCTCGTCGCGCTCGCACAACGGTACGCCCCTGCGCGACTGTACGAGTTCTTGCCGTTCATCCTGCTGCCCATGGCCGCTTTCTTTGCGCTGCCGCTCGTGACCTCGCGCGCCCGCGGCGAGCCCCTTGGCTGGATCTCCGCGGCCCTTGCGCTCGTTACGCATTATGCCGTGCTCTACGCCCTTGCCCGCAACGTGTGGCTCGATGTCGAGCTCGGCGTCGGCGCGATCGTCGCGGGAGCGCTCGCACTCGGGATGCTCTCTTTTGCCCGACCGCGCGTGGTGGGGACAGGCCCGAGCGGCGTCATTGCCGTGCTCGGCGCGGTCACCTTGGCATTCCTCACAGCGGCCGTCCCCATCACGTTGAGCAAGCAATGGATCACGGTGGCGTGGGGCCTCGAGGCGGCAGGATTGGCTTGGCTCTACCTCCGCCTCCTCCACAAGGGGCTACTCGTCGGCTCGGCCCTTCTTACGGTGTCGACGCTCGTCCGGCTCGTCTTCAATCCGTCGCTCTGGGAATACCATCCGCGCAGCGGGGTCATCGTTTTCAATTGGTATCTCTATACTTTTGGGTTACCCGCGCTCGCCTTCTTCGCCACGGCATACCTTCTCCGGGGCGACGCCAGTGCCAAGCGATACCGCTATCCGGCGGCGCTCTGCTTTGCGGGCGGCGCGGTGGTCTTCGTGCTCCTCAATGTCGAAATCGCCGACGCCTATTCGACCGGCCAAACGATCGGCTTTCACATGGGTGCG
>DATHEQ010000112.1:0-14247 GCA_035318505.1 Polyangiaceae bacterium | reverse complement strand
TGATGGCCAAGCTGACCACCTACGGTTTGCAAGACAAGGTCACGTTCGCGACGCTCAATGTCTTCGGGCGCACGTTCGGAGATCTGAACGGTCGCGGACACAACGCCTCGCATTCCGTCTCGCTCATGATCGGCAAGGGCTTCAAAGGGGGTGTCGTCGGCGGCATCGTTCCCGGCGGTCACGCGGCGGACATCGACCCGGCGACGGGCGCGGCGTCGCCCAACGGCGATCTGGCGGCCGCGGACAGCTTGGCGTCGGTCGCCAAAACGCTGGGCGTCGGCATCGGCCTCACGGACGCTCAGGTCAACGACCAAATCACGTCGGGCACCGCCATCCGCAGCGTGATCGCTTGATCCATTGATGAGACCACGCGCCGGTGGGCGTGGCCTGCTTTTGGCCGTCGCCCTCATCACGACATCGTCTGCTGCCTTCGCGGCGCCCCCGTACCCCGAGCCGCTCGGCGAGCGTGACTTAGAAACGCTCGGCCGGCGCGAGGCAGCCCGCGTCGCTGCCGGCCGCATCGAGGTTGCCGTGTCGGCCAGCGCCGATCTCGGCAGCCGCCATTTCCAATACAGCGATTCCGTGGGTCCTCTGCCGGTCGCCTATCGTCTGCCCATCGCGCCCATGGCAAGCTTCGGGCTCGAGACGTACCCCTTCGCAGGCAGCAATGTGCCGGTGCTGCGCGATCTCGGCTTCCGCGGCCGAATCAGCCAAGGGTTCGCGTTCAACTCGCAGACACCCGAAGGCGTCAAGATCGAGACGAGCTGGACACGTTTCGGCGGCGAAGTCCGCGAGCGCATCTTCGTGCCCGGGCCGCACGCCCTCGAGATCGGTATCTTCGTCGGCGCAGACGCGAGCTACTTCGGAATGGAGACCGCGACCCCGCTCCCCGCGCTCCTGCCAGCGGCTCGAACGACCGCGGTTCGTCTCGGCTTCGACGGACGACTGTTCGTCGCCGGACGGCTGTCGCTGCTCTTCGGCGCTGCGTACCTGGTCACGACTTCACCCGGCGAGATCTACGATCGCTTCCGGTCGCCGAGCGTCTTCGGCGTCGATGGCGAGCTCGGTGCCGCGTTCGTCATCGTGCCCGGACTCGAGGGCCGGCTGATGGGCCGCTACACGCGCTACGTCGCTTCATTCAAGCCCAACATCGGGGACCGGATCGTCGCCGGTGGCGCGCTCGATGAACAGCTGCAGTTCGGTTTGGGAGTTCGCTATGCGCATTGATCGGCGGGCCCGGTCGTGGCTCTTGGCCTTCAGTGCACTGAGCTTGCTCGCGGGCTGCCCTGGCACACTCGCCGACAAGGCACTCTATGAAGCTGCTCTCGACGGCGCCGATCATCCGAACAGAGTCGATGGCGCCGCCAGCGCCGACGCAGGACCCTGTGGCGACGTCGTCGCACGCATCTTCGTGCCAACGTGTGGCGGCACCGCTTGCCACGGATCCGACGCCCCGCAGCAGGATCTCGATCTCGTTTCACCCGCCGTGGCGTCGCGCGTGGTCGGCGTCGCGGGAAAAGGATGCGCGGTGCTACTCGCCGATCCGGCGGACCCCGAGAGCAGTTTGATCTACCAGAAGCTCTCGCCGACCCCTCCCTGCGGCGCACCGATGCCGCTTGCACGTCCACCGCTCAGCAGAGCGGATGCCGCGTGCGTGCTCGCGTGGATCGCTGCGCAGTAGCGCAAAACCGGCCACGTGCCCGCCCCCGTCGTCGCGCGCCGTGGCCGAGGTGGGGTGGCGCTTTGGGATTGCCACGTCGACCTCGGCCACGCGATGACTCCGACAGGCAATTACGGATCGCACTTGGCGGGGCTGACCGAGGTATCCGGCTTGGTGCAAAGCGGGCCGAGTCCGGACGCCTCGGGCACGCTGATCATGGCGAGGGGTCCGGCTTGGTGCTCGCCATTGAACGGCGTCGGCTTGGTGACGTCGAAGCCGCAAGCCGCAGCGTCGTTGGGGTCGTTGAACCAGAAGCCGACGTGGAACGTCCCAGTGGGCGTCAGGTTGACGGCCGGATCGAAGCCGAAGATCTGGTCGAGCAAAATGGTACGGATGCTCGCCTTCATCACGCCGTTGTCGTTGGCCTCGAGATCGCTCTGGTACCAGGCGAGACCGAAGTTGGCGAACGCCGGGTCGACCGTGCCGTCGGCGAGCAATTGACTGTGCTCGACGGTGAACATGTCGAACTTGAGACCCGGTTTGACGTATTTGCCCGATAGAAAGAGGCCATCATTGAGCGAACCGCGCACGACGAGTGCTTCGACGTGCGGCTGGCGGTAGGGGTCGTCGGGGTACGCCGCCAAGCACTTCAGGAACTTGGGGTTCGGCTGAAACGCGAAGCGCACGATGTCCTGCTCGGGAGGCGGATTCACACCTGCCGCGACGGTGGTGAGCGTGTCGAGCTCGACGGAGACCGTGGTCGAGGTACTGTCGACCTGCTTGCGCTGGGTCCACCCGTTACCGTCCCCCTTCAGCGCCCACACCTTGACCTCGTCGTCAAACCGGTACTGGTCCGTCACCCGCGTTTCGTCGAACGGCAGCGAAAGCTTGGCCGCGTTGGCGAGGGCGAGTCCCGCCGGCTCGAGCGTGAATTGCGGCCCGATTCGCACCGCGGTGGGCGGCAATGGGGTCTCGTTGGTCACCGGCCGCACGCTGATCGCCGTATCCGACGAGAGCGCGCCTTGCGGGATGGTGAGGTGAACGCCTTCGAGCGCCGAGCCCTTCACGCCGACGAGCTCGCCGCCCTGCGCTCCAATCGTCGCGTGCAGGCCTTCGTCGCCGCCCGCACTTTCCGGTGCCGCGCCGCATCCGGCCGCAAGAACGAGGCACGCCACCGTGCCGATCGCGACGCCGAAATGCCGCCGCGCTTCACCCAAGGAACTCATCACGACTGTTCTGCTCTTCATTGCTATCTCCTTGTCGACAGCGCGGGCCGCAACGTGCGGCTCGATGTCGATAGAGCTCACTTCAGCAATGAGCGTGCCGGGCCGAGATCATCGGTTTTCTCGGCGTTTCGATGCGCAAATCATGGCGGGGCCGGGCACGTGCCCGCCGCGTGTGCCCACCCTCGGGGGCTCACCCGTCCTTCACCCGCGTGTCGGTTGCGATCCAGTTCACCTCCCACGTCTTACCGCCGTCGTCCGAGAAGGACTGTTCGAAACGACAGGCATCGGGAGTGATGTCGGAAATGACGAAACGCACCAGAATGGCCCGTCCGTTCAGTGTCTCCTGATCGAAAAACTCGCCGCGACCATTTTTGAATTCACCGATCGTAGGGGGGCCCAAGCTTCCGCCGCTGCTGCTCGCGAAGTTGAGACTCCACTGATGAGAGTCGGGATTGTAAAGGCGCAGGTTGAGTCCTTCGAAATGTCCCGCAGTCCCATCGGCGACGAGCTCCACGAGGTTGGCGCGGCCACCCCAAATCTTTCGAACGGTCGACGTGCCGCGGTACTCGACCCACGTCGTGGAGCCCGTCAAAGGACGGAGGAGGCGCTTCACGGAGGTTTTCCAGGTGCCGATTTCGAAGTCGAAATCACGCGCTCCATCGCGCGGTGCGGGACTTTGAGGAGGGGTGCCCCTTACGGCATCGGGCTTCTGCGGGGTTTGTGCCAATCCCAAATGCGGCTGCCAAAAGCCAATGAGGCCGCACATCAGCAAGAATGCCCCGACGTTTTTGAGCGCGTTCATTCACTCACTCCTTGAAAGTCGCCCTGCGAAGGTCTTCCGAGGGCGGTTTGACCCAGCCGAGCTCTCATGTCCGAGAGACGCCATACCCAGGCAAGCGGCAACGCGAGGGCGCCTTCTTGGCTGCAGTGTCCTATCAGGAGAGTTCAACCGCAATAGCCATTCACGCGCAATTTCGCATAGCCACTATGATGGCGCGCCACGCGATCCGCGAACTCGGGCCGATTCGGCGCCCGGCGTACCGATGCTCCACAAGCGTCTCGACGGGGCATGGCGACGCGAATGCGAAGCGTTGCGCCCTTAGGTGAGCGGCGTTCCCTGGACCTAATGCGCTTCGACGGGCAGATTTCAAGGAGCTGCCGACATGGTCGATCTCAGGAGCTTCGAGGGCCGAGAATCGCGGCCAAACCGCAGTCCTTCATCGAATAACTCGGTGGTCGTGGCGCAACTCGGAAGCTCGCATCCCAGAATTGGAACGGGGCGACGGCTGGTCGACGCTGTGGAAGCCCCCATTCATCCAAAAGAGGAAGTCGTCGGCTGGCTGCGGAGGGGGCAGCAGTAATCGCTCGTGCAACAGCGCTTTCGGAAGGGCGGTCGTAAAATCGGTGAGCAAATCACAAGGTGTCACGTCTTGACGAGCCACCCATGCCGGATTCGACTCGCAACCGCGGTAGTTGGCACAGGTGAACGCCGCGCAGTCGGCAAGCACGAAGACGCCCATGATCAGTGATGCGGCTCCGCCTCCGCCGCCGGATGCCAGGCCCGATACGGGTGCAAGCGGCGTCGCAGGCAGCAGTATCGATGCGGCTGGCGGCACCGCCGGATCGGGCGGTAAGGCAGGGTCGAGCGGCGCCGCCGGATCGAGCGGCGGCGCGTCCGGCAATGCCGGCGCTGCGGGTACGGGTGGCACGGGTGGCACCAGCGGCAAGAGTTCGACGATCGCATTGCCGACTCGAGCAGTTCGACTATCCCAAGCCCAATCGCGAATTCATCTACGGCACCTTCAACGCGTTCGCGGAGAAATACCCTTGGGTCGGAGAGGACAACATTCGTCCCAAGTCGATCGCTCGTGACATGTTCGAAAAGTTTCACTCATTTTCCGAATACATCAAGAGTACGGCCTCGAGCGCGGCGAGGGCGTGCTGCTCCGGTACCGGCACTGTGCGCTCGAAGCCAGGGCCCTCTAACGGGCCCGTCCAAGTTGCGCGCCCGGACCGATTCGAACGGCCGACCACCGGATTCGAAGTCCGACGCTCTATCCAGCTGAGCTACGGGCGCGGGTGTGTTGGTGAAATTGTTCAGGATTCGACGATGGCCTCTCATACTGCTCCGGCGGGACGGTGTCGAGAGGGACGGCGTATCGGCGACGCAAAAAGGCGTGGGGGCCGTGCCCCGACGCTGCTCTGTGATGGCTCCGAAGGCGACGTCGCTCCGTGGGAGAGAGCTGCCTTCCATCCATTCGCGCGCGCGCTCGGCTCGAGCCCTTCGCGCGTCTGCAAGCTCGAGGCTCGGGATAGCTCGGTTGGCGTGAGCCTGATGTTGAGGGCGCTGGAGGTCATGGACACTCCGATGCGCATCGAAGTCGACGCCACACGCGATCCCTTCGCCCAGCCCGGCTTGTCGAAAACGCAGCGGCGGCAACTGGCGCGGCGGCTACAACGCAGGAGGTACGCCGAAAGGCTCGCGGAGCGTCACGCGGTCGACGCGGGTGATTGTCGAGCACGTTCTCTACAACCTGACCCTGCCTCCTTGGCAAAGGTTGGCGAGGAGTTTCAAGCGTGCCGGACTCAAACGACTCTCCCCTCAGCGACGCGGAGCTCCTGTTTTTGCGCGAGCTCGCGGGGGAAGGCCTGGATCGCATCGACGTGGTGACCCACTGCGATGGACTGAAAGGCTTCGACACCGAATACGCGAAGGCCGTCGATCTGCGGCTCGCCGACTTCTCGATCAAGATCCTGCCGCTCGAACGCATCATCGCGAGCAAACGCGCCGCCGGGCGTCCCAAGGACAAGGCTGTGCTCGAATCGCTGCGCGCCGCCGTCATCGCCCGGCGTGCAGCCCCGAAACGGTGAACACCGCCCTATCAAGAGTGCGTATCTTTCACCTGGCAAACTTCGGGATCTTTCCGATGATCTTGCCCGGTGCGCCCCTCGCGAGCCAGGTCGAAAAATAGACATCGGTCTCGTCGACGGCGAGCGCGTACACCGAGGACAGTCGACAGGCGATCTTGCGTGTCGGCCCGCCGACGAGCGAGCCAGTCACGATATCGCTGTAGTCGTCCCCGGGCGCGCTGGCTGCCCAGTCGGCCGACGATCCATCTGTCGCGAGTTGGCGGACGCGTGGCTGCCTTTCAGGCGCTGAACTTGGGCCTTCGCGCATGATGGCTCGCTCGCAAACGCAGAACCCTGGCCCGATTCCGTTCGCCGCACGGGTTTTCGGAGCCACCATCGGCAGACCCCAAGGGTTCATCTGCCATTTTCTTGTCGGCTCGAACCTTCGGCACCTTCCTTCTGGCTCAACCGCCGCCCCTCTCATTCTGCCTCAATGGCGGATTTTCCCACTTCGTTTGCCCTTGGCGCCGTGCCCGCGCGCCGAATTCGGAGGAATCGTGACCACTTTTATGCGTGGTCAGTCCACGTATGAGAATGATGAGTCGAAGCGCGGGGATCTGCGCGGCGCTGGCTATGGCGGCATGCTCGAGCGGCGGGGGAAGCAAGCCGAGGGGATTCGGCGGCATGGCGGGCGCGGGCGATGCCGGTGGTGGAGCGGCAGGCGCAACGAGCGCAGGCGGGACGAGTGGCTCGGCAGGTGCGAAGGATGCTGGGGGATCGAGTGGCGCGACGGGGGCGGGGGGAGCCGGCGGAGCGGCCGGTGCCGGCGGGCCCGGCGGAGCGGCCGGTGCCGGCGGGCCCGGCGGAGCGGCTGGCGCCACGAGCACCGGCGGATCGAGTGGATCGGCAGGCGCTGGCGGCCGGTCGGGATCGGGGGGAGCCGGCGGAGCGTCCGGTGACGGCGGGCCCGGCGGAGCGGCTGGCGCCACGAGCACCGGCGGATCGAGTGGATCGGCAGGCGCCGGCGGCCGGTCGGGATCGGGGGGAGCCGGCGGAACGGCGACGACCATCGATGCTCCCGCGTCCGCGCTCACGTTCACCGCGTCGGACGCCGTGATCATGAATCCGGAACGGGGCTTCTACGCGACCGCGGATCTCGCCACCGGGCGAAACTTCTCGAACGTGCGCCAAAGTCAGAAAACGCTGCTCTACGGAAGGGTGCATCTGGACGCCTACTTGGGCACCAACCATGCGCAGGATCTGCCCCAGAAAGTGCTGGACGACGCCGACGCGGGCTTCGCCGCGGCGCGCACCGCTGGCATCAAGGTGATCGTGAGGTTCTATTACGACAACGGCGAAGGATACGCGAGCGGCGCGGGCGCCAACGACGCGCCGAAGGACTGGATGATCAAGCACATCCAGCAGCTCGCTCCCGTCCTAAAGAAGAACGAGGACGTGCTGTTCGTCTACCAGGCTGGCTTCATCGGAGCCTGGGCCGAGTGGCACTCATCGCAGAACTTTCGCGACGGCGTGGCCGATGCGGCCATCAGGAAAGAAGTCGTCGAGGCGATGCTCGCGGGATCTCCCGAATCGCGCACGGTCGGACTCAGGTACCCCGCATACAAACGGATGTTTTACGGAACCGCGCCCATCTCGGCCACACAGGCGTTCACCGCCACGAGCCTTGCGAGGGTCGGGCACTTCAACGATTGCTTCCTCTCGGGCACCGACGACGTCGGCACGTATCAGTACGAGCCGATGGCCACACTCAAGGACTACCTGGCGCTCGACACCAGGTACGCACCCATTGGTGGCGAGACATGCGCGGCCCACGAGCGCAACGAGTGTCCCATCGCGATGGGCGAGATGGAGCGTTTCCACTGGACGTATATCAACGAGGAGTACAACCAGACCGTGATCAGCCGCTGGACTGCCGGAGGCTGTCGCGCTGATATCGACAAGAAGCTCGGCTATCGCATCGTGCTCACATCTGGCAGTGCACCCAAGGAAGTGAAGCCCGGAGGCAGCTTCACACTCAAGCTCGGCCTCAGCAACGGAGGCTGGGCGGCGATGATGACTCCGCGCCCGGTGATCCTGGTGCTCGAAAGCGCGGCGGGGCATCGTCTGGAGGCCGTGCTACCTGTCGATCCCAGAATGTGGCTTCCGGGCGATCACGAGGTCACCGTACGTCTGCGCGTGCCGGCCGATCTCGTCCCGGGAACGTACCGTCTTGCGCTTTGGCTTCCCGACATGGCACAGGGCCTTCGAAGTCGGGCGGAGTACTCGGTGCAGATTGCAAATCAGGGCGTGTGGAACGCCACGCGCGGCGACAGCACGCTGGCTCAAATCACCCTGGCAGACAGCGCTCTCGGGACGGCCGATCCGGGAGCGACGTCTTTCGCCGTCATTCCGTGACGGAAGCTACTGCCCGGAGCACCCTGTGGCGCTCAGAGGCCGAGCCCAAGCTCCGCGCAAAGCGACATCCAATGCCCTTCCACGGCGTAGAGCTGAGCGCCGTCGACTAGTCCGCGCACCGGGAGCACCACGAGCCTGTTCCGAGCTCGAGCGCGAGTCGGGGTCAGCGATGCTCCCTCGAGTCGCGCGATCGTGGCCTTGAGGTCCGTGCGGGCCACGTGGACGTACCGCTCGGTTGTGGTGAGATGGGCTCGGTTGTGGTGAGATGGGCATGGTCGGCGAGGGCTTGGAACGACTCGCTCGGTGGAGACGCGACTCGCAACGTCGCCAAATGGTCGAGTGCGCGGCCGGTCTTCGTCGGTGGAATTCACGGGCAGGGGATCGGCTGATCGCCGAAGGCGAGATCGTCGATCCAGAACTCGACGGCCGTGGTGCCTCCGAAGATCTCCCAGCCGATGTTCAGATTTCTCCAGGCGCCCGCCACCCATTTCTCGCCCTTCGAATTGGCGCCGGTGAACTGCCCCTGATCGACCGGAACGCCGTCGACCTGGGCCAAAAACGAGGTGTCGGCGCCAGCGCTCACGAACTTGAATTCCCACTGCAAGCAGACCCACTTGGTGTCGGGGAACTTGGTCTTCGAATCGAGACCGTTGTCGGGCGGGTCGCAGACGAGCTCGAAGTTGCCGGTCTGACCGCCGATCTCCCACTGCGTTCCGCCTGCGTTGTTGCTTTGAATGATGTCCCAGTGGCTGCTGGTGGTCGGTGTCTTCACCATGAAGAGCATCATGCGACCGTGCAGATCGTTGAAAGGGAACTGTTTGGTGAAAACGAGCTGATCTTTTGTCGTCGGCATGACGTGGAGCGACTTGGTTCCACTGAAACCTTTCGTGGCGTCGATCGTGATGCCCGTCCCGCTCACCGTGAAATCGCCGACCGGCGCGGTTCCGGTCTGCTTCTCGAAGTCATCGCAAAACTTCGCCGTCACGCCCGCGCACCCCGCGACGGGCGGCCCGTCGGAGCCCCCGGCATCCTTCGCGGGCGGCGACGACCCGCTGCCGCTGGTACCGCCCGCTCCGCTGGTACCGCCCGCTCCGCTGACACCGCCGGTGCCACCGCTCCCTGTGCCGCTGCCCGCGACGCCACCGCTGCCCGCGCTACCCGCGCCCCCGCCGTTGCCACCCCCTCCTGCACCACCGGCAGTTCCTGCATCAGGGCGCGAGCCGCCGGCATTTCCTCCGCTCCCCGTCGTGCTCGACGCGCCCCCCGTGTTGCTCGTGCCCCCCACTCCTCCTGCGTTCGTCGCGCCGGCGCCTCCGCCGGTCGTCACGCCACCCGCGCCGCCCGTGGCACTCGCATCCGTCGCGCCGGGGGGCCCCGAGTCCCGTCGCGAGCCGCCGTTCGATCCCGGATCGGCAGAACAAGCCAAGACTGCGGCCGACCCCAAGGTACACAGGGAAAGGAAACATCGGTTCGTCCTTGAATTACGATGATGAATCCTCGACGAAGTCGATTGGGTCGCAGTTGTCGTGCTCATCAGCTCCTGATTTTGCCTCTCTCGAGCACACCAGGGCGCCCGATGATGAATGGTAGGCATCACCCCGAAGCTTCACTTACAGGCGCTTCGTGAGTTGAAGGTTCCGAGCACCCGCCGCCATTGTAGGGTCGAACCACGAGCGTCGGGTGTGAAGTTGGGCGCGACACCAGCACCCCCCACAGGAACGGTTCGCCCATTCGTTTGCCCGGAAGAGGGATGACGCAAGATGAGAAGCGCACTTGTTTCTGTGGTCGCCCTTGGTGTTGGACTCGCCGTGGGCTGCAGCGGGACCATCGACGAAGTCAAGAACGGGGCTAAGCGTGACCGCACGACGACGGGCGCCGGTGGAGCTTCCACAGGTGGACCGTCCACCGGCGGAACTTCCACGGGTGGGCCTTCGACCGGCGGAGGTTCCACCGGTGGACCTGCGGGAACTGGAACTGGAACTGGCGGAGGTTCCACCGGTGGATCCGGGGGAACTGGAACTGGAACTGGGGGATCCGGTGGGACAACGCCCGACGGTGGATCCGTACCCCCCGGAGACCCCAACGCGGCTGGCCTCATGCCGCTACGGCGGCTGAATCGGCGTGAGTACAACAATACCGTCCGCGACCTGCTGGGAAATACGACCAAACCAGCTGACGCCTTTCCTCTCGACCAGCAGGAAGGCTTCATCTTTCGTCGTGCGGACTTGGTCTCGCTGCTGGATGCGGATGTGTTGCGAACGGCTGCTGAGAGCGCCGCCGCGGCGGCCGACGTCGCCACGCTCGCGCCATGCAGCGGAGGCGCAACCGGTGAAGAAATGTGCGCTCGCACCTTCATCACGAGCTTTGGTCTCAAAGCGTACCGGCGCCCCCTCCTCGCCGACGAGCTCACGCGACTCGTCGGGGTCTACCAGGCAGCGCGTACCACCGTGACGCTCGACTACGCGGGCGCCATTCGTATGGTCATCGAGAGCATGCTCCAGTCGCCGGCATTCGTCTATCGCCGGGAGCTTGGACCGGTCGCGCCCACGATGGAGGGTAACGTCGCTCGACTCGGACCTTACGAGCTCGCTTCGCGACTTTCGTACTTCCTCTGGGGCTCCATGCCCGACAAGGCGCTCTTCGACGCCGCCGCCGCTGGCAAGCTCGCGAGCGACGCCGATGTGGAGGCACAGGCTCGCCGCATGGTCGCCGATCCGAAAGCGCGCGACACCGTGGCCTCCTTCTTCGGCGAGTGGCTGAACTTGGACCAGGTGGCCGAGCGACCCAAGGACACCATGCTCTATCCGGAGTTCACCGACGAACTCAAAGCGGCGATGATGACGGAAACGCGTGACTTCGTGAGCAGCGTCGTCTTCGACGGCGACGGTCGCCTAGAAACAGTGCTCACCGCGCCGTACTCTTTCATCAATCCGTCGCTCGCCAAGCTCTATGGGATGACCAGCACCGGGGCGACGCCGCAAAAGACGAATCTCGACCCCACGCAGCGCTCAGGCTTGCTCACCCAGGCTGGTTTTCTGACCGTAACGGGTGCGACGAACGGTTCCAATCCGGTGAAGCGCGGAAGGAAGGTTTTGGAGCGCCTTCTTTGCGGCACGCTTCCGCCACCGCCGCCCAACGTGCCGCCGCCCAAAGCGGCCTCGGCGGGAGGCACCACGCGCGAGCGGTTCGCTGAGCACTCCCAAAATGCGTGCGCTCTCGGCTGCCATACGCTGATGGACCCCATCGGCTTTGGCTTCGAGAACTACGACGGCATCGGTCGCTATCGCACGACGGACAATGGCAAACCCGTTGACGCGGCCAGCCAGCTCACCCTCGACGGTACCTCCCAAAGCTTCAAGAATGCCGTCGAGCTGACCAAGCTCTTGTCCAATAGCAACGACGCACACAGCTGTTTCGTCAAACAGTGGACGCGCTTCGCACTCAGTCGCGCCGAAACGGATGCCGATCAAGCGTCGATCAATGCGGCGACGTCGTTTTTTACGAAAGGAAACGGTTCCGTGCGCGAGTTACTTGTTGGCGTCGCCCTGTCGCGCACGTTTCGGTACCGAAGCCTAGCGGTCGGAGAAATGCCATGAATCACCAGCGATTCTCACGAAGAGCACTGCTCCACGGTCTCGGCGCCAGCGCCGCGATGTTGCCGCTGCTTCACGCCGAACGCGCTCTCGGCGCGACGACGGCAGCCGGTTTTCCCAAGCGTCTCGTCACGGTGGCGTGGACGAACGGGATCGTCGCCGAGGACTTCTATCCCCCGAGCACGACGCTCACCGTCGGCACGACCCTGCAACCACTTGCGGCGTTTGTGCCCAAGATGCTCATGCCGATGGGGCTCGACATGAAGGTCGTCTTGGATGCAAAACCCGACCGGGCCTACGACGGACATTTCTCGTTTCCTTCTCTTCTCACCGGCACCGCCGAGCAAAAGGCGGAAGGCAGAACGGGCATGGGGACGTCGGTCGACGTGTTCATCTCCAACGAGATTGCCAAGACCGTGCAATTGCAGGCTCCGCTGCTGAACCTCGGCGTACGCTCGCAAGGAGACGGCAACCCCACGAGTTGGCGTGCATCCGGACAGATGAACGTCGCCGAGACCGATCCTTGGCGGCTCTTCGATCGCCTATTCGCCGGCACGACGCTGCCGCCAGGGCAAATCGACCTAGTTCGTAAACGCCGTCAAAGTGTACTCGATTACATCCTGCAGGACTTGACGGGCTATGGCCAGCGCCTCGGAACGGAGGATCGCACCAAGATCGAAGCCCACATGAACTCCATCCGCGAGCTCGAAAAGCAGCTTCAGCCTCCCACCGGAGACGGCGGCGGCAGCGGCGTGGGGTGCGTGAAACCGACGATCCCCGCCAAGGGCACCAAACTCGATACGCCCGCCCTGATGAAGGTGATGTTCGACCTCGCAGCGGTCGCCCTGAAATGCGATCTCACGCGAGTCATTACCTTCGACCTTTACGACGACGGCGGAGGCGACGGAAATAACTTCCCCTGGCTCGGTGTCACCGCCGACTACCATGCGGTTGCCCACGCCGGCTCCGCGCAAGCAGCCGACAAGATGAAGATCGACGCTTGGATTTTCTCGCAAGTGGCGAACTTGGTGTCGCAGCTCGACGCAACGCCGGAGGGTACGGGAACGGCGCTCGACAACAGCGTCGTCGTGACCATGAACGACATGGATACCGGCCCCGGTCATTACGTTGGCAAGACTCCCTTCTTGCTCATCGGCAGCTGCGGTGGGTATTTCAAGACGGGCCGAGTCGTCAAATACTCCAAGATCCCGCACAATCGGCTGCTGGCCACTCTCTGCAATGCGATGGGCGTACCGGTGACGAGCTTCGGCGCACCGGGGTACGAAGGGACGCTGCCCGAGCTTTCTGTGTGAGGGGCGTCGTTGTGGCCTGAGACATTCCCGGTCGACCTGGCCGCTTCATGCGGTCTCGATGCTCGCGTGCGCGAACCGCATCAGCGGCGCATGCGGTCAACCGCTCTTCTCACAGATTTCGCTGAGCGCTTCCGATCGCACCCGGCGATCCTCGCATCGTTTTTCGGCGCGGCCGCGTGCCAGGCCGGGGTCGGCGCCGATCAAATGCCCGAAGGGGGGGCCGGAGGAAAGGACGAATCCGCGATTGGTGGAGAGACGAGCGAAGTCGGCCCCGATGAGAGCGACGCGTCCGGCGGCGGGTACGATGGCAGCACCGACGGAGGGGACGGCAGCGACGTCGCCAGCGCCGACTGCGGCGCGATCGCCGCGCCGAATGCATGGGCGAGTTGGGTGATGCCGAACCCCGCGCGCAGCGCACTGCCGAACCCCGCGAGCTACACCATAAGCGACAGTGGCAACCAAGTCAGCGACAACGTCACAGGGCTCATTTGGCAGCGCAACGTCGATTCGCGGTCCTACGAGTGGGAGGAGGCCAAGCATTATTGTGCGTGCTTGACCGTCGACGGCGTCGCCGGTTGGCGGCTCCCTTCACGAATCGAGCTCGTCTCGATCTCCGACTGGACGACGTCGAATCCATCGATTGACTCGAACGCGTTTCCGAGCACGCCCAGCGAAAACTTCTGGTCCTCGTCAGTGCTCACCAACGGCGATCCCACGCTCGGCTGGTTCGTCTTTTTCGGGAGCGGGTTCTCGAGCTATCGAGACATGGGGTACATGAATCACGCCCGATGCGTAACCACGCCGCCGGCGACTGCGCCGCCGGGGCGCTACGCGATCGCGAACGGCACCGTGTACGACACGCAGACGAAGCTTACCTGGCAGCAGGTGATCTCGACGTCGCCTTACACGTGGACCGACGCAACGACATATTGCTCCGCGTTGTCGTTGAACGGCGCTGGCTGGCGCGTGCCGTCGATCGGGGAGCTTCAGACGCTCGTCGACGAATCGACGAACCCCTCCATCGACGGGACGGCGTTTCCGATGACAGCCAGCGAGTACTTCTGGTCGTCGTCGGCGGTCGTCGAGGATCCTTCACGAGCCTGGACTGCCTTCTTCGCGAACGGCAGCACTTACAGTTTCGCCATGAAGACACCGAGGAGCGTTCGTTGCGCGCGCTGACAGGGCGGCTA
>DATHEQ010000111.1:0-16853 GCA_035318505.1 Polyangiaceae bacterium | reverse complement strand
GTCTCCGCGGGCGTGGACCACGTGTGCGCGCTCCTACCTCGGTTCGGGCCGCACCGCGACGCTCGTCGACATGGGCGGGGCGCACGTGTGTGCGTTGCTCGACGACGGAGCGGTCAAGTGCTGGGGAGCCAACCCCAATGGGCAGCTCGGGCTCGGCGACACTCGCGATCGTGGGGCCGACCCGACCGACATGGGGGACGCCCTGCCGGCGGTGAGTCTCGGAACCGGACGCACCGCGAAGATGATCGCGACGGGCCAAATCCACAGTTGCGCGTTACTCGACAACGGGACGGTCAAATGTTGGGGGCTCAACGATTCCGGCGATCTCGGGCTCGGCGACATGGCGACGCGCGGGGACAATGCGAACGAGATGGGCGACGACCTGCCGGCCATCAACGTGGGGACGGGGCGCACGGTGCAGTTCATTGCAGCGGGCGCGTTTCACACTTGCGTGCTGCTCGACAACGGCACTCTGAAGTGCTGGGGCAACAACGCGTACGGTCAGCTCGGTCTCGGCAACACCGCCGACCGCGGCGCAAACCAGAACCAGATGGGCGACAACCTCCCTGCAGTGAATTTGGGTACCGGGCGCAGCGCGAAGTCCGTGGTGGCGGGAGGTTTCCATACGTGCGCGCTGCTCGATAACGATACCGTCAAATGCTGGGGCAACAACACGCAGGGGGAGCTCGGCCTCGGCGATGTCATGGCACGTGGCGCAAGCCCGACTACCATCGGCGATCAGTTGCCCCCCGTCGATCTCGGAACGAGCCGCGTGGCAAAGCTCGTTTCGCTTGGATCGAGCTTCAGTTGCGCGTTGCTCGACAACGGTGCCGTCAAGTGTTGGGGGTTCAACAACGGCGGCCAGCTCGGCCTCGGCGATGTGTCCAATCGCGGCGACAATGCCAACGAAATGGGCGACAGGCTGCCCATCGTCAACATTGTCGGCGGCAATTGAATCGTCCGGTTACAGTCGTGCCTCGCTTGTGCTGCCTTGCATCCTCTCGATTTGGATTTTTCGGCCCACGCTCCGTGCCTTGGCCGAGGCAGCGCGCGCCGGCGACGACCAGCTGACCCAGGTACTGCGCCATCGGCATCCCTTCATTCGATGGTGGCTTCGCCGCACGATTGGCGATTGCATCCGCTGGGCCGATCTCGCGGTTGCCGACAGGAGCGATCGATCCCACGTGCTGCGGCTCGCCTTCTTATGCGAGGCGCGTCTTCTCGACGACATCGATTGCGAGGATCGAACGGCAGTCGCCCGGCGTTTTGTGGCCGCCACCGCGGACCTCGACGAGAGCCCGTCACGGCCATGGACCCTGCCTTTATTCCTCCTCGGAACGGCAGGATTTCTTCTTCTCGCGCTGACGGCGATGCCACGCGCGAAAGGTGCGCGTTTCAGTCCTCTCGATGCGCCGCTGGGGGCCACGCTCGGGACAACCGTACCGGAGTACGCGGTGGAGGTGCTGCGGGCGAGCCGGTTCGCATCGGAAATTTCCGAAGATCTGCCGCGCTCGACGGACCGAGCGACAGAGCTTCGGGATCGCGCATTGAAGGTGGTGCAGGGGAGCGAAGACCCCGTGCTCGCGTTGGACCTCACGGCGCTGCTCGACTCCTATGACGCGGTCGCGGTGAGCCCTCGCGGCGCGCTCCCCACCGAGGCACTCCACGCGCTTTCTGGCGCGCTGCAGCGATTGAACGCTCGCCTCCACCAGCATGGGCGCCCCTTCTTCCTCGACATGCTGCGGGATCGCGCCGCGGGAACGTTGCTCCTTTCGTACTACGTTCTACGGGAGACCGTGATTCGCGCCGAAGGCGATTCGTTTCGTCTCGTTCGCGTCAGAAGACTCGACTCGCTCCGGCGCGATCCTCTCCTCGTGGGCTACACCCGCGCCGAGATCAATACCGCGGTGGTGCTGCTCGACATGCTCGAGCGTCAACTCCTCACGGTGGTCTTTCCCGCGCTCGCAAGGGGCGGAACGCCCGAGCTCGTGGACCTGGCCTCGCTCGAAGTGGAGGAAGAATGGCCAGAAGCGCTGGCGAAGCGGGCGGCGGAAATTATGCGCGAAGACCTTCGACCCTCGCGATTTTCGAACGGCGCGGGCATGGCCCGTCTTGCGTCGCTCTTGGCTCGGCGCCGGCAGATCGTGGCGAACCTGGCCCCGGACGCGGCGTTCAGGGATTCCTTCGAAGTGCGGTCCGACGACAGCGCGGTGCCGCCGAGCCGCTTGCTCTTGCACCCCGATCTCGAAAAGTGGAAAGGGCGGGCACCGCGCGCAGTCCTGCGAGCGTGGGAGGAAATCGAAGGCGAGCTCGATACGGATGCCATGCGGCGCACGTTCGCCGAAATCGTCGACCGGTTCGCGGTCGCGGTGGACATGCACGAAATACAGCATCAGATAGATTTTCGGCGGGGCCTCATTCCCGTTCCGCCCGAGCTCCGCGAGCTCTTGGGCGTGCCCGAGACGGTTGATCTTCGCCCCACCAGTCTGGCCGTGAGATGTCGCGATGAGCTGTCGGCCATTTTGTCGTCGGTGGCATCGGCCGACGAGATGCCGCGTACCCACCTGACCTTGGCGCTCGAACCCGTCTTCAACCGGGCTCTCTGGGCGACGCCGCACGCCGTTAGCGCCGCGGTCATCCTCGAGGGGCTCGCCCAAGAGCTTGGTGAGCCGCCCGGCGAGCCAATGACTTCGCCTGGCGGTGTGGACCGGCGACGCGCCACCGAGCTCTACCTCGCGATCATGCGGCACGACGAACATGCGCTCATCCTGGCGGCCCGCCGTTTGTGGGAACGGTTTTTCCAGGCACGGTTTCCACGCGCGGAATTCGCGCCGTGGAGGGTATGGGAGGCGTGGAACCCTTGAACCAGCCGCGCTCCAGCAACGGTTGCCACCGGCAGCTGCCAACGAGTACGTTGGCAGCCTCATTCGGCACGCAGCCGCTTGCAGGACGAACACGATGCACAACCTTCGGAGCAGGCTCGGTTGGGTCGCGCTTGGCGCTCTCGTTTCTTGCGCCCATGCCGTCACGCCGCCCTCGTCTCCGACGGTGACCTCGTCGGACCGAGCCGCGATGCCAGGAGCCACGAGGTCGAGCATGTCCAAGCCAGCCGAAATCGAGCAGCGCGTCGATGCGCTTTTGAAGAAGATGACGCTCGAGGAGAAGGTCGATTACCTGGGAGGCGTCGACGGATTTTACATCCGCGCCATCGAACGGCTCGGATTGCCTGCCCTGAAAATGGCCGACGGGCCGTTCGGCGTTCGCAACTACGGGCCCTCCACCGCCTTCCCTGCCGGTATCGCGCTAGCGGCCTCGTGGGACAAAGACCTGGCGCAACGCATGGGGGCGATGATTGGGCGCGACGCGCGCGCCCGTGGTGTCCATTTTCTCCTTGCGCCGGGGGTGAACATCTATCGCGCGCCCATGTGCGGCCGCAACTTCGAATACTTCGGCGAAGACCCGTTTCTCGCTTCACGCATCACGGTTTCATACATCGAGGGGGTGCAGGCACAAGGCGTGAGCGCCACCGTCAAACACTTTCTCGGCAACAACTCCGAGATCGATCGCCACCACACGAGCTCCGATATCGACGAACGCACATTGCGTGAGATTTACCTTCCGACCTTCGAAGCAGCCGTCAAAGAGGCGCACGTGGGCGCGGTGATGGATGCCTACAATCTCGTAAACGGCGTCCATATGACCCAGCATGCCGCCTTGAACGACGAGCTGCTCAAGCAAGAATGGGGTTTCGATGGCATCGTGATGTCGGACTGGGATGCGACGTATGACGGAGTAGCCGCTGCCAATGGCGGTCTCGATCTGGAGATGCCATCGGGCAGATTCATGAACCGCGCCACGCTCATGCCGGCAATCGAGCAAGGCAAGGTGTCGGTGGCGACGATCGACGACAAGGTGCGTCGGATCCTGCGCAAGGCCATTCAGTTCGGCTGGCTCGATCGCGAGCAGACGGACGCCCAGATTCCACTCTTCTCTCAAGAAGGGCGAGCCCTGGCGCGGGAAGCCGCCCGATCGAGCATGGTCCTTTTGAAGAACGAAAGGCAGCTCTTGCCTCTCGACAAGAACAAGATCAAGTCGGTGGCGGTGATCGGGCCCAACGCCTACCCGGCCGTGCCGGTGGGCGGAGGCAGTGCTCATGTGCGCCCGTTTGTAGCCATCAGCTTTCTTCAGGGTCTGGCTGACTACCTGGCGCACAGCGCGACCGTCCATTTTCTGCGCGGCGTCGCGACGCTCCCGGAGATATTCGACAGCACCGATTTCGTCACCGCGACCAAAGATGGCCAGCCGGGCCTCAAGGGCGAATATTTCGACAACCCCACCTTCAGTGGTCCGCCGGGCCTCACGCGCATCGACGAGCGCGTGAACTTCTCCTGGGACCGGCCGCAAGTCTGGCCCCTCGGTCGAGGAAAGGACGTATCTGCGCGATGGACGGGTTACTTCGTCCCGCCCACGGCGGGCGACTACCGCTGGGCCGTTTCGAGCTACGGGCTGAACGAGTACCGCCTGTTCATCGACGGCAATCTGCTGGTCGACCGAGGACGGCAACGAGAACCGATCTCGGTGAAGACTGTGCCCCTCGAGGCGCATCGCGCCTACGCGCTCCGACTCGAATACGTGCACCGCGACCATCACTCGAACCTCGGCCTCGGCATACGAAGGGCCGACCGCATTTTCGATCCGAACGTGCCATCTCTCGCGGCCCGCGCGGATGTCGCCATCGTGTTCGCTGGTTTCGATCACACGAGCGAAGGGGAGGGGCAGGATCGCACTTTCGAGCTGCCGCTCGGCCAGGACGATCTCATCGACGCCGTTCGCCGGGCCAACAAGAATACGATCGTGGTCATGACGTCGGGGGGCGGCGTGGACATGACCCGCTGGGTGGACCAGATCCCCGCCATCATGCAAGCGTGGTACCCCGGTCAGGAAGGGGGGACAGCGCTTGCGCAGATCCTATTCGGCGAATTCAGTCCCACGGGCAAGCTGCCGGTGACCTTCGAACGCCGCTGGGAGGACAGCGCCGTCCACGGCAGTTACTACCCGAATGCCGACAACAAGATTGCCTATAGCGAAGGCGCTTTTGTCGGCTATCGGCATTTCGACAAGGCCGGCGCCAAACCCCTCTTTTCATTTGGCCATGGCCTTTCGTACACCACGTTTCAATATGGCGGCATGACCATCTCGCCCGATACATTGGTGGGCGAGGGGCAGGTCTCGGTTTCGTTCGAAGTGACCAACACGGGGGCGCGCGAGGCGGCCGAGGTATCCCAGCTCTATGTGAGCGATCGCCACGCGAGCGTTCCCCGTCCCATCAAGGAACTGAAGGGCTTCGCGAAGACGCAGCTTCGGCCCGGCCAAACGAAGCGGGTCGAGATCAAGCTCGATCGGCGCGCGCTGTCGTATTTCGACGCCAAGTCGCGACGCTTTCGGGCCGACCCGGGGGAGTTCGAGGTGCTGGTGGGTTCGTCGGTCGAGGCGATCGCGCTGCGGGGCAAGCTCTCATTGCGGTAGATTTACGAACCATTTCGACGACTAAGTCCGATGCGGCGGCTCGTTTCCGTGGCCGCCCCCCGCCGTCTCACTCTCCCCGTGAGCCTTGGACGACGCCTTCGGATACTGTTCTGTGGAGTCCTTGGCATGGAGCGAGCTTGACCGCGACGAAGCAACTCAAGGCCGACCGCGCGTTGACGGATGGCGTCGTGCGGCTCTTGCCCGTCGTGCACACCGACGCCGTCCTCGTCGCGTCGCTTCAGGCGCGTGAGGCGGGGGCATCCGAGTTGTTGTTCGATCGCTACGGCGCATATGTCGAACGTCTCATCGTCCGCGCCGTCGGCCTGGATCCCGAGGTGCCCGATCTCATCCATGAAGTGTTCGCCAGAGCGCTGGAGGGCATCCGCAGTCTCCAAGAATCGTCGGCGCTCAAAGGTTGGATCGGCAGCATCGCCCTTTTCACTGCGCGCGCCTTTCTCCGCAATCGGCGCACCCGTCGCCGCTGGCTGAGCTTCCTCGCGCCGCACGACTTGCCGGATACGGCGGCGACGATCGTTTCACCCGAAGTGAGCGAGACGCTCCAGCGCACGTACGCCGTTCTCGACACACTTCCGGCCGACGAACGAATCGCATTTGCTCTGCGCTTCGTCGAAGGCATGGAGCTCGCACACATCGCCGAGATGGCGGGCGTATCGCTTGCAACCATCAAACGGAGGTTGGTCCGCGCTCAAGAGCTCTTTTGGGATGCAGCCGGTAAGGATCCTCTTCTTCGCGAACATATCGCCGACGAGCGTACGAGGAACCGATGAATCCTTCCGATCGCTTGTGGCAGACGGTTCGCGCGGATCAAGATCATGCGCGCGAGCGCGCCGGCTATTTGGCCGAGGCGAAAGCGCGGCGGACACCCTGGCGACGGCCTACGGCTAGCGTGGCTCGGCGATCACGGATCGTGGCTGCGGCAGCGCTCTGCGTCATCTGCGGCGTGGGTTTCCTATGGGTGTTCCAGCGGCAGCGGCGCCTCGATCTGAGATTCTCCGTCGGCCCTGGCGCAGAGCCTGGCCGCGTGGGTGCGTGGATTGCCGCGCCGAGCGGCGGTGATCTTCCGCTCCAATTCTCGGACGGAACGCTCTTCTCGCTTTCGGCCGGGTCGCGAGCGCGCGTCAGCGCCATCGACGCGAGTGGTGCGCGTATCGTCCTCGAGCGGGGCCACGCGAACGTCGCCGTCGTGCATCGCGCGGCAAGTCATTGGCTCGTCGCCGTGGGGCCCTTCGAGGTCGCGGTCGTCGGCACTCGGTTCGATGTGAGCTGGGATGCGAACGACGAAGTGTTCCGGTTGCGGCTCCAGGAAGGCACTGTGCTGGTGTCGGGTCCATGCTTGCGCGAGCCGAAGCCCATCGCCCGAGGCGAAGCGCTGCGTGTATTGTGCAAAGCAGGACAAGAGGAAATCGTCGAGACGCGAGGCGAGACGAGCGACGCGGAGGCGGAAGAGACGGCTCCCCGGGCGCCGGAGACCTACGACAGCCCTGCAGTTGACCGGGAGACGGACCCCACGCTTGGAGGCCGGACCCCGCTCGAACCGACGACGAGGGCCGATCAAAATACGCGACCCACCGCGCGGCCCCCCAGCTCCCCTGACGTGATGAATTCAAGTGCTTGGCGGACGCTGGTATCGACGGGAAGATTTCGCGAAGGATTGGAACTCGTCGAGCGGCGGGGGTTCGAAGAGGAATGCCGCCGCGCTGCGGGCGCCGATTTGCTGTTACTCGGGGACGCCGCACGATTCTCCGGCAATGCGACGCGAGCCCGTCAGGCGTACTTCGCGGCACGCGCCAAGTTGGCGGGCGGCGGCCGGAGCGCCTACAGCTTGGGACTGACAGCCTTCGACCAGGAGAAAGACTTCGCCTTGGCAGCTCGTTGGTTCGAGGTGTATTTGAGCGAACAACCGGACGGTAGCCTTCGTGGCGAAGCGGAGGGACGCCTCATCGAAGCGTGGGTGCGCGCAGGCAATCAGGACAAGGCCCGCGAGGCTGCCGCACGCTATCTTCGGGATTATCCCAAGGGCACACAGGCCCCGCTGGCTCGACAGCTGTTCGCGCGGTGATGCCGAAGAGGGATCGCCCCATCGCGAATATCGGTGGCCGACAGCGACCGTATCTGGATTTGGCACGGGCCTGGGTGTGGTCGATCCGTGCCGCCGCAATCGCCTTGGTTCTTTCGTCACTCTCCGCTCGGGCGAACGCTCTGCCGCCGCAGCATTCTATCCCGCGGACGATCCTGCTCGTCGACGCCGGCGACGATCCGATGTCGATGCGCATCATCGCGGAGCTCGGCGCCTTGGGGTTCGAAGTCAGGACCACGCAACGCTCGTCAGCGACGGGCGGCGATTCCGAAATCGAGCTTTTGTCGCGAACCATCGAAGCCGTGGCGACGATTGGAGTCGACCGTGCGAGCGGCGAGGTTCGTGTCTGGACTGTCGATAAAGCGTCCGGGCAAATGGGCCTCCGTGCCGTCGTGGCGATTGAGCGAGACCCTGCGGTGGTGGCGCTGCGCGCCGTCGAAGCCGTGCGCACGTCACTCAACGAGATCGCGTCGCCGTCGGCCGATGCCAGCACTGCGCGAGCGCCGGTTGCTCGCGCTGGCGACCGGCCGGCACCTGCGGCCCCGTCGCCCGGACCTCCATCGCTGGATGTCTCCTTAGGACCCGCTTTGGCGGCAAGCGGCGGCACGTCCGACATCTCATCGCAGGCCATGGTTTCGCTTCACTGGCTTTTGCGGCCACGTTGGGGCGTCGAAATCACGGGGCTTGCCCCCATCGGTCGCGCCACGTGGCAGGAGAACGAAGGCACAGCCAGCTTGACGTTCGGTCTCGTCGCGGCAGGAGTTCACTGGCGACCCCTCGCGATGCGCTGGTGCACATTCGATCTCGGTGCCGGCATGGGCGCGGCCATCATCCACACCGAGGGCTCACCCAACTCGGGCTTCTTCGGGAGAGAGCAGGACACGCTGGTGGCAACACCCCTCTTGCGCATGGGCTATGCGGTCTTCATCGCTTGGTCACTCTGGTTGCGAGCAGACGTTCTCGGTGCCGTTGCGATCCCGCGTCCCGTCTTCGCGTTCGCCGATCGCATAGCTGGCTCTTGGGGCCAGCCGCTCGTGCTGCAATCGCTCGGAATCGAATTCGTCCTACGCTAGCTCATGCGATGAGTGGCGCAGCGCGCGTTACTTCATCCAGACGGCATCCTTGACGAAGATGTATGTGCCGCCGGGATGATCTTGCGGTTCGACGATCACCGAAAAGCCGTTCCACACGCCCATGGCTCCAGAGGAATACGTGTTGTAGGGCTCGCCAGGGGGAATGGCGACTTCATACGTTGCCCAGTCGGTCGTGATGTTGAGGAAAAACTCGGTCTGAAGTAGGCCCTCGCGAATGGCGCCGAACTTGATTCGTGCATCCGGTCGGCTCGCTTTCGCTTGAAAGGTGACCTTCGTTGCACCTAATTCGATGCAAATGCCGGTGTCGGACATCCCGCCCGCGGACTGTGTGAAGATGACGCCGCCCCAACAAAGGCCGTTCGGGCAGTCGGGGTTGTAGAGAAATTCGTAACATGCCGGCGCCGTCGCGTCGGTCGATGCCTCGACCGCGCCGCCTTCCATCCTGACGTCGGTGCTGGCTTCCCAGCTGACGTCGGCGCTGCGCTCCGTGCTGACATCGGCGATATCGGAGCCGGAGTCGACGTCGGTGGTGTCCGCTGTTGGAGCGTCAGCGGAAGCCTCGCTCGGTGCGTCGTCGGTGCTCGCTGCGTCGACAAGGCCGCCATCGGCGAAGGGAGGCACGATGCCACCATCGGGGAAGACTTCATTGCAATTGGGATTTGCGACCGGCGCAAAATAGTACGGCATCTGCGGCGCCGTACACGTTCCGTTCGAGCAGATGCGGAGCGTGGTGAAGGCGGAAAAAACCGTCAACGGCAGGGGACGGTATTGCCCACAGGCGTCGATGCCGCCGGTGCCCGCGCTTCCCGCCGCACCGCCCACGCTCCCGGCGGCGCCGCCCGCGCCACCGGTGCCCCCCGTGCCACCTGAGCCGGCGGTGCCGCCAGCACCGCCGGCGCCACCTCCCTCGGCGGCGTCAACACCGCCGTCTCGCGCACCGCCAGCGTTGGCACCGGAAGCGCCTGCCGTGCTCCCTCCTACACCCGCTGTCCCGCCCGCGCTCTTTCCGCCCGATGCGCCGGATCCGCCGGACCCGGCAGACCCACCCGGCTGACCACTCGGAGACGAGTCGTCGGCAAAGCACCCGAGACCGAGCGCCGCACCCGCAGCGAGCACCCAAACGAAAACCGATCTTCGCATGACGGCTATTTCTCCAAGATGAAGAGCTCCACCCGACTCGCGCGCGCTGCCGCCCGATCGCGTTGGCGACCGCCGCGATGATGGCGAGCGTCACGCTCCTTGCATGAGCCAAGCCAACGCGGTTCTTACGCTTGACGTACGAACGGCGTCGCATCACGCGTCTCCTTGCGCGTTGCGCGGCGTGTGCGGTCGCGCGCGCGCGCCTCGAGGTGCGGTTTTGCGCGACGCACTGCGGTCTGGATGATCGCACCGGCGGGCTCTGGTTCTCGCACGTTGAGGTGAGGGTGGCGTAGGACTCGCGTGGGAGGTAGGACACCACTTGCTCGCGGTGAGCACGAATGAGCCCCCTACCCGAATGTCGCGCGGCAAAGCCTCCCATCTCGATCAGCTTCGCCGCTACACGATCGCGCGCAGCCTCTTCAAGCCAACTAGCCTGCCGCGGGCGATTGCGCGTCTCGGGTTTGTGCAAGCCGATCCCATGCGCGCGCCCGCTCGCGCGCAAGATTTGATCCTTGCGCACCGGGTCACGGACTATCGCGTCGGAGACTTGGAGCGGCGCTACCCGCGCTTGGCGATCGAAGAGGCCTTCTTCGTCAACTACGGTTTCCTGCCTCGCGAGACCCTGACCCTGCTGCATCCGCGCGAGGCGCCGCGCGCGTGGGACGCCAGGATGCAGGCGCGCGCCCAGAAGGTACTGGCTTTTGTGCGTCAGCACGGTCGCACCCGGTCCAAGGACGTGCAGACGCATGTCGACAATGGGTCAATCAAGCGCTGGGGTGCCAACCTGAACGCCAGCACGCACCTGCTGGAAGGTCTGCACTACTGCGGGCTGCTGCGCGTGGCGCAGCGCGAGGCCGGAACCCGCGTCTACGAAGCGATCGGGCACACGCCGCAGGATGACAGTCCCGAGGTCCGGCTCGCGCGCGCCGGTCTGTTGCTCGACATAGCGGTGCAGCTTTACGCGCCGCTGACGGTGACCACCCTGGGCTATCTGTGTGGACTGCTGCGCTACGGAGTGCCGCATCTGGCCGCCGAGGTGCGGCAGGTCCAAGAGCATGCGAAAGCCCGCTATGGCCATGCTCAAGTCGACGGCGTGTTGTGGTTATGGCCCAAGGACGAGAAGCCGATGACCGCCGGGCACCCGATTGACGACAAGCTGCGCTTCCTGGCGCCCTTCGATCCCGTGGTGTGGGACCGACGGCGGTTCCAATTGTTCTGGGGCTGGGAATACAAATTGGAGGCCTATGTGCCGGCCCACAAGCGCCGCATGGGCCATTACGCGATGCCCATGTTGTGGGGCGAGCAAATGCTGGGTTGGGTCAATCTGAAGGTGGTTGACGGCCGGCTGCAGCACGAGCTCGGCTTCGCCTCCCCGCGGCCGCGCGGCCGGGCCTTTCAGCTAGCGCTGGACGAGGCATTGCAACAGATGCACGAATTTCTGGAGCTCTAGCACCCTTACGGCATTCGTTGGTGGCGAGACACGAGAGGACGCAGCTGTTGAGCAGCGCCGAACTACCCATTATCCGTAAGACTGCATTGACTCGTTCTGCACCGAACGGAAGACGAAAGAACTCTTCTTTTGCGGCAGTTGTGGATTTCGCTCTTGGGGTACGAACCTCCGGCGGCGCTGACTCGGCCCTGCTCGGAACCGGCTCACGAAGCCGAGTCATCTCCTAAGAGCCGAAGAATCAATTCGAGCCTTCCACGCACGTTTAGCTTGCGAAATAAAGAGGCGATCTGGTTTGCGGTGGTTCGCACGCTCGTGGATCGCGCGCGGGAGATCTGTGCGTTGGACCAGCCCTCGATGACGTGCAGGGAGACATCGCGCTCGGCGGGGGTAAGCCTCGACACCACGCTGGGCCGAACCAAAAGCTCCAGCTGCAGCTCTTGGGAGTGGTCGAGCCGCAGGATGCAATTCTGTCGCCGGTCGGCCACGACTAGGGCACATCCTACGGCTACCAAATGCTCCCATCGTGCGACCCCGACTTTGCCCAGGATTTGCCGCATGGCTTCGCTGATGGTGGTCGCAGCCAGCTTGAGATTGTAAGCCGTCTGTTTCTGGCTGCAGCCGGCCAGGAGCGACTCGATGATTTGGCGTTCTCGGAGCTTGAGCTGAGCTTTAGATCGCGGCTCGCGGTGGCTGAGACGAATGACGAAGTTTCCCTCTCCGCGACAGAAGGCAGTGACTTGCAGCTCGCCAACGAGGAGCGCCTGCAGGCCGAGCGACGCACGCGAACAGTCTGCGGGATGTAGGATCGGCTTCCAGTCGGTTTCACGCGACAATCGCAGTTCTTCAACCATCATGGCCGTCACAGCGCAGGTCTCGTGGCCGTCACGAAAGCACCAGAGTTCGTCATAGCTCGTCTGGTGCTTTCCGCTAAAGCAAGCGCTGTCCGATAAGACCGCCCGATTCCAGCTTGATCCATGCTGTTCACGATGTCCCGATGTTGCCTTGGTTTCCGACGCGCTCTACGCTTTATACGATATGGGTGCGGGGCAGCGACCGTCAATCTGCATCGACCGCGCGTGCGCAAACCTTCGAACGTTGGAAATACCAACTGGGTGCGTAGAGAATAGGAGGTCGAATGCAAACGCCGTGTACGGGGACGCGTTGAAAGATCTCACACGCGATCTCGGCGCGCACCCCATCCTGAAGCATCGCGTGGCCGATCTCGTGCTTGGCCCCGGTCACGACGGTGACGCGATGTAGCCCGAGGGCCCACAAAGCGTCTGCCCATGACCAGAAGCAGCGCGCCGTGTTGCTCGACTTATCGAGGCGACCGCGCCGACCCGGTGCGATCTTCTGCTCGAGCGTCCATCACGGGCGTTGCGGCGCCTGGCCGTAGTCTCCGCGCTGCGGTCAGGTTCGCGGCGGGGACGGACCTTGCCCGCCTGGGCGGCGCGGCCGCGCTGAGCGGCGCGGCAGCCGAGATGCCCAACGTTGGAACCGACGTGTTGCTCAGCGATCCGCCCGCCGCGTCACGCGAACGGCGTTGACGGCTGGCTTTTCGAAGCCGGCGCGCTCGATGAAGCGCACGTCCAAGGTCTGGTCCAACACTTCCACGAAGAAGACATTGTCGTCCGCGGCAAACGTTCCGACCTCGTAGTCGATGTCGTGCGCGGGCAACACCAGCGTGTCTTCGATGACGACGTCGAACACGCGCCGCTTCTTTTTCAAATTGGTGATCTCGGCAAGGCGGAGATCGACCTCGTAGATGCCGTTCGGCACGCTGTCGAAACGGTAGGCATAGGGATCGATTCGCTGACTTCGATAAAGTGCCGGGTCGCTCGTGCCGCTGATGGCGTGATTGGTGCTCGCGGTGCTGCCCGTCTGGTAGTAGCCCCACCCGCCGGTCGCGTACGGGTGGTCGGCGACCCAGGGCTCACCCTGGCTATCGGTATAGGCCGCGCCGCCGGCATTGATTGCGCGCTGGTAGTCGGTGACGATGAGACTCACCGGCACAGTCAAGTTGGGTGCGCGCCCCGCCGTAGTTTTCAGCGACAGTTTCGCCAAATACTGGCCGGCAGCGAGGCCCGTGGTGTCGATCGTCACGTCGAGATTCGCCTTGCCGCCGGGAGCGATCTCGCCGGTGGTGGGAGTGACGCTCAGCCAAGGCACGTCCGACACCACTGGAACGCCGCTATCCATCAAGAACACCTGATTCGTCGCCTGCGAGATCATCCACAGGTTGCCGTCGTCGTCCATTTCCAGGCCCGCGCCGTTGAACCCTGGTAGCGGGTGGCGAAGCGTGGAAAGCACGGTGCAATCGTCTGGATTGAGCTGGTAGATCGTATCTTCCGGGCTGTTCGTCGCGACCCAAAGCACGCCTGCCGCGCCATTCCAGGCGAGACCCGAGATGACGCCGTCGACCGGTTGACAGCTCCCGAGCACGCGGCCCTTCGCAGGATCGGACATGCCAGCGACGTGATAGATGAGGCCACTGTTCCAGCCGCCGATGTAGAAGCTGTCGTCGTCCGCTCGGTAGGCGAGGCCGCGCTGCGAAACCGTCGTCCACGGAAAGGCTCCGACGATCGACGCGAGCTCGGCGCCGGTATCAGGGTCCCAACAATGAATGCCGTTGTCGCCGTCGATGTCGACCTGGCACATGAGGTTGCGGGACGCGTCGTACGCCATGTCCCCGGCGGCCAAACCGATCCCGAAAGCGGGCCAGGCTCGGCCAGTCGCGGCCCCTTGGGTAGTAAATTCGTGGTTCACGCGATTGACGAATTCACTGAGCCACAGCCGACCCGTGTACCCGACGCCCCACGCCTGCGCGATGGACGGCGTGAACGTGAACAACACGTCCCCTCCCGCCATGGGCGTCATGCCATGGCCCTGAACACCCCCTGCGAAGAGCTCGCGCGTATTTGCGGCGCCAGTCTTCGCGCTCGGATTCTTCTTCAGTGTCCGCGTCGCGACCATGGCTTGTCGGCCACCGCCCGACTCATCCACGGTGAAAGAGAGGTTCGCGCTGCCGGTGTTGCTGAGGACCAGTAGTCGTTTTCGTGTCTGTCCGACAGGCAACAGCAATTGCAGAGTGGGCGGTGTGACGCTGGCTCGGCCGCTCTTCAGCACGAAGTCTTGCGTGAGCAGCGAGCCATCCTCCACCTGAACGGTCGCGCTGACGGTCTCGTAGCGCGCTGCCGATACCGCGATCGTCGCGGCGCCGACGGGGACTGCGAGTCGATAGGCTCCCGCGGCGTCGGTCAGCGTCGACCGCACGGGCGCGTTGACGCTCGACGCCTGCACCTCGACACCCGGCAGCCCCTGGCCGTCGTTGGCGTCGGTCACGGTGCCGCGAACGATGCCGTACGGCGGCGCGCGGAACGACACTGCCATTCCGGAGTCGAGCTTTGGCTGATCGAAGCTGTACTGCAAGCCCACCGTTCCGCTCGCATTTTCGAGCCCGACCGTGGCCGATCCGCCGCGCTGTATCGGCTCGGGCCCCGCCGTTTGATACTGCAACTCGATCTTGCCGTTTTCGAAGAGCGCGACCTCGAACGTCACCGTTACGCCCTGTGCCAAAAACTGGACGTTCTTCCACTCGATCACGAAGCGCCGGTCGGGGGCCGTGCCCACCGTTTCCGTGAGCACACTCGAGTCCGCTCCGACGACCAGGTCGTCCCACAGCGCAAAGATGGCGGCGTTGGGCTCGGAAGGATCCGGGATGGGCAGATTCGAGAAGGAAGGAGAGGTGTTTTGGAAGCTGACGAAACCATTGCTGGCGACGTAGGCCTGCTCGTAGCTATTCCCATAGAACGCGAACGGGAACGGCAGGCTCACGCTCACCATCGCGTCATCGCCAACCAGCGGTAGGAGGTTCGTGGCCTCGACGAACGCGAACGCGGTCGGGCGGCAAGAATAGCCGAACGAGTCCGTGCGGGCGGGCAGCGTGAGATTCAGGGTCTCGTTCGCGTCGACGGTCAGCGCCGCGGTGCGCGCGTCGAAACACCCACCCGCCTCGACGCGGAGCGTGTAGTCGCCGGCGGGCACCTGCGCGAACGCATAGTTGCCTGTTGCGTCGGTCGTCGCAGGCGCGATGCCCGTCCCTTCGATCGAAACCTGTGCGCCGGCCAGCGGTTGGCCATCCGCATCGGTGATCACGCCAGAAACGCTGAACGCAGGGGCGACATGCAGGACCGGGCTGACTTGGGTCGTCGTATCCTGAGCAATCACCACGCTGGTGAGCGTTTGGGCCAAATATCGAAACGCCGACACGGTCAGGTCATAGGTCCCCACTGGCAAGCGCACCGAAAACACGCCGCTCGCATCACTGACGATCGAGCGAGTGAGTTGCGGGTTGGTAGCGCGAATCGTCGCCCGGCTCACGACTGCGCCGTCGTCGGCCAAGACGGTTCCAGCCAAGGTCCCGGTGGGCCCGCGCGGCGCTTGATCGACGGCGGCGAATGCGTCGAGCCGGCCTTCGCCCCAGGCGTTGTTCAATTCCGGCGTTCCCCCACAGGTCGCCTCCAGGGCATTGACCGCCGTGGTCGACAGCAGCGCGCGCGTCGCCTCGACATCGCGGGAGAGCGCGTCGGCCGCCGACCACAGCAGCGCAACGGTTCCCGCCAAGTGAGGAGTTGCCATCGAAGTTCCGTCGAAAGCCTCGTACCCGCCCCCGGGCACGCTGCTGCGAACGAAGACGCCCGGCGCGGCCAAGTTCGGCTTGATGAGCCCACCCAGGGAAGGCCCGCGCAACGAAAAATCAGCGAGATTTCCGTTGATATCGAAGGCACCGACGGCGAACGACGCGGCGTAGTCTCCAGGCGAGGAAATGCTGCCGCATGGCGCTATGCCACCGCCCTCCCAGTTGCCTGCGGCAAATGCGGGAAAGATCCCGGCGGCTACCCAGGACTCGACGATAGACCGATAGAAGTCGTCACCGCCGGGGCCGCCCCAGGAATTGTTGATGACGTGCGGACGCAAGTCGGTACGGGGATTGAGCCCATTCAGATCGGTTGGGGCGAGCATCCACTGCCCCGCCGCAACCAGCGACGTGAGCGAACAAGTGAAGCTTTCGCAGCCCTTGGCAGCGATCCAGCGCGCGTGCGGCGCAACACCGATTTGGTTGCCGGCGTGGTCGTCGCCCACCATCGTGCCCATCGTATGGGTGCCGTGCGAAGCGTTGTCGCAGGGGATCCCCGAGGGGACCCCGCACGCGCTGGCAGGGTCGTACCAGTTGTAGTTGTGGTCGAACGCGCCGTCGCCGAGCGAGCCGCGGTACTGCTGGACCAGGGCGGGGTGCGTGTATTCGACACCCGTGTCGATGCTGCCGACGACAACGCCGTCGCCGAAGGCGCCGATCTCTTGCCAGACCTGGGGCGCTCGGATTCTGTCGAGGCCCCACTCCGTGCCTAGGACGTTGGCCTTCGTGCCCACACCGGAGCGCCTGATCGGCGGGATCTGGTAGCTGCGGTCGGGTACGACGCGAGCGACGTCGGAGCGCACGGCAATCTCGTCGAGAATGGCCTTGGTCGCCGTCACTTTGACGGCG
>DATHEQ010000110.1:0-20693 GCA_035318505.1 Polyangiaceae bacterium | reverse complement strand
CCGCCCCCGCACGCGCCGCAGCCGCAATACGCTCAACCGCCGCAGCCACCACGGCAAGCTCCGCCCCCTCCGCCGCAGCCACACGCGAATCCACCAGCGCCGCCGCAGCAGCAGTACGCGAATCCTGCCGTCCAATCGCCGCAGGCCTACGCCGCAACGTACGTCGCCTCCACCGCCGCCGTCGCGCCGACGCAAGCCGCCGCCTCGCCCTATCAGCCGACGATGATGGCCGAGCAGCCGCAGGGCGCAGCGCCTCAGGGCGCGGTGCCGGCCGGTAACGGGCCGAGCATGCGCGTCGATGCCGAGCTCGGTGCGCATAGCGCATCCAATTTCTACAAAGGGCTTTCCGGCAACGACGTCGTCGAGCATGGCGGCATCTTCATCGCGACCTACAAGATTCCGCGTGTGGGACAGCCGCTCACCGTTCACGTCTCGATGCCGGGCGGCTACGAGTTCGACGCGGGGGCCATCGTCCGCTGGACGCGGGAGACGGTCGATTCTTCGCAAGCTGCCAGCGCGTCTCCTGGGTTCGGCGCTCAGTTCACGCAGATTGCGCCCGAAGCCCGGCAGCTCATCTACCGCTACGTCAGAAACCGCGAGCCGCTCTTCCACGACGATTTGTGACGCCCAGCGGGCGCCCCCAGCCCTTGTCTCGCAAGCGCCCGTCACTTTCGTTCGTCGTCTTCCCGATCGCCCTCTTTTTGAAACTGCTGTCGTCGGCGCGTCCAGCATCGGCCGCGAGCGACCCTTATCTGCAATGGTGGACGATCGAGACCACCCATTTTCGCATTCACTACTACAAGGGCCTCGACCGGGTGGCGGAGAAGGTGGCCGCCGTCGCCGAAGGGGTGAATGAACGGCTCGAGGTAGCGGTGGGTCACAAGCTCGACGACATCACCCACATCGTTCTCAGCGATCACACCGATGATGCCAACGGTTACGCCGATGCGTTTCCGTACAACGCGATCCACCTTTGGACCACCGCTCCCGAAGACTTGTCTCCCCTCGGCGACTACGACGACTGGCAGCTGGAGCTCGTGACGCATGAGCATACGCACGTGCTTCACACCGACAGCGCAGGAGGCATCCCAGCCCTCGTCAATCGCCTTACCGGCAAATGGTGGCTCCCCAATCGCGCCCAGCCGAAATGGATCCTGGAGGGGCTCGCCGTCGTCGAAGAGAGTGAGCACACCTCGGGGGGGCGATTGCGTTCATCCATTTTCGATATGTATTTGCGCGCGGACGTCCTCGAGCATCGCCTGGCGCCGCTCGATCAGATGTCGCACTTCGTGCGGCGCTGGCCGCAAGGTAACCTTTGGTACCTTTACGGATCGCGCTTTCTTCGCTGGATCGCCGACGTCTACGGCGAATCGGCGTTGCGCGCCATGGTCGCCGACTATGGACAGCAGGTGATCCCGTGGAGCATCAATCGATCGATCCGGCGCGCCACCGGCCGCACCTACGAAGAGCTCTATCGAGGTTGGTCGGATCATCTCGCGGCGAAATACGACGAGCAGATGCAAAAAGTCGAAGCCATCGGCCTTCGAGAGGGGACGCGCCTCACCAGCCGGGGGCAGGTCGTCGGCAATCCGCGATTCGTTCCGTCTTCCGCCAAGAAGACCGGCGCTCCCGCCGAGCTGCTCTACTACCGCGACGACGGTCACTCCCGGCCCGGTTTTTATCGACTGCCGCTCGGCGGACGTCAGCCGACCGGCGCCGACGAGGAAGAGCTCGCCGTTCGCGTGCAGGGGCACGGCAGCGCTTCGTTCGGCGCGAATGGGCGGCTCATCTTCAACTCCGTTGCCATCACCAAGCGCGTCTATGCGGTCAACGACCTTTTTCTTCTGCCGCGCGGTATCGACTCGCCGAGCGGGTTCGATGCGGAGCGACAACGGCTGACGGTGGGCGCACGCGCGCAGGACCCAGACGTCAGCCGAGATGGCACGCTCGTCACCTTCACCGAAAACCATCGCGGCACCACCACGCTCATGATCGCGCGTCTCGGTGACGACGGCACGCTCTCGGACGCCCGCGCGCTCGTCCCGAGCGCGCTCTTCGAACAGGCCTATACCCCACGCTTTTCTCCCGACGGTCAATGGGTCGCCTACAGCGCGTGGACCGAGGGCGGGCACCGCGACATCCGCTTGGTCGAAGTCGCAACCGGCCGCTTCTTTTCGATCACGCACGACCGCGCGATGGATTGGGAGCCCAGCTTCTCACCGGACGGCTCGCGTATTTTCTTCGCCTCGGACCGGGCGCTCGGCATTCCCAACGTGTTCGCGTTCGATCGCAGAGACGGCAAGATCTGGCAAGTCACCAACGTGCGCACCGGCGCGTTTTACCCCGAGGTAGCGCCCGACGGTCGCACCCTCGTCTACGTGGGGTACTCCTCGTACGGTCACGATCTCTTCTCGATGGAGCTCGATCCGCGCCGCTGGTTGGAGGCTTCCCCCTTCGTCGACACGCGACCCGAACCGCCTCGCTACGCGGGCGCCAGCATCGTCTCGCGACATCCTTACGATCCGTTACCCACTTTGCGACCGCGGTCGTGGAGGCTCGATGCAGGTCCGGGGACTTTCGGCTCGGCGATCGCCATCACCACGTCTGCGGCAGATGCCGTCGGGCACCATGCGGTGGCCGCTTCCCTGCTCGTCGAGACCGAGCGCAGCGATCCGCAGGGCACCCTGAGCTACGCCTACCAGCGACTGCCGTTCGATCTCTCGATGTCCTTTCGCCGCTCGATCGCGCCCGTCCTCTACCGGCCCGATCGGCCGCTTTTTACGCGCCAGAATTTGAGCCTGACGAGCGGCATCTCCTACGCGCTGCCGAGCGAGTTCGAGAGCAACGCCTTCGCTTTCAACTACACGCTGAGCCGGCTCGACGGCGCCCTGCCGCTCTCCACCCCCACCGACCCAGACGCGCTCCTCGGCGGAGAGCCGGTGCGGGGTCAACTCGGTTCGGTGCACCTCGCCTGGAGCTATTCCAACACCGAAGCGTATCTCCACAGCATCGGCGCAGAGCGCGGATTTTCTCTGAACCTCGCCGTCGATGTCGCGGCCCCGCCGCTCGCCAGCGACTACACGCTCTACATCGTGAGCTACTCGGCGGCCGAATATTTGCCGCTGCCCTGGGCTCGACACCACACGCTGGCGCTGCGCCAAGCGTCGGCTACTGCGAGCGGCAACTACCCGTTCCGGGGAATCTTCTATACGGGGGGGTTCATCGAGACGCCCCTCTTTCGTCCGTTCACGCTCGGTGAGTACCAAGGGCCGTTCGTGCTGCGCGGTTACCCGGCGTTCTCGTTCTCCGGTTCGCAGTATCACCTCTTCAACGCCGAATACCGCTTCCCCATCTTGAACCTGGATCGCGGCCTCTCGACGATGCCTTTCTTCGTCCATCGCGTGAGCGGCAATGTCTTCGCCGACTACGGCGGCGCTTTCAACGAGCTCGACTCCGACCACTGGCGCGATCAGTTCCACCTCGGCGTCGGTGCCGAGCTCTGGCTCGAGCTCACCCTCGGCTATGTCGTCGGGGCGAGCCTCCGTCTCGGTTACGCACGTGGGATCGCCGATCCCGCGGCGGCACCGGGAGGTCAGACCTACGCCGTATTGGCCGTCCCCTTCTGACACTCGCAGCGATGAGAGCCTCGCAACGACGGCGCAGGCTTGCGTTCGGCGCTTGGCGACAAATTCGGCCGAGAGCGCCAGACCAGGTAGAAAGCTCGAATGCGGAAATCGATCGGGCTAAGGCCAAGCCTCGCCAACTCGCGTGCCCGCGCGACCGCGCGCATCGCCGAAGTAGCGTCGTGTCTCGCCGTCTCGGGAGCGATGCTCCTCGGATGCTTCGCTCCCATGTCGCCCGTGCAGCGCATGCAGGATGCCGCCAACGACCTCACGACGGCGACCCGCTTCGGTCGCATGGACATGGCCTTGGGCCGGGTGAGCCAAGCCAGCCGAGACGAATTCATTCGCAAACACGCCGGTTGGGGGAGCGCGATCCGCATTGCGGACTGCGATCTCTCGAGCTTGCGCCTTCTCGACAGGGACCACGCCGCCGTCACCCTGACGATCAGCTGGCAACGCATCGACGAAAGCGATCTACGCGGCACGCAGATCGCGCAGAAATGGCGCGACGATCACGGCCGCTGGCTGCTCGACTCCGAAGAGCGCATCGCCGGCGATATCGGCCTTTTCGGAGAGCCCACCACGGTCGTTCGCGCAGCCCAGACCCGCACTCAATTCGAGAGCATCATCATCCGCTGAGCGCGGCGCGCCCTCCGTCCGCCCCGATCAGGAGGCGCTGGCCGGCGCCGCCGCTGCCTTGCGCGTCGTCTTCTTGACCGCCGGAGCACCCGCCTTCGGCGCCTTTCGCTTACGCTTGTCGCGCGACTTCTTCTTGGATTGAGACTTCTTGCGCTTCATCTTCGCCGAGTTGCGGCGGTCATGCTTGCCCATGTGCCATGCCTCCTAACGGAGGGGCGGCACGGTGGCAAGTGCAAGATGAGTCCGAGGCCCAGCCAGGGCTGGCGAGCGTGGCGCCGACGCTGCGGCACATAGCTGATCAATCGGCATGATTGGCGCTATTTTTGTCACATTTGCTTGCTTCATTCGAACGACGCTGACTAGGCTGCCCGCGCTCGCACCCCCGCAGGATGCACCGATGGTTGGTTCAAAAAAGCACGACGGAGTCTTCTACGAGGCGTTCGAGCAGCACGCTGCCTGCCTCGTCGACGCAGCTCGCAAGCTCTCCGCCGCGTTCGAGGACATCAGCAAAGCCGGCGAGCTCGCCGAGCAGATTCGCGAGCTCGAGCACCGGGGTGACAAGATCACGCACGAAACCATCGCGCGTCTGCACAAGACTTGGATCACGCCTCTCGACAGCGCGGATATTCGTCGCCTCATCACCACGCTCGACGACGTGCTCGATCTCACCGAAGCGGTGAGCGAACGAATCGTTCTTTTCGAAATCAACACGACGCAAGACGACGCGCGGCACCTGGCACAAGTCCTCGTGCGCAGCAGCGAAGCCGTGGCCAAGGCCATCCACTTGCTTCCCACACTGAAGCGCTCCCCCGAGATCCTCGATTTCTGTATCGAGATCAACCGTCTGGAAAACGAAGCGGACCAAGTCTATCGCCACGCCCTGGCGACGCTCTATCGCAGCAGTGCCGCCCCCGACCAGGTGCTCAACATCCTGAAGTGGCGCGACATTTACGACAACCTCGAATCTGCGACCGATCGCTGCGAGGACATCGCCAACATCCTAGAAGGGGTCGTGCTGGAGTATTCCTAATGGAAGTCGCGCTGATCGCCATGATCGCGTTGGCGCTCGCCTTCGACTACATCAACGGCTTTCACGACGCGGCCAACTCGATCGCGACCGTCGTCTCGACGCGCGTTCTGTCGCCGCGCGCCGCCGTGATCTGGGCGGCGGCCTTCAACTTCTTGGCCTTCAAGTTTTTCGAGGCGAAGGTCGCCGGCAGCATCGCCAAAGGCGTAAGCCCCGACGTCGTCACGCTGACCTTGGTCGGTTCCGCACTGATGGGCGCCATCATTTGGAACCTCATCACCTGGTGGCTCGCCCTTCCGACGTCGTCGTCACACGCCCTCATCGGTGGCCTCGCGGGAGCGGCCGTCATCAAGGCCGGCTTTGCCTCGCTCGACGCTAGCTTCTTCATCAAGACGGCGTTCTTCATCGTCATCTCGCCGGTGCTCGGTCTCGTGCTCGCGGCCGTCATGATGCGCGCCCTCGTATTTTTCCTCGGCCATCGTTCGCCGAGCGAGATCGACAAAACGTTTCGTCGGGTCCAGCTGGTTTCCGCAGCGCTTTACTCGCTCGGTCACGGCGGCAACGACGCGCAAAAGACGATGGGCATCATCGTGGCGGCGCTCATGGCGACCGGGCACCTCGTGGTCAAACCGGGCGAACTTCCCGAAATCCCGTGGTGGGTCGCATTTGTTTGCTACGCGGCGATGGGACTCGGCACCCTCTCCGGAGGATGGCGCATCGTACGGACCATGGGCATGCGCATCACCAAGCTGACGCCCGTCGGGGGCGTGTGCGCCGAAACGAGCGGCGCCATCTCTCTGTTTCTCGCGACGTCGCTCGGGATCCCCGTCTCCACCACGCACACGATCACGGGCGCGATCGTGGGTGCGGGGAGCGTGCGTAAGTTCTCGGCCGTGCGCTGGGGCGTCGCAGGCCGAATCGTCTGGGCCTGGATCCTCACCGTGCCGTGCGCGGCCGCCATCAGCGCGCTGAGCTACGCGCTCGGTACGTGGTTCGGCGTCCCGCGTTAGCCGGACGACGCGCCTTCGAGGGCGCGCTCTTTGCCGCGAACCTCGAGGCGGTAACGGCTGTTCACCGTCTCGATGTAGAAGACCTCGCGTCCGGCGACGCGCAGGAGTCGCTTGACTGGCGTGGTGACGTACTCGTGCATTCCGTCCGAGAACTCGATGACAATGACCGAGCCCTTCCGAGGTGCGCGAACTAACCTTCCCGCGACAGCTCGCGACCCTCGGCCTAGTTTGCGGAGAACGACCTGCACTCCTCGGATGCTAGCATCTCGCTCCGCCACGTCTAGCGGTCCATCTTTTGCGGGGGAACTATTTCGAGGCCGCGCGTCATGCCGGATGAACTCCGTAAGCTCGCACGATCCTGAACCAGTCTGCACAGTTACGCACAGTCTCGCCTCGTTCTTCCACAGGTTGCACGCTGCCGGGGGTCGGGGCGGCTACGGCCGGGTTACACCGGACGCACCTCTGGAGGCGAAGTACGCACGCAGGACGTCGCGCGCAATCACGTTGGCTTTGGCGCGCCAAGTCGGCGTATTGACGGCCAGCACCGATACGGCAACTTCCGGTGAGCGGCTCGGGGCAAACCCTACGAACCAAGTATAAAACTGCTGGGTTTCCGCGCGCATGAGCGAGCCGGTCTTGCCCGCAACCGAGATGTTCGGCAGAAAGGCGCGCCCTTCGAGGTCGCGAAAAGCGCGATGACTCGTCCCATTCGACGTGGTCGTTTCCATCATTGCCGTGAGCGCGGCTGCGGTCTCAGGCCGGATCGTGCGTCGTAAAACCGCTCGTTTCGGCGCTTCGTAGAGCATCCCCGTAGCATCGGTCACCGACGCGACGAGGACAGGCCGCAGCGTCTCACCCCGGTTCGCAACGGTGCTCGCGATCAGGGCGCCTTCGAACGGCGACATCGTGGTGTTCCAGAAGCCAGCAGCGGTGCGCGCAAAGCCGAGTCGATCTTCCGGGATGTGCACGTCGCTGATTGCTACCGGAACATCGAATGGCGGCGACTCTCCGAACCCGAAAGCTTGGGCCATGTTGGTGAGCGTGGGCGGCGTCAGGTTCTTGACGGCGAGCCGCGCGAAGACGGTGTTGACGCTCCGTCCCATCGCTTCGCCGAGCGTCGCGCACCAGCGATCGCGCTTGGGATCGTCGACGAGATCGAGAGAGGTGATGCGACTCTCGCCGCCCGAGTAACACTGGCGAATATCGGGCGGCACACCGGCCGTCTCGACCAGCGCGGCCGCAGTCACGATTTTGAAGACGCTCGCGGCGGGCGCCGTCGACTCGACGCACAGATCGCGCGCCGGCCCTTGCTGAACATGGCTCGCCCAAACCAGGACCTTGCCCTCGCTGAGATCGAGGACCACCACCGCCGCCTCGGGCAGCGCATATTCGCGCAGCATACGAAGGGTTGCGCGCTGCAGCTGGGGATGAAGCGTCAGGTGCGCCACTCGACCGAGCGGTGCGCGGGCTGTGGCCCCATCGTCATGCAACGTGATCTTCGTCAGATCGATGCCTGCCAGCGGCGGAAGCGCGCTCGTCGCGGGTGGCGCAGCGCTCGCCAACGGTGCGACCGCGCCCGATGGGGCGCTCGCCCGCGGAGCGACGGAACCCGCGGCGGCTACCGACGATCCCGACCCGACCGGCAGAGCGCGCTGGGCGGCATCGCTCGCAGTGGCGCGATGATGCATGACGGGGACGAGACCCGTCGCTGAAGCGGCCGCCGCGACGACGGCTATCCAAGGGCGCATGGGACCCCCAACGGACTAGCCGCATGCGGCCCTTTCGGCCAAGTTCCGGCCCGGCGGGCGCCAGCTCGGGCTTTCTCGGTCGAGCATCGCAGCATTGGGGGTAGAAGCGCCCGGCGCTCTACATCGGCGGAGGGGCTCCTTGATTTTGGCGCGGGCGCCCCGATGTTGCCAGGGGGATTCGGGTTTACTGGGCGCGAAGCCCGTCGGCGGGGTGCAGGCGCGCCGCATAGAGGGCGGGGAGCACTGTCGCGAGCAGACAGATGAAGACCGCGGCGACCCCGGTGATGACGAAATCCTGAAGACTCACCGCGACGGGCAAACGGGAGATGAAATACACCTTCGGGTCGAGCGGGAAGGCATACGCGAGCAGCCCCTTGCAAACGCCAATTCCGAGCACGAGACCGAACACGGTGCCGGCCCCCCCGATGAAGCCGCCTTGATAGAGAAACGTGCGGAGAATGGCGTCGCTCGTCGCACCCATGGCCTTGAGAACGGCGATCTCTTTCTTCTTCTCGAGCACGATCATGATGAGGGTGGCGACCACGGTGAACGCGGCAACGAGGATGATGAGAAAGAGTACCAAGCTCATCATGATCTTTTGAATGCGGAGCGCCGTGAAAAGGCCGTGGTTCAGCTCCTCCCAATCGGTCGTGTGATAGAGGCCGTTGGCGAGCAACTTGTCGACGGCCCGCGAGATGTCGCGAGCCTTGTCGATGTCGGCGACCTTCATTTCGACCCCCATCACCGTATCGCCCTGATCGTAAAAGCTCTGGGCTTCGAAGAGGTCGGTGTAGACGAGCTTAGAGTCGTACTGATCGAAGCCGGCCTCGAAAATCGCGATCACGCGAAACTGCTTGGCAACGGGCGGCCTTATCGACCCCTGCGTGAACGTATAGCCAATCGTCGGCGAGGTAACTTGAATGCAGTCGCCGACGGTGACGCCGAGATTTTTGCCCAAGGTCGTGCCGATGACGAGCCCCGGCATCTTGCTGACGGCATCGCGGCTCGCGCACGCGTCGGGCGCGACGTCTTCGGGGAGCAAGTCGTCGGCCGGTAGTTCGCTCTTGTAACCGCCGTCCGGCACGATCGAGCCGCGCGGCGCATTGCGGGGGAGCGGGCGATCGACGAATGCCGGATGGGGCTCGTCCTCGACTTCGGAGACGGCGGGCGGCTCGGGGATTTGCGCGCGGGGAGCAGGCGGAGCGGGCAGAGCCGCGGTTTCTCCCGATGCGACTTCACCGCCGTCCGCGGATTCGCCGATGGTGTCGCGCGCTTCACCGAGGGTCGCTTCGATCGCGCGCAGCAGTGCAAGGTTGCGACCGGCGTCGTCGCGGGGTGGATCGATCTGGCCGGTGGGCACCGGCGGTAAGACGGGCGCGGGCGCGGAGTTGCGAGGCGGTGATGGAGCGGTGTACCCGCCCGATCGCGAGTAGGGCAGAGCCCCCGGGCGCCGCAGCCCTTCGAGCGACCCTTCTCGGATGTCCCGCGGCAAGTCGAGGACATGGTTGATGCGTTCCGGATCTATCCCCTTGACCAGAACGCTCGTCGCGGTCTTGTCGCCGTGGCTCACCATCATCTGCCCGATGGTGAAAGGACCGACTCCGACGACGCCCGGCACCTTGGCGACCCGATCCATGACCTCGCGGTACTCGCGAAAATCGGAGGTGTACTTGAGTACGATGACGTGCGCGTTGACCCCGAGGACTTTGTCGCGAAATTCCTTCTGAAAGCCGCCAGTTACGCTCATCACGGTCGCCAAAGCGGCGACGCCGAGCGCTACGCCCATGATGGCGAACGCCGTGCCAACCGAAATGAAGGCCCCTTTCTTCGAGTTCATGTAACGAAGCGAAAGAAGAAGGGGGTAGCCCATGATGCGCCACGGCTTCGTATCACACGCGCATGCCGATCACGGTAATGTTTGCGGACCCTGTGACAGGCCTCGGCTTGCGTTCCTGCGCAGCGCAACCGACCTGAACCACGGCCACCCTCTGTTGCGCTCGAAGAGTCCGCCGTATAACAGGAACCAACGGGTTCGGTACCGGCCCGGGTCTTGCTCCGGGAATTCCTTGCGGGCGCCCTGTTTCGAGGGCGGGTTTCGCAACCGTTTTGGCCATTCCACACCTATGCTGAAGCGGTCCCGTTCGCTCCTGGAGTCGACGATCTTAGAGGAAGCGGCATGAGCTCCAACGACCCGAAATCAGGCCCCGGCGCCGCCAAGCCGCTTCCTAGGCCCGTGCCGAAGCCGCCGGTGCCGCGCTCCTCGCCTGGAGCGCCGGCCACTAGCGTCAAAGGCAATCCTGGATCCTCGGGAGCGAATCGGGCATTGGCGCCCCAGATGACCAAGGTCGGCACGGGTCCTGTCTCCGGAGGCTTGGGCTCGTCGCCGAATCCAGACTCGGGTGAACGCGCTTTCCCCCAGCGCGCCTCCGGGATCCTGCAGGCGACGCCCGTATCGGCTCAGGATGCCCCGCCGCTGCCTGAACCGAGCATCTCCGAAGACGCAGACTCGATTCCGCCGCCGCCGCGTCCAGTCGACCCCTACGTCGGGACGACGTTCGATGGCCGCTACAAGATCGAATCGGTTCTTGGCGAAGGTGGCATGGGGGTCGTCTACCTCGCGCGACACAAGGTCATCGACAAGAAGGTCGCCATCAAGGTGTTGCGCGCCGACATGGCGCGCGAGAAAGAGATCACCGATCGCTTTTTGCAGGAAGCAAAAGCGGCGTCGTCGATCGGTAATCCGCACATCATCGACATCTCCGACTTCGGTCATCTCCCCGACGGCTCCACCTATTTCGTCATGGAATGGCTCGACGGTCAGCCGCTCGGCAAGGCGCTCGAAGAAACGAGGCCGCTACCGGTAGCGCGCCTCGCCAACATCGCGCGCCAGATCGCAGAGGCGCTCGCTTCGGCGCATCAGCGCAGCATCGTTCACCGCGATCTCAAGCCCGACAACATTTTCCTCATCAAGCGCGGCACAGAGCCGGACTTCGTCAAAATCCTCGATTTCGGCATCGCCAAGGTTTCGTCGGGCACATCCAAGCTGACGCGGGCGGGGTCGGTGTTCGGTACGCCGCACTACATGTCGCCCGAGCAAGCAGCGGGTGCCCCGGTCGACTCGCGCACCGACATCTACGCGCTCGGCGTCATCCTCTACGAAATGGCGAGCGGTCGCGTCCCCTTCGATGCCGACAACTTCATGGGGATCCTCACCCAGCACATGTACAAGGCGCCGGTGCCGATTCGCGCGCTCGTCCCGGCCCAAGACGTCCCGCCGGGGCTCGAAGCCATCATCCTGAAGGCGCTCTCCAAAAAGCCCGAGCAGCGCTACCAGACGATGGAAGAGCTGGCCCTCGATATCGACAAGCTGGCGCGCGGTGCGATCCCCGACGCCGTGCCCGACATGATCTCGCGATCGGGCGGCTTCAACGTGCCGGCCGATTTCTTCAGCGAGCGCGGCATGCCGGCGCCCGTGCCGGCAACGCCTCCCCAACACTCGGCGCGAAAGCGATGGGGCGTTTACGCAGGGGTAGCCGGCGTGACGGCTGCCATCATGATCGTCGTTGGCATTTTCGCCAAGAGCTCGAGCAGCACCGCGTCCGATTCCCCCAAGGCCATCACGCTCGCGCCCACCGGCGTGGTCGAGCCTCCCAAGCCGGTGGAAGCGCCACCTTCGCCGCCGCTGGTCGAGGTCAAGCAGGTGCTCTTCGCGTCGGAACCGCTCGACTCGCACGTTTTTCATAACGGACAGGATCTCGGCGCGCCGCCACTGACGGTGGACGTACCGAAGGGCGAAAAGGTCACGGTCGAAGTACGCAGGGACGGCTTCAAACCGCAGACGCTCACACTCGACGGCCTAGAGCCCAAGATGAAGGTCAAGCTCGAGAAGCTGGCCGCCGCTCCCCGTCCCGCTCCAGCGCGACGACCGAGCGAGTCAACGCCGCGGCCCGCGAGCCCGTCGTCGACGCTCGGCGGCGGCGAGATCGTCAATCCCTGGGCCAAATAACCCGACGCGCGCGGGCGCGTGATACACCGAGGGCGTGACCTCGGGAATCGACATCGCGGCGCTCGTTGCCCGTATCGATCGCGATGCGATCGGCATCTGCGCGCGCCTGCGTGACGCCGGATGGCGGGGGTGGATCGTCGGTGGATGCGTGCGCGATCTGCTGCGCGGCCAGAGCGTCAGCGACTGGGACATCGCCACCGATGCGCGGCCCGACGCAGTGTCGAAGCTCTTTCCGCGCGTGATCCCGACCGGCATCGAGCACGGCACCGTGACCGTGCTCGTGCGCAACGTTCCCTTCGAAGTGACGACGCTGCGCGGCGAGACCACCTACTCCGACGGTCGCCGCCCCGATTCGGTGGTGTTCGTGGACGACATCACGGCCGATCTCGCGCGCCGCGATTTTACGTTCAACGCCATCGCCATCGATCCACTCGTACCCATGCTCATCGACCCGTGGGAAGGTCAGAAGGATCTCGCGGTGGGCGTGCTTCGCGCGGTGGGCGATCCCGTTCAACGGTTTTCGGAAGATGGGCTGCGCGTTCTGCGCGCGGCGCGCTTCGCGGCGACGCTCGAGTGCTCGATCGAGCCGCGCACGCTGGCCGCTATCGAGCCGACCCTGGCGACATATCGCAAGGTCAGCGCCGAGCGCGTGCGCGACGAGTGGGTGAAAACGATGAAGGCCAAAAAGCCGAGCACGGCCTTCGAGGTCATGCGCACGACGGGCATTTTGGGTGTGACGATGCCCGAGATGCTGGAATCGGTGGGGATGGAGCAGAACAAGCATCACGCCTATGACGTGTGGACGCATGCCCTCGCGTGTCTCGATGCATGCCAAGGAGACCCTCCGCTCCGGATCGCGGCGCTCTTGCACGATATTGGCAAGCCGCGCACGCGCGCCCGCTCGGACAAGACGCAGGACTATACTTTTTACAATCACGAGAAAGTCGGGGCTCAAATGGCGGGGCCGATTCTCGAGCGGCTGCGCTTTTCGAATGACGAGAAGGCGCGCATCACGTCGCTCATCGCGAACCATCTGGTCTGTTACTCCGACGAATGGTCGGACGCCGCGGTGCGCAGGTGGATACGCCGCGTGTCGGTCGATCGCGTCACCGATCTCTATGCGCTGAACCGCGCCGATCTGATCGGCAAGGGGCGCGACGTCGCGCAGGATCTCGTCGGGCTGGAGCGGCTGAAAGAACGGGTGGCCGGCGAGCTCGCCGCGCGCCACGCGCTCTCTGCGCGCGATCTCGTCGTCAATGGTCAGGACGTCATGCGCGAGCTCGAGATCAAGCCGAGCCGGCGCGTTGGCGAATTGCTGGAGAGCTTGCTCGAAAAGGTGGTCGACGATCCGTCGCTCAACGAGCGAGAGACGTTGCTGCGTCTGATTCGAGAATCGCGCTGACTTTCCCGCGTCGCAGGGGAAAGAAGCCGCAGGCTTGCACGGGCGCGGGGATCACCGTGGTGTGACGCAGCGAAAGCCCGCGTTGGTGTACCCGGTGTTCGGAGCGAGCGAGAGGTTGACGCTAAAGACGCCGCTTCCCGTGCCCTCGTCGATGGAGCCGCCTCGGAGCACGCCCGCGGGAACCCCTTGACTCCACCCGCCAACGGCAAGCCCGGCCAGCGACGTGAGGTTCGTCGTCCAGTCGTCGGCGTATCCCGGACCCCAGGCCGCGACGACGGAGGGCAGTCCCGTCGTCGACGGCGGTGGCGACGCGTACCACTCCGAGATCCATTCGGAAGCGTTGCCTATCATGTCCTGCGCTCCCCAGACGCTCGTGCATCCTGGACCCTCGCCGGTGACCCGCAGCGTTCCCGTATTACGGCAAGATCCGCCCTCGCCCCCGGTAGCCCCGAGGTCGAGCGTGCCACTGGCGGCAAAGGACCATTCCGCGTTGGATGGGAGACGTTTTCCGCTGGCGCGGCAGGCAATGTCCGCTTGAAACCAGGTGATCGAAATACTCGGCTGCACACCGGCTTTGCTCACCGCGTACGCTTTGACCAAGTCGGTGAGCTGGCCATTCGTCGGAATGGGGTAGCCCGCTGACCCATAACCGGTTCCGGTGCCGTCGGGTCGTTCCCAGACGGATGCTTCATAGCGATCGACCCAAAAGGCCGAATGCCTGGTCCCGACGCGAACCACCTCGTCCGAGCCGAATCGGCAGGCGACATAGCTCGTGATGGCGGCGTCGCGATCGTAGCCGACCGGGCAATCCGGGAAGCCGACTTGTTCGGCGTACTTGGCGGAGGGCACCGACGTGATTGGTTGGCCTGTGACGGCGAGTTCGCCGCCTACAGCGACGTCGATCGTGACTTCCGTGCCGTCGAAGAGCGAGGAGGAGCAATTGGCAAGCGGGATCGCGGCCACGAATTGACCGGTTTGATCCGGCGTCACCGAAATTTCGGACGACTGGCAGGCGACGATACCGTTCTTTTTGAAGACAAAGGCGAGTGTCTGGGGTGTCGATATCGGTTCGCCGTTCTGGCGTAGCGTACCGGCGAAGGAAAGCGTGGCGGACCCAGCGTGGCTCCCCGCGGCGCGCGCGGCTAAAGGCACGACCCAAGCACCCACCATAGCTGCTGCGACCGCCACACACGCCGTGCGCAACGAAACCACTTGCGGTCGGTTCTTCATTGAAGATTACCCTCGATGCTGATGCCGGTAGAAGTAACGCCGCGCACGGTGGCATTGGATATGAAGTGACCACGCAATTGGATAGTCGAAAAAATTCCGGGCGGTACACCCAAGGTCACGAACCGTCCCGTTACCACGGTCGTCCGCGGACCGTCGGGGCGCGTCTCCGACCCGGCGTCGAGAACATCGTCGCCATGCGTCGCGTCGCCGTCGTCACCGGCATCCGAGCCGTTGCCATCGTGTCCCCAGTGGCCCCCGCCGACTGCGTCGACCAAGTCGGTCGCGTCAACCGCATCCGCGGTGCGGCTGCCGTCCAACTCAGCATCGCGCGCGGCATCCACAACGTTCGCGTTGCCGGCGTCCCGCGCATCGATCCCGCCGGTCGCGTCGCTACGCGGGCCGATGCCCATCGCGTCGGAACCTGAACCTGCGCCGGGGTCGGGCGCGACGTCGTCGGCGCTCCCTCGACCGTCGCTCGCGTCGGCGTTTGCCCCCGGGGGATTGGCGTTCCCCCCGGTCCCCTCATTCTTCGGACTGTCGGAACTTTCTGCCGCGTCGAGTTCCTTGGTCGGGGAACGCGGATGAACGTTGTCGAAATCGGCCCCCACCAAATCCGCACAGCCCGTCGCGGCAACGACGGCGAGCATCACGGCCAGGCGCATCGGTTGGTAGCGCGTCTCCACCGCTAAAAGGATCCTGCCAGGGACAACCCCGTTGCCGAATCCTTGGAGCTCGGTGCGCTCAACAACACGTAGACCGAAGCACCCATGACCACGACACCAATTCCCGTTGCCATGGTGCTCACGATCGCAAATGTCTTTCCCTTTTGCGCCGCAGCGACCCCCTCTTCGTCACAGCCGCGCTCGTCGCAATGCACGGCGACCAGCTCCTTCTGATGCAAAACCGACACGCCCGCGATAAGGCCCACGGCGATACTGGCCAAACCGAACCCCCCCGCCGCATAGGCGAGCGATCGCTGTTCAGCGCCGGGTGCACCTTTGGTGATTGGCGGAGGTGCAGCAGCAAACAGTGGAGCAAGTGGACCCGGCGCGGGTTGCGGCGTTGCGGGGACGCTCAGGGTGGGCACCTGCACCGAGTCTTGCCCTTCTTGAACCGTAAACACGATCGTACATCGCTCGCCGTGTGGTCCTGCGCAATCGAGCACGTGTGTGCCGGGGTCGATACGAAGCGTTGTTCCGATGTCGGCGGGATCGAGCGGTTTGGCGTCGAGCGACAGGATCACGCCGGGATCGAGGGGCCGGCTCGGCCGGATGGTGAGCCGTGGTACACGCGCCTCCAGACGGACCAACCGCTGCGCAATGAGCGAGCGGCGCCGATCTTCCGGCTCAGCCTTGTTGATAGCTTCTTGAAGATGCGTGAGAGCAGCCCGCAGCTTTCCTACCTTTTCTTCGCACACGGCCAGGTTGAGCAATGTGCCGAGCGCCGGATCGATCTTGAAGCTTTGCTCGAAATACGATCGCGCGCCCTCATAGTCTTCATCGGCAAGAGCGGCGCGGCCCCGCTGGAACATTTGCTCGGCGCCGCTGGACGGCTCTTCGCATCGGGCGAGGCGGCCGCGGCTCAGCAAGATCGCGATTGCGACCGCGGCCAAATGCGATCTACTTGCGTTCATCGAGAACATCTTCGAGACGGCGCGGATTCGGCCGCGATGGCGCAGGTGACGCGGATTCTGCCGCAAGCGGAAGAGGCTTCCTGCTTCGCTTCTCGTTTGTGCGTAATGTCGTCGCCGAGCTCGCATTCTGAACACTGTTGGCAATCTTGGCGAGCGGGAGCGGAATCACTGGGGAGACGGATGCAACGGTCGCCGCCGCGGGTGTCGGAACTTGCGGTGACGATGACGTTGCCTTTTCGCTCGATTGGGTCGGAGTCGATGCATGCAGCGGGCTCGCGGGAGCGGCGCCCTCGGTTCGTCCTACGACGATCCAAAGGAACACGACTGCGCCGAGCGCTCCGTAGATGAGTGATGGCCACCAGCGGGGCGATGGCCTCAATCTCTGTATGCCAGCGCCTTCCGATCCGTTCGACACCTCGTTGGCGGTTCCCGCCACGCTCATCGCTTCGTCGAGCGTCGCGGCAGACGCACTACGCGTCGGACGCGGCAGCGTCGCCGACGGCAACCGTTCTCTTTCGCGTCGCACGGCGGCTTGCATCTCGATTGCAGTTTGCCAGCGGGCCACCGGCTCGCTCTTCAGCGCTCGATCGACCAGCGCAACGATGCTGGCGCTCGGCGAAGGATCGACAGATGCCAACGACCGAGCGGGCTGCGTTGCGGCGGCAACGATGGACTCGTGGGTCGTTTCAGCTTCGTGCACGAGGCGCCCCGTCAAAAGCCGGAACATCAGCGCTCCCAATCCCCATAGATCGGTTCGCGCATCGATTTCCTTCCAACGACCCCGCGCTTGCTCCGGTGCCATGAATCCCGGGGTTCCCAGAAGAGCCCCGTTGATCGTGGCATTGGCGACGCCGGTCGTTTCACGGAGGCTGGCGATGCCGAAGTCGAGCAGCTTCAACGTTTCCTGCATGGTTAGAAAAAGATTGCTTGGCTTGATATCGCGATGGACGACGCCGACGGCATGAGCCGCGACCAGAATGTCGAGCACGCCGTCGGCGATCGCAAGAACCTCGCCCACCGGCAGAAGGCCGCCTCGTTCGGAACAATGCTGCTCGACCGTCGCGCCTTCGAGCAGCTCCATCACGAGGAACACCAAGCCGTTTTCGGTGAAATCGTCGAGCACCGTCACGACGCCCTCGTGATGAATGCGATTCGCGATTGTGCTTTCACGAAGAAAGCGCCATTTCGTCCGTTCGCGGTGCGACAGATCCGGGCGAAGCACTTTGATCGCGACTTGCTTCCCGTTGCGGTGCGTCGCCGCATAAACAGAGGACATTCCGCCCTGTCCAAGCACCTCGCCCAGGCGCCATCTACCGCCCAGCAGGCGGCCGGTTAGATGTCCCTTGCGAGGCCGCTGACTCAGTCTTTTACGGTCCACAGGTTCGCTTTCTTAGATATTCAACGAGCCACTTGCGACCAGTCAACATCGCGGGGCATATGCGGACACCGGGACGCCCGTCATATCAGACCATGCCGGTTGCGTGAAGGTGTAGCGAGGTATCGCTGCCGCCTGCAGCAGGCGCGCCGGGAGCACGTTAGTGCTGGTGGTCCGTGCACGAGCGCACAAATGTGCGCACAGTTGTGGCGGCATCGCCTCGCGAGGCGGCAAGTCTGCTTCCGCTTGCATGCGCATCGCCAGCCGAATTAGGGTGGGCGGGGGAAGACTGCACCTTGATCGATAAAGAGACTCTGCCCGAGCCTGACGGAGCACCGGAGTGCGCGCGCAACGCGGCGCCCGAGGCTCATGCCCTCGTTCTCGCCTGGTCGCGTGACGAGACCTGGCGACTCGGCCAAGCGCTGATCGTCCCCCCGCACAGCGCCGGGCGCGTGTTCATTTGGGGTCGTGGACCGACAGATGACGACGACACGAGGAGAATCTGCCTTCAGGAGCATCGTCTGTGGCGCACTGCACAGACGACGCCTCTCGCCTCCGCCTCGATCTCAAGAAAGCAACTGGAAATCCGTGCCTCGGGTCAAGGCGGTATCGCCGTGCGGAACATCGGACGCTGTCCGCTTTTGCGCAACGGCGTGCAGGTCTCTCAAGCCGACTTTCACGCAGGTGACACACTTCAGTTAGGTAAACAGCTGCTGTTCATCGTTGCTCGCCGCGCGGCCACGGTGGGGGGCGAATATCCGCGCTACCCTGATTTCGAGTTTGGAGACGCAGACGCACACGGAATCGTCGGCGAATCGGCTGCTGCGTGGAGGCTACGAGGTCAGGTCGCGTTCTTCGCGCCGCAAAAGGGACACCTGCTGATCTCGGGGCCCAGCGGTGCCGGCAAAGAGCTCGTAGCGCAAGCCATTCACGCGCTATCCGAACGCCGTCAAAGGCGGATGGTGGCTCGCAACGCGGCCACGCTCCCGGAGACTTTGATTGACGCGGAGCTTTTCGGCAATTGTAAGAACTACCCGAATCCTGGCATGGCCGATCGCCCGGGCCTCATCGGCGAAGCAAGCGGCTCGAGTCTTTTTCTCGACGAGATTGCGGAGCTGCCCCAAGGATCGCAGGCGCACCTTTTGCGCGTGCTCGATCGCGGCGAATACCAAAGATTGGGCGAGGCAACGTGCCGGCGCGCCGATCTGCGAGTCATTGCTGCTACGAATCGCGATACGTCGGTCCTCAAGCCGGATGTACTGGCAAGACTTCGCCTGCGAATCGTGGTTCCGGATTTGAACGAACGGAAAGAAGACGTGCCGCTGCTGGTTCGTCACATCTTGGGAATCGGAAAGGAAGACGGGCAGCCATTCCTCCCACTTTCCGGCATGCGCGCCCTCCTCGAGCGCCGTTATGAATGCAACGTGCGCGAGCTCGAGCTGGTCGTGCGCAATCAAATGGCGCCGCCAGATCTGCGGCTGGGCGATGCGACTGAGTTCCCTCCGCAGGGAGCGCGGCGCGGGGTGAGCATGATTTCGGAGAGCGATCCCTCGCATCACGACGTGGCGCTGACGCCCCACAAGATCCAGCGCTGCCTCGATGACAACAATGGCGTTCTCGAGCTCACCTGGCGCGCGCTGGGACTCTCCAATCGGTTCGCCTTGCTACGTCTCGTAAAAAAATATCAGTTGGAAGTGCGACGCAGGCACGGGCAGACGCAGCTCCGTAGGAACAACGCACGCTGAAAAGCGGCGGCGCGAATGCGCCCAGAGTGATGCTATCGTGCTCCGCCATGTGCGTGACAAAGCTGCTGCTGACCAACCGCGGGCGTGGATGGGCGAACCGAAGAGACGGATTCGGGAATTTCGCACGTGCGGTTCTGTAGCGGGGTCCGGACGGCAACGCCCGGGGGCACTTTGATGCTGACCCGGCGCGTCGCGCGGCTCGGTGCACTCAGCGCCGCATTTTTCCTCACTGCTCTTCACGCCAGCGCCCAACCGACGCCTCCCCCTGACGGTATCGCGGTCGGTGAATTCTGGTTTCGGCCTCGTGTCGAGCTGCGCGTGCGCGGCGAGTACTACCACCATCCGGTCGAGACCTCAGGAACCGATGCGTCCGTGCTCGGAAGCCGCCTCTCGATACCCATCGGAATGGAGCATCAATGGGTCGCCCACGAACGCGCGCGGCTCGGGCTCGAGGTCGAGCGGGGCGTCCTCTCCGCGACCATCGTCGTCCAGGATGCGCGCATTGCCGGCTATCCGAGCCCGCTCCATGTCGAGGGCAACGGCGAGCTGCCCTCCACGCGGTTTCATTCGGCTTATCTCGAAGCGCGGTCGACTGAGATTCGACCCTCGTTCGTGCGGCTCGGTCGTCAAGAGGTGGCGTGGGGCGACGGACGCTTGCTGGGAACGTCGGACTGGTGGCTCGTTCCGCGATCGCTCGACGCCGCGCGTGCACGCTGGGTCGTGCGGCAATTCGATTTCGAGGCGCTCGCCGCGATCCTGACGCCTCCCGGGTCGATTCCTCCCGAGTACACGCAGCAAGGCAGCGCTCCCAGCGGGGGCGCGGGGCGGACGGGCGCCGGCGTGCAGCTCTACGGCATCAACGCGACGGCTCACCTCGAGCCGTTGCTGCATTTCGAGGTGGCGGGTTTGGCACGCATTGCCCGCACCCCCTTGCCGACCACATTGACGCCAAGCGACACGTACGTGATTGACGGCCGAGTCTTCGGCGAGCGCGCGGGGTGGAGCTACGCCGCTGAATTCGCGTACGAGCTCGGTAACATCTCCGTCGTCGACCGGCGGCCATCGATCGCGGCGTGGGGCGCCACCGCGCACGCCGATTGGCAGACGACGTGGTTTTTGCGACCGAAGCTCACGGTGAGCGGTTCCTATGCCACCGGCGACGACGGCTCGCAGCCGGGCAAGATCCGCGCGTTCGACCCGATCTTGGCCGACGCCCGGGCCGGCCTCGGACAGATGGGCCTCTACGGTTGGTCCA
>DATHEQ010000109.1:0-21042 GCA_035318505.1 Polyangiaceae bacterium | reverse complement strand
CGTGTTTTTCGTTGCCCGCCTCGATCGGCGTGTGCGTCGTAAAAACGACCTTCTTCCGGATCTGATGGCGCGCCCGCTCGAACAGCGCAGGGTCACAATCGATCGACCGCTCGTCCTCGACGGAGGGGTGGCCGATCTGCGTGCGCGCGCGCCTCAGCAGCTCGAGCCCGGCAAATACCGCATGGCCCTCGTTGAAGTGATGAAAGTCGACGTGGATGCCGAGTGCCTCGAGCGCGCGTACGCCCCCCACGCCGAGCACGATCTCCTGCGCGATGCGGTCGTCGCCGTCGCTCGAGTAGAGCCGGCGCGTGATCCACCCGTCTTCTTCGCGCGCCGGCTCGAGGAGGTAGAGGGGGACGTTGTCATAGGCTTCGGTGCGATAAACAGCGAGGGGAACCTCTTTGTCCTCGATGCTGACTTGCACGGTGACGTCTTGGCGAGTGAGCCGGGTGCGATCGACCGGCGCGGGGTGATCGCCAGGGACGCCTCCGGCGTCGATCGTCTGCCGCGAAAAACCCTCTCCCCACAGGATTCCCACGCCCACCACGGGGAGTGACAGCGCCCGCGCCGAGCGCAAGAAATCTCCTGCCAGCACACCGAGGCCGCCCGAATAAATGGAAAGGGCTTCCGCGAGAGCGAACTCCATGGAGAAGAACGCGACTTTCGGGCTGGGAAACCCTTGCGATTTAGAGTAACTCATGTCTGAGTTACTAGACTACCGTCCCAATACCGTCAAGCGATCCGTTGTCCCCTTCGCGACCCGGAGGTCGCTGCATGACCAAACCGCAGTTCAGTTTGCTGCTCGGGCTCGCGGGCCAAACAGGATGCGTCATCTACGACGATGCGCTACGTCGCGAGTCGTCCGATGTCGCCCTCGACGCTCGCCTCGACGCCCCCGCGACGATCCGTGACGCGACCAGCGAGCGTGCGCGTCCCGACGCCGTCGCGCCCGATGCCGAACCGAGCGGCGATGCCGAGCTCGAAGCAGGCGTTGCCGGCGATGTCGCGAGCGGCGCAGACGCGCGCGACGCGGTCGCCAGGTCCGACGCGGCCGACGGCGTTCCCGACGCGTGGCCCCCCGATGTGCTGCTCGATGCTCGCTCAGAAATGGCGATCGAGATCGACGTCCGCGATGCAGCGCTCGATACGCGCAGCGACACGTCGGTCCTCGGCTGTACCGTCGACTTCGCCGTTTCCGGCGTCTCGTGGAGTGAAGATGCCGCGACCGAAGGCGACGCCGGCGCGCGCATGGTTCGTCTCGTCGGCGATCTCGGCACACTGGGCGCATGGGCCCCGGAGGCGGGGCTCGCGATGAGCGAGATTGCTCCTGGGGCGTGGTCGGTCGGCATTTTGCTCGCCGACAAGATCGCGATCGAGTTCAAATTCGTAAAGGTGCCATCGGGACGCGCTCCGGAGTGGGAGGAGTGGCTCCCTTTCGAAAGCAACCGGTCGCTCTTGGTCGATTGCGCCGCGGAAGGCGGCACCGTCTGGGTCGACGCCGCTACCGATGCGGGGCCGGCCAGCCGCGCCGTTGGCCGCAATTACGGGGGCGCCTTCGGCGTCAAGCCGCTCGACGCGACCAAGTGAACGCGCGCCAAAGTCGGAGGACTGGGCGGCGCCGAGGCTTCGAGGCCGTGCTATGGCGTCAGTCGGTCTCGACGGGCGGCGCTTTCGTCGTGCGCCAAGACCTGGGAGGCCATCGTGCGCACCATCGTCGTCAGTCGGTTCGGCGGGCCGGAAGTTCTGACGCTCGTCGAGCGCGCACGCCCGGAGCCTTCTCGCGGCGAGGTGCGCGTGCGCGTGCGCGCTGCCGGCGTCAACCGGGCCGATATCGTGCAGCGGCTCGGTCGTTACCCTGCGCCGAGCGAAGCCCCCTCGGATGTCCTCGGACTCGAATTCGCGGGTGAAGTAGAAGCGCTCGGACCTGGGGTGACCACTTGGAAGGTCGGCGATCGCGTGTTCGGGTTGGTGGGCGGGGGCGCATATGCCGAAGCGCTCCTAACGCACGAGCGGCTTCTCGCCGCCATGCCGCCCGGCATGTCGTTCAGCGATGCGGCGGCCGCGCCGGAAGCCTTCATCACCGCCTATGACGCCATGACGCTGCAGGGCAAACTCGCGCTCGGCGAGACGGTGCTGATTCACGCGGCCGGCAGTGGCGTCGGGACCGCGGCCATTCAGCTGGCCAAGGTGAGCGGCGCGCGCAGCATCGGGACGGCGCGCAGCGCGGGCAAGCTCGATCGCGCGCGCGAGCTCGGGCTCGATCACGGGATCGTCGTGACCGGGCCGTCCTTTGCAGGCGAGGTCGCGCGCCTCACCTCCGGCCGCGGCGCGCACGTCGTGCTCGAGCTGGTCGGCGGCGAATACCTCCGTGAGGATGTGGGTTGCGTCGCGCACGAAGGGCGCATCATCTTGGTAGGGCTGATGGCCGGCGTCTCCGTCACGCTCGACCTCGGCGCGATCCTGCGCCAGCGCGTGCTCCTGCGCGGCACGATGCTCCGTTCGCGTCCCCTCGAGCAAAAGCTCGATGCCATGCAGGCTTTTGCACGTCACGTCGTGCCGCTCCTCGCGAGTGGCGCATTGCGATCCGTCGTCGATCGCGTGTTGCCATTGGCCGATGCCGCGGCCGCGCACACCTACGTCGAACAGAACCAGAGTTTTGGTAAAGTGATCCTCGACTGCGGGTGACGCGCGCCTCGACCGCAAGGCGCGCGACGCAGCGTGGCCGAGCAGCGTTACGGCATGTTGTAGCGGCTGAGCACGGGGTAATGATCGGTGGTCGTCGTGTTGTAGTTCGTAATGACCGAATTGAGATTGTAGGCCGTGATCGAACCGGCGATGAAATGCGCTGCCATTTCGTTGGTGGCGAGGTGATGATCGATCGCGGTCGGGAATCCGCCGGTCGTGGGGATCTTCATGTCCGTGAGCGCTTTGCTGATGAACGTATATTGGGCGGTGTCGGCGAGGAAGTTGGCATAGGGCGTCGGTGACCCCGCCGTAATGGACATGTCGAGATCGTCGTTGAAATCACCGACCAAGATCACGTTCTGCGTGGGGTACGTGCTATCGAGGTAGGGTTTGAGCGCATCGGCGGCGTCCTTGCGCCGTTGCCAGCTATCCGCGTCGTTGCAGCACTTGGCGTGAAGGACGATGACGATAAGATCCATGGTCGCGCCGTTGAGCGTTACTTTGACGGTGACCTCGAGGGGCGGCCGGCCCGCGAAGGGGGTGTTGGCGCTGGTGAGAATGACCTTCGCGCTCTGCACCGTCACCATGTTGCATTTATAGACGAAGCCGACCTTCTGCTCGGTGGCCGTGTACCACTGCGATCCTTGCTGCACGAGGGCGTTGTCCGAAAGGAAGCCCTTGTATCCAGGCAGCTTGGCCATCACTTGATCGAACTGCGCCGTGCTCACCACTTCGGCGAGCCCCCAGACGTCCATGTCGGTGCCGAGCAAAACGTCGGCCACGTTGTCGCGTTGCAAGTTCTCGTCGGTCGGCCCGTTGCCCGTGTCACCGAACCACTCGATGTTCCAGCCGCCAATGTCGAGGCTCGTCGCCGTCCCCTTCGGCGGTACGGTGACGGAGATCGGCGATGCGCCGGTGAAGGGCGAGCACATCGGAGGTGCTGCATCGCCCGTCGTGCCGCCGGATCCTCCGGTGCCGGTCGGGGCGTCGGTCGTGTCGAGGCGCGCGTCCGTCGATGCGCCCCCCGTCCCCGCGTTGCCACCGGTCCCCGCGTTGCCGCCGGAGCCCGCGCTTCCGCCCGCCGATCCATCGGGCGGGCCTGCATCTTTGGCCCCGCCGCTGCCCGACGTGCCGCCGGTTGCGCTGCCGGCAGTGCCGGCTGTGCCGCTGCCCGCCGAGCCCCCGGTGCCAGAGCCCGCTGTTCCCCCCGCACCGCCGGAGCCCGCTTTGCCTCCTGATCCTGCCGAGCCGCCGGTGCTCGAGCCACCTTGGCCTGCCGCGCCGCTGCTCGAACCGCCCGACCCGGCGCCCGAGCCGCCCGTCGCGGCGCCGCCCGCGCCTCCCGATCCGGCGTTGCCGCCGCGGTTGCCCGATCCTCCGCCCGTGTCACCGGATCCTCCGTCGGAGCAAGCGAGGACGAGTGCCGCGGCGACAGATCCGAAAATCGAAAGCAAGCGCGTTTTCATGGTTTACCTGGTGCCGATAGTTGTGCGGCTTTCCGCGGAAAGCACGTGGATACAGCACTGTTTGTGGAGAAACCGTCGCCGTTCAGCGCGATCACGACCAGGAAATGAAGCACGACTCGATATTTCGTGCGCACATGTGCGCTCTGCGTGGCGGCCCGGTGACGGAAAAGAAAATCTTGATCTCGACTAAACGTTCCTTACTCGGCCGGCATCTGGCCTATGTGATTCGAATTGCGCTTCGACCTCCGGTAGCCACGGTGCCGTCACCGGCGCGGTCGATTGCACACCCGGACGCGGCGCAATCATGACGGCGCTCGGAATGGCTCCGCTCGCTCTCGTGCACGCCGCGGTGACGCTGCGTGCCGCCGATTGCGCGGCGCCGGAGATCGACCCTGCCGTGCAAGCAGCGCAGTCGGGCGATCTCACCGCGTTCTCGCGGATCTACCGAGAGCACGTCGGGCGGGTGTACGCGCTCTGCGTGCGACTATCGGCCGATCGCGTGTTCGCCGAGCAGTTGACGCAGGACACCTTCGTGCGCGCGTGGGAGCGCATTGCCACCTACCGCGGCGATAGCTCCTTTGCCGCCTGGCTACGGCGCCTCGCCATCAATGTGGTGATGGCCGAGCGCCGTGCGGCTTCTCGGCGAACGAAGCGCGTCATCACCACCGACGACGAGACGCTCGCTGCGGTCCCACGCGAACGCACCGATGACGGCGACATCGACCTCGAGCGTTGCATCGCCCTTTTGCCGGAAGGCGCGCGAACCGTATTCGTTCTTCACGCCATCGAAGGCTATCGCCACGACGAGATCGCGGAGCTGACCGGGATCGCCGAAGGTACCTCGCGCGCGCACCTCCATCGCGCGCGCGAAATCTTGAAGAAGGAGCTGACATGAGCCAGGGCGATGATAGCGAGCTCGACCGCCGCGTCGCGAAACTGCCGCGGTCCATGCACCCCGAGCGGGATTTGTGGACCGACATCGAGAACCGCATCGTCACGCCGCGGACGACGTCCTTTCTCGCGGCGCACCGGCGAAAATGGGTCGTCACAGGGGCCGCTTCGCTCATCGCCGCGGCCGCAGCCGTGACCCTCCTCGTTTCGGGTCGCGTGCGCCGACCGGCGTGGCCTTGGCCGTCTCCGACGGTGTCCGCCGTAGCGATCGCCAGCTCCGTTCCGACGCTGCCAGCGCCAGCTGTCGAACCGCTGGAAAACACCAAGGAGCGGGCCGCGTATCGAGCTGCGGTGGTGGCACTCGAAGCTTCGTTGGCTGAAAACCGCAGCTATCTCTCGGCCACGGCCGCACAGCGCATCGACCAGAGTCTCGGCGTGCTCGACCAAGCCATCGAAGCGACGGAGCGCGCGCTCGCGCTCGATCCCGACAGCGTCGATCTCCGGTCGCAGCTCTGGGACGAATACCAGCAGAAGATCGAGGCGCTCACTGTCGTCGTCGATCTCGTCACGAGGACGTCATGAAAAGACGCATCGCTGCGGGCATCATCGCCTTGGCGGGCTTTTCCCTGGGGGCGTCGCTCGTCGTCGCACCGCGAGACGCGTGGGCCGATCCGACGCCACCTGCGCCGCTCCGTCCACCCGCGGGCCCTCCGCTCCCCCCGCCTCCACCGTTGCCGCCCGTACCGCCGGCACCTCCGTTGCCGCCTCCACCGCCGCGCGGAGGAGGAACGGATGGCCCTGTCAACCAGATGACTGCAGCCAAACCGAACGGCGTGGTCGACATCGATGTCCCCAATGGGACGGTCAAGGTCGTGGCGTGGAACAAGTCGGAAGTCCACGTCACGGGACAGCTCGATCGCGCCGAGCTGGAGATGTCGACGTCGGCCGACCGCACGCGGGTGCGCGTTTCCGGCAAGCGCCACCACAGTGAAGCCGAGCTCGAAATCCACGTTCCCCAAGGAAGCCGCATCGAAGCGAAAGGCGTGGGTACGACGATCGAGGTGCGCGACGTCACCGGTGCGCTGCGGCTGCAGTCCGTGTCGGGCGACATCACCGTGTCCGGCTCCCCGAGCGATGTCGATGTCCACTCCGTGAACGGTCAAGTCGAGCTCAACGTGAAGAGCGCGGTGGTGAACGCGCGATCCATCAGCGGTGGCGTGCACGTCGTAGGAGCTCGCGGCCGGGCGATGATCGACAGCGTCAGCGGTGACTGCTTGCTCGAAGGCGGTGATTTCACCGAGGTCGAGATGCGCGCCGTGTCGGGTGACCTTCGCTTCACGGGCGGTATCTCGGGGCAAGGATCGTTCGAATTCAAGACGCACAGCGGCGACGTCGAGCTGCGGCTCCCGCGCGCGACCAACGCTGATTTCGAGCTGCGCACATTCAACGGCACGCTCGAAACAAGGCTCGGATCAGAGGCGCGACAATCCACCTCGGCGCTCGACTTCCGGACGGGGAGCGGTGGCGCCAAGGTGCGCGGCCGCACCTTCAACGGCGACATCCGGGTCGAGGCAAAAGCGGAAGCGAAGAAATGATTGGAGGCTCGAGAATCATGAAGGCCAACATCGGCAAACTTTGGGTGCTGCTCCTCGCTGGCGCGCCGGTGATCGCCTGCGGCGGCAAATCGGTGAATTCGGGGGTCGCCGGCGCGCCGGCGGTGCAATCGTCTTCCAGCACGGGTGCGGGCAATTCGGATTCGCAACGGTCGCCGCGGCAGTCGCTGCACTGGCGCGGCAAGACCAAGAATCTCGAGGTGCGAGCGGTGAACGGTCCGGTGCGCGCGGTTCTCGGCACGGGGGACGAAGCGGACGTCGTGGCCAACGTGTTCAAGAGCAGACACGGCGCGGCCCTACGCTTGAATGTCGTCGAGAAGGGCGACCTTACGCTCATCTGCGTGGCTCCCGCCGCAGGTGACGACGATCACGAGCACGGCGACAACGAATTCACCGAGCACCGCATCCACCGCGAGCGCGGTTCGAACGGTGACGAGGGCGACGAGTGCAGTCAGCAGAATGGGATGCGCGGCGGCTCGGTGGAGCTGATCGTGCAGGTGCCCCCCCGCACGAAGTTCGCCGGCTGGACCGTGAATGGTTCGGTCGAAGCGCAGGGCCTCGAAGGTGAGGTGGAAGCGCATACGCAAAATGGCGCCGTCCACATCGAGACAACCGGTTTGGCGCGCGCCAGCACCGTCAACGGGCCGATCCGGGCCAAGATCGGCGCCAAGTCTTGGAGCGGTACCGTTGCGCTGGAGAGCGTCAACGGCCGTCTCGAAGTCGAGCTTCCCCCCGACATCGGCGCCGAGCTCCGCGCGGACACGGTGCACGGATCGGTTCGCGTCGGACCCAAGATGGATGGGGCGCGTGTCGAGGAGAACCACGTCGAAGGCCGTCTCGGCAAAGGGGGAGGCGAGCTGCGCCTCCGTACCGTCAACGGCCCCATCGACGTGCGCTGATCGACGGCGCCCTCTAGGGGGGGCACTCGTCGGTGTCGTGGGCGCCCCAGGCGTGCTCACAATTGTGCTGCTTTTCGGTCGCCACGTTTTTCGCAAGATTCGCGTAATACGTCCAGCACGAGAGCTCCACGGAGGTGTAGCCATTGCAAGCCGTCAGGCAGGACCCTGCCGCGCCGAACGGGTACCCCGCGTAGCTCGCGCAAGTCGTTTGCACGATGTCGCAATAGTTGCTGCACGCGCCGGCATCCCCTCCGTCGCTGGTCGAACCGCTGTCGGTGTGATCTGCCACTGCGTCGGTGCGCGCGTCGCTGCTCGCATCGGACGATACATCCGGTGTCGTGCCCCCGTCGCCCGCGTCTGATCCCGCCGTGCCCGCGCTGCCGTCTGGTGTTCCTCCGTCGGTCCCTGCTGCGCCTCCGGATCCCGCGCTACCCGCCGATCCCGCCGCGCCGGAAGAACCAGCGGCTCCGGCCGTTCCACCTGCGCCAGCCGCTCCCGAAGCGCCAGCCGTTCCACCTTTGCCGCCGGCTCCCGAAGCACCCGCGGTTCCACCTTTTCCACCCGCGCCGGCGGCGCCGCCCGTTCCACCCGTCGCGCCCGCGCTGCCGCCCGCTCCGCCTTTGCCCGCCGCGCCCGTTCCCGCGGATCCTGATGCCCCGCCGGTTCCCGCCGTGCCGCCCTTCGCCGAACCAGCCGATCCGCCCGATCCGCCGGTGCCTCCGGTGCCTCCGGCGGTCGTCGTGTCATCGTCGCCGCCGCACGCTTGCACGGAGAGACCGAAGACGAGACCGACGGCAAAGAGCGGCCCAAGAATGCGGCCGCGCCGCAGGGAGGAGTTCGATGATCGCGTCGCGCTGTTCATGGCGTAGTTCCTTCGTAAGAGGTCGATGGGCGTCACTCTACTCGGCGATGTCGCGCTGCGGCCGCGGTGAATTGTCGCAACGATGTGGTGAATTGTCGCAAGCACGCCGAGAAAAAGCGCCCACACTGTCGATTTTCGGCAATGCCGTTACCGGCGGTCGCGGACGCGGTATAGGCGAACCATGAAGACGCTGTTCGGATATTTCTGGCGCGGTTGTCTCGTGCTCTTGCCCGCCGCGGCCACGATCTACATCGCCTTTCTGATCTTCACGACGATCGATCACCTGGTGCCGGTGGGCGTGCCGGGGCTCGGCTTCGCTCTCACCGTCATCTTCATCACGCTCGGTGGCTTTCTCACGTCGAACGTCGTCGGCCGCGCAGTCCTCGAGGTCACCGAGCGCTGGCTCACGCGGGTGCCGCTCGCGAAACTCATCTACACGTCGATTCGCGATCTCATCAACGCGTTCGTCGGCGACAAGAAGCGCTTCGATCGGCCCGTCGCCGTCGTGCTCGTCCCGGGCAGTCGCATTCGCGCGCTCGGTTTCGTCACGCGCGATGGACTCGAAGCGCTCGGGATGGGTGATCAGGTCGCGGTGTATTTTCCGCAGTCTTATAACTTCGCCGGCAACCTCGTCATCGTGCCGCGCGATCAAGTCGAACCACTCGCCATTTCGACGACGGACCTGATGACGTTCGTCGTCTCGGGTGGCGTGTCGGGGCTCGGCATCGAGCCGGAACCGGTTGGCCGATCTTCGACCGGTGGCCCTCGCGGTCGCACGCTCCTCGGCATTGGCCCCAAAAAGAATGCGAACAGCTGAGCCGCGGCGGCTCGCTCCATGGATCCACGAACCCCCGAAGACCCCCCTATAGAGGTGTGTTTTTCGCCCCCAGCACAAGGTCCGGAGGTCTCGCTAACCGAACGTAATAACTAGCATTTTTCATGTCGTTCTCACCGGTGTTGGCGCGCTTGTTCCGTTGAGGGCGTGACGAGACGCCTATGTAAGCTACTTTGTACGCTAGCTCGCTACATGTACGGCCCGTTCGCGTTCCTTCGGCATCGACGCTTCCGCAGCGTGTCTCCGCCCGCGCGTTTCGCTGGCGAAAACGCCCGCTGCGCAGTGGCCTCGGATCCCGTCATCGAAGGAATGACGTCGCCCGGTCCCGAGCGCTGGCATCGATTCGATTCACGCGCTTTCTTCCGTGTGCGCGTCTCGATCCTTCTCAGCATCTTGGTCGCCGTCTTGATCTGGGCGGGATGCGACATCCAGCGAAGGCGGGCGCGCAACCAATGGGTCGACACGCTCGAAGTCGCCCTCATCGTGGTGCGAAACGACAAGGTCGACGAAGGCGCGATCGAGATGTTGAAGACGCGCGTGGTGGCGCTCGAAGAGCGCCTCGCCGGCGAGTTTCATCGCCGCAACCCGGACGCTCCCAAGCCGTTTCATTTCGTGGTGAAAGGACCTGTCGATCTTCGGCGAGCGCCGCCCCACCAACCTTTGGAAGGATTGTTCGACCTCGCCAGGTATAATTTCGATCTTTGGAGATTCGTGCGGGGGGTCAATGCCGATGCGGCTGTCGAAGCGAGCAGCTTCGATGCGACGCTTTACCTCGTAGCCCGCTCACCGAAATTCGCGTCGGGTGGGAGCGTGGAAGGGGCGAGCCAAGAGGGCGGTACCGTAGGCGTGGTCGAGGTGGAGCTCGATCGCACGATGGTCGACTTTGCGCTCTTCGTGACGACGCACGAACTCTTGCATCTGCTCGGAGCCAAAGACAAGTACGACGCGTCGGGGCGATCGCTCGTGCCCGAGGGGTTGGCCGAGCCGGAGCAGAGGCCGCTTTATCCGCAACGCCATGCCGAAGTCATGGCCAGGAACGTGGCGCTCAGTCCGACCGAAGAGCGCCCGCCCGAGTCGCTCTCGGATCTCAAGGTCGGAGCCACGACCGCCCGCGAAATCGGCTGGGTGCGCTAGCGCGGGGGAGCCTTGGCGCTCCCTGATCTCGCGGCGAAAGCTCCGAGTTCCGATCTGCCGTCGAGCGCGCGCTGGCCAACGGCAGTGTCTGGCCTTCTCCTGACGCCGCTGGTCGTCGCCATCGCGGCGATGGCGCTGCCGTACTTTCATTGCGGCGACGAAAGCGCCAGCCTCATCGTGTTCGGCGGGGCAGCATCGACGAGCGTCGCCGCCCTCGCCATCGCCGCGCGTTCGTACCCGGCTACGGGCTGGCGTGTGGCGGTGGGTGTCACGGCCGTCGTTTTGCTCGCCATCTTGGCGTGGACGGGCATCACGGCGGTGGTCGCCGCCATCGCCGTCGATGCCGCGCTGGTGGCAGCGGCGTGGGCCATCGGGACGTCGATCGGGCGGCGCATCGAGCATCCCGGGCATTTGTTGCCGGCGTGCGTCGTGGTTGCGTGCGCCGACGCCGCATCGATGGTGTCGCGCTTCGGGCCGACGCACGTCATCGCCGAAAACGAGCGTGCGCTCTCCGTGGTGGCCATCGCGTTTCCGGTGCCGGGAACATCGAGCGTCGCGCCCGCGCTCGGTGTCGGCGATCTGATCTTCATGGCCATCGTTTTTGGCGCGGTCGCCGGCCACGGTCTTTCGCTCGTGCGTGCGGCGCTACTGTGTGGCGTTGGCACAGCGGTGGCGGGCGCTGCATCGGCCATGTTGAACACGGCGGTGCCAGCCCTCGTGTCTATCGCGGCCGCGCTCGTGCTTGGGTTGCCGGAAGCCCGCCGGGTGCGTCCGCGCGAGCGCCGTGTCGCTAGCTTGGCGATGGCCGTCGCGATCTCGGTCGCGCTTGCCGTGATCGTGGCGCAGCTCGTTCACGGCTGAGCCGCGTCGCGGTGTTCTACCGGACGCGGCTCGCCCGTCCCGTCACTTGACGGGAATGTAGCAATGGCAATTGGTCGATCCCGCGGCGCACGGATTGTAACCGGGATCGAGGCACGGGATGTTATTGCAACAATCGCTCGCTTGCGTGCAGGACTGCCCGTACACGGCGCAGCTGCCGCCGTCGGGTACACCCGCATCCCACGGCGGCGGAGGTGGCGGAGCGCAGGTGCCCGCCGTCGACCCGGGCGGAAGATGGCAAACACTGCCCGCGCAGCAATCGGCCGTTACGGTGCAGCTTCCTCCGGAGGGAATGCAGATGGGGCCCCCGCCGTCGGGCGTGCTGGTGCAGCGCAATTGCCCCGTGCTATCGGGGACGCACGGGGCGCCATTGCAGCACTCACCGGTGAAGGCGCAGGTGTCGCCGCTCGGTCGGCATGTGCCGCCCCCGCATCGCGGCACGCCGAGCGCGTCGAGCTGGCATGCGCCGGAATTGCCGACGCCCGCGCAGCAGTTGTTGGGGGCCGACGAGACGACGCACGCGTAGCGGCTGTCTTGCTTGTAGTGGCAAACGTTGCCGTCCGGTGAGCAGCCCATCGGGTTGCGGCAGACGCCCACGACGTCGGCGGGATTCTCGCGCACGCATTGCACGTTCTTCCCTGACGTGGGGAGACTTTGATCGTTACCGCAACAGTCCTGGTCGCGCGCGCAGAGGTCGCCGTCGATGTGGCATCCATTCGCGCGCTCGCAGATCTTAACGCCGCTGGTTCCGTACGGTACGCAGACGCGGCTGCAGCAATCGTTGCATCCGTTACAGACCGTGCCGTCGACGCCGCCGCTGCAGCGCGTGCTGCCCGGCTTCGGCGTCTCGCAGCGTCCGAGGGTACCGCCGGCGGCGACGTTACAGAGACCGCCACAACAATCATGCGCGTTCGAGCATACGTCTCCATCCTGGACGCACCACGACCCACCGAGGTCACAGACGCCCGCCTTGCAAAATTTCGAGCAGCAGTCGCCATTCGCGGTGCACGCGTTGCCCGCGGTGCGACACGAGCCGCTCAGCGGCTCGCACTTGCCGCCGGAACAGTTGCCGCCGCAGCATTCGCCGCTGCTAGCGCACGCTCCATGGTCGGAGACGCAGACCTTGCCGTCGCATACACCGCCATTGCAGGCAAAAGAGCAGCAATCGGTAGCCGCGTTGCAGCTTCCACCCGCGGTCACGCATCGACCGACGGTCGTCGCGCAGGTGTGCAGGACCGAATCGCAAATCCCCGAGCAGCACTCGTTGCCGGCGCCGCACGACAGTCCCGTCGCACCGCATGCGCTCGCATCCGGCCGTTTTTCGCTCAATGGACTATCGGACGTCTCGCCGCCGCAGCTTGCGGCGATCAGCCCAACGATGAAAAGCCAGCAGAAGCGTGTCGACATGAGGAATCTCCCTCGGGCGGCCATGGAGAGCAGCGGTTCGCCTTCGTCGTCCATCGTGTGCAAGGCGGAGACCACATCTGGACGCCATCGACGCACTCCGAACGGCGTGTTTTTGGCGCCGATTGGCCATTCGGGGGCCGTTGCCGTCAGGGTGAGGTGGTCAGTCGAGTGGCCAGTTGGCCATTCTACTGACCGGCTACGCTCGTACGGGACGCGGTATTCCCTGCTAGTTCGCCAAGTAGTGCGTGCCCGTCCATTGCATGATGGTGATCCGCGCGTCGACTTTCCCACCTTGTTCGAGGATGAAAGTCACGACGAGAACCGTCCCTATTCCTATGCCCGTACCGTCCGGCTTGAGCGCCGGAATACCGTAAGCGCCGGGTTCGGGATCGAAATAGTCGCCCGCGCTCGAACGATCGACGGTGAGAAGATCCTCGGATCCCATCTGCTTGCGAATGAGCATGGACGTCACGTCCGCCCAGCGCGCGGCACCGAGAAGGGGTTTGCGATCGAAGACGAGGAGCGTGTTGCGCGAGCTTATCGGGCTTAGTGCGAGGTGAGCCGAGCTCTCTCGCAAGTTTTGGATGCGCTGGTTCCCGTTGACGCGCGCCGCAGTGCCGCTTCCGTCATAGCCGGTGATCGTGACGTCCACGGGAACGTCGATGTCGAGGTCGGCGATCCCGAACGAACGAGGTAGCTTGCAGTCCTTGGGATCGAGAATGGGCGCCGGGCCTATGAGCTGCGCCGTTTGCTCCGCCTTGCCCACCGGCGCAATGGTCACGTCGAAGCCGGCCACGCCGACGCAGCTGGTGTCGCCGCTCGGCGGTGCATCGACGATGAGCGTGGCATCTGTGCTGGATGGATCGCCGCACGCGATCAACACGCTCGCGCCGAGGCACGCCAGAATTGTCTTCATGGAAGCGGCGGGCGGTCCGAAGTGACCGTCAGCCTACCCGTCGATGTCGACCCAGATGCTTGGTAGATCAGAATTCCCGCCACAATCCCCGCTACGATACCGCCCCCCACGAGCCACGTCGTGGGCTTGCCGTACCAGGGCTTGCCCTCTTCCCAAGTGGGGGCGATGGGACGAAGCTGTTCGGCCGCCGTTGCCGACAAGGCCGACTCGGGGACGGCCGGGCCGAGGGGGCGCCGGCCCGCCGCCGGAGGAGCGAAGAGCAGGCGAGTTTTGTCGCCCTCGGGGACGATGGCCACGACGTGATCGACGTCGAGAAAGCGGGCCATCGGTTCGAGCGCACTCGCGCCCTCGGCGCGACGGCTGGGGTCAGCCATCATCGCCTCGATGGCGTGCACGCTAGCGCCTGAATAGGCGGCCGTAAGGCCCAAGCGCCGCGATCCGATGTCCCCCGCCGCGAGATCCACTTGCGCGGCGGCGGGAGCGTGCGCCGGCGACGATGCTCGTAAAAGGTGGCGCCCCGGCGCGAGCTTGATCGAGCAAGGACTCGCGCATCGTCGCACGCCATCGACCCACACTTCCGCGGCTGCCGGCGTAGTCTCGACCGACAGCGTGCCCGGTGTCTCGCCGCTACGCGCGGCACGTCTGCGCGCAAAGAGGTCGCGTTCATCTTCCGGATGGCTGAGAGGATCGAGCTCGAGCGATGATCCGAAAGTCACGGCTAGGTCGAGCCATGCCCGCGCGCGAGCGGCGTCCGACGCGGTGAGGGAGAGCTGGCGCTCGAGCAAGCACCACTCGACCAATACCTCCGGCCCTGCTGCGCCGCCGCCCAATCGCCACAGCTCGGCCCCGATCCGGTGCGCCATGCTCGACGCGAGCGCGCGATCGAGCCGGGTGAGCGCCGCGCGCGCCGCACGCGTCGTGGCGATGAGCTCCGCGGCCCAATCGCCCCCGGCGCCTTCGTTGCCGGTGACGATGCGCGCCATCGCATCCGGGCCGGAGATGACGCGATGACCGCGACCGATGAGATCTGCCGCGAGCTGATCGGCGGCGGCCAACGGTGCATCGCGCCCGGGCGAGGCGAGCGGTACGATCGCCAGGCGATCGGCGCGTGCAACGGTGGATTGCAGCAGCAAGCCGGCGACGATCGCAAAGGCAGCTCTACCCACGCGGACGAGCTTATCGGGGTGCAAATCGAATCGCCATACCTACACCGTCCGCCCAGTGTCGTCCGCGCACCGAGATGCGATGACATCTGGTTTTCCGCTACTATCAGACGATGCCGGTCCCTCGTTATCGTGAGGAGTTTCTCCTCGGGATGGGGGGCATGGCCGAGGTCTGGAAGGCCCACGGCCCGCAAGGCGCTGTGGCGATCAAGCGGCTGCTGCCTCACGCCGCCCGCAATGCCTCTATCGCCGCAGCATTCGAGCGGGAAGGGCGGCTTTTATCGCGTATCACGCACCCTAACGTGATCGGCATCCATGAAGTCACGCGTGACGAGAAAGGCACGTGCCTCGTTCTCGAATACATCGAGGGGGCCGACCTCGCCTATATCGGTGGCGCGCGCGTCGCCATACCGATCGCGCTGGGGATCATTCGCGACCTCTTGTGCGCGCTCGTCGGTGTCCATTCCCTCTGCGACGAACAGGGGCGCCCTCTCGGACTCATCCATCGCGATCTCAGTCTTGCCAATCTGCTCGTCGACATGAATGGTCGCGTCAAGCTCACCGATTTCGGTTTGGCTCGTGCGGTTTCGGGATCGCAAGCGGCGACCACCGGGCAAAGCATCAAGGGGACACTGGCCTACCTTGCTCCCGAGCAAGCACGCGGCGCGCCGGTGGATGCGCGGACCGATCTCTTTGCGGCGGGCGCCATCCTCTACGAAATGCTGGCCGGCGTGCCGATTTACAACGACGAGGATGCTCGGATCGCGCTGGCTCGCGCGCGCGCCGGCGACGTGCAGTCTCTGGCCGCGGCCCGGCCCGAAACACCGTTCCCTCTCGTCGAGTTCGTCGATCGCGCGCTGGCGGCGGAAGCGGCCGATCGATTCCCGAACGCCGAGATGATGCTGCGCGAACTCGAGCGGGTAGCGGCGATGGTCGGCGGCCTTCCAGCTGACAGTGAGATGGCAGCGTGGGCGCGATCGTACCTGCTCGCCATCCCCAAGCATGCCCCGCCCCGGCCGGCGTCACAGACCGCCATTCTTTATCGGCGAAGGCCGCTCATCTATGCAATGACGGTAGGGGGCGTCTTGGTGGCGGCCCTTCTAGGTTTGAAGTTCGGATTTCATCGAGAGGTTGGGATGGGCGCCACGCTTTCCCGCGCATCCTCGGAGACGCCGGTCGGCGTCACGTCTGCACCCACGCCCGAACCGGTGATGGTGACGACGCCGGAACCCGTGAGCGCCGGAACCAGACCCCGCGAGGGAGAGGATCGTCCAGCGCGGAGGCCCCGACCCAGCTCGCCGTCGGCCTCGAGCGGCTCGCATCCGCACGAGGAGCGTTCTGGGGCCGAGGTGACCAAGGAAAAGTGTATTCTCGATATCGGTTCGGAGCCTGCCTTCGCCTATGTAGCCATCGACGGCGTCAAGGTGGGAGCGACGCCGATCTTCGGGCGCGAAGTGACGCCCGGCTCGCACCGCATACAGGTTTGGCGCGACGGCCTCGGATCGAAAACCTTCAACCTGGAAGTGCGACCCGGCGATAGGATCACGCGAGTCGTCAAGCTGCCATGAGCACAGAGCCAAAGCGATCGGACGTAGCGGTTACCGAAGTACAGCGTCGGGAAACGACGCCCGGGGCCGTCGTGGGGCGGATCGTTGCCGTCGCGGGACCGAGTCAGGGCGCCGCCATCGCTCTCGTTCGGACGCAGGCGACGGTTGGACGCCATCCCACCAACGATCTCGTTCTTGCCGACCCCCGTGTTTCGGCCGTGCATCTCGAGCTCACGCGGCGCGCGGGCGGGCGGGTGCTCGTCCGTGACGCGGGCAGCACCAACGGCTCCTGGTTCGGCGATCATCGTCTCATCGAGGCCGAGCTCGGCCCGGGTGCGACGCTGCGCGTGGGCGAAACGCTCCTCGCCATCGAAGCGGACGAGCGTGTCGCACCGTCGGAAGTGCCGACGGTCACGCGTTTCGCCGGGTTGATCGGAAGTACGCCGTCAATGCGCGAGCTCTTCGCCGTCTTGGCGCGCATTGCGGCCAAGCCGCTGAGCCTTCTCATTCAGGGTGAAACGGGCACCGGAAAAGAAGAAGCCGCCCGCGCCGTCCACGCGCACAGTCCGCGAAAAGATGCGTCGTTTACCGTGCTCGACGCCACGACCATCCCGGCGACCCTTGCCGAATCCGTGCTGTTCGGGCACGAGCGCGGGGCTTTCACCGGCGCCGATGCGCGCTACGTCGGCGCGTTCGAACGCGCCAACGGGGGCACGCTGTTCATCGACGAGGTCGGTGAGCTGCCTTTGTCACTTCAGCCGAAGCTTCTGCGCGTACTCGAGCGGCGCGAGCTCACGCGGGTGGGTGGCAAGGAGATCGTGTCCGTCGATGTGCGCGTGGTCGCCGCCACGCACCGCGATCTGCGCCTCGAAATCGAAGCCAACCGGTTTCGCGAAGATCTGTACTTCCGACTGGCTCAGGTCAGGGTGGTTCTGCCACCTTTACGCGACCGGCCGGAGGACATTCCCGAGCTGGCGCGCCATTTTCTCATGCAGGCGGCGCTTCCCGGCGAGCAACCCGCCTCGCTCGAGGAAGATGCTTCGGCCGAGCTCACGCGCCGGCCCCTTCCCGGCAACGTGCGCGAGCTTCGTAACATCTTGGTGCGCGCGGCAGCGCTTTCCGAAGACAATGTCATTCGCGTGCGCGACATCGCTGGCGAAGGGTATGGATTTCGCGGAAGCGAGGCCGAGCGAAATCCTCTCGATCTCGGGGGAACGTTCTCCGAGGCCAAGCAGCGCGCCATCGAGCGCTTCGAGCGAGCCTACCTCGAAACGATGTTGCGTCGGTGCGGTGGAAATCTTTCACGGGCGGCCCGTGAAGCCGATTTGGCGCGTCATCACCTGCGCGATCTGCTGAAAAAGCGCGGGCTCTACGAGAGCGGCGGGGAGAGCGGCGGCACCGGAGAAAGCGCCTGATTGTGATCGCTCGCCTTGCCAGCTGGCGTTGCCGCATCGCGAGCGAGCAGCGCTCGGAGAAGGTCCCGCCACGTTACGTTGCCGAGAGCATGCTCGCCGTCGTCGAGAATCGGCAGGCCAGAACGCCTTGCTCGAGCATCCGATCGGCTGCTTCACCGACGTCGTCTCGCTGATCGAGCAAAGCCCGCGTGTCATCAATTGGTGAGCACGGATTTTTGGCGTAGCGACGTCCTGAGTGCGTGCGGTCAGCCTGCCTACAAAGGGGCTCGTGCTTCGGAGAATATCGCGATCACGAGATCACGCCGACCGCCCGTGTATTCTCGTCCGTGACGATAACGTGATGAATTTCCTTTCGCTCGAGGACGAAAGCAATGTGTTCAAGCGTGTCGTGGAGACTGACGGCAACGAGTGTCCCTCGTGATGGCTTCCACCGAAGGTGTCGCGCTCATCGATCCTCGCAGGATCACGAGCGTCGCATGTGTGTGGGGAGCAGTTTTTCGAATAGACAAGTGACAATCGCTGTGGCCTTCGAGTAGCTTGGGAATGGTTGAGACACCGACGTTTCGCGTTGTTTGCGTCGCCCGCTAAGCCACTCGCGGCGACGGCAAGGCGGCTCTATGCCTTGATGGGGATCGGCGCGCTGAGCGGCGCGGCGCACTGCGGCTCCGACGCGCCCTCCGCCAAGGCGTCCGTCAGTGCCGACGCCTCCGTCGATGACGCGAACGTCGAAGCGAGCAGCGACGCGGATCCTGGCGAGGCGCCGATCGGCATCGATGTCGACGAAGCGCCCGATCGGCCGACGATCTCCGACACGTCTGCCGACAATCGCGGCGTGTCCGATATCGCCGACGGTCGAGGTGCCGCCGATATTTCGGGAGATGCCGGTGTTGCCGATGGAGCCCAGCCCGACGCGCCTGTTTTCCCGGATGTAGTGGGCAGGGAAGGGTCGAGCGTCGTCGACGGCGCAACGGCCGACAGTGCTGCGCCCGACGGCGATCCAAGAGAGGACGCGCCCCTGCGCTGCAATGGGTACGAGGCACTTTGTGATCGCCGCTTCGACGAAGTGGTGTTTCCGACTGCGCACAACGCCATGTCCAACGCCGACGACGGTTGGGTGGCGGCGAATCAACAGCACGGAATGAAACGCCAGCTCGAAGACGGCATTCGCGCCATGCTGCTCGACACGTATTCGTACCTGGGAACCACGTACCTATGTCACACGTCTTGTCTTCTCGGCAGCAAGCTGCTCGAAGACGCGTTGCGCGACATCACCACCTTTCTTCAGAACAACCCCAACGAGGTGCTGACGCTCATCATCGAGGATCACATCTCCGCGTCCGACACCGAGACGGCGTTCAACGCGAGCGGGCTCTCCGATTTCGTGTACTCACATCCAGCTGGGGCGCCTTGGCCAACTCTCCGTTCCATGATCGCGAGCGGCCGGCGCGTGCTCGTCGGCGCGGAGTCGGGCGCGCCTCCGCCAGGTTTCTATCATCACTTTTACGACCTGGCGTGGGATACGCCCTATTCGTTCAAATCGACGAGCGATTTTTCGTGTCAGCAAAATCGCGGTACCAGGCAAAATGCACTTTTTCTCATGAACCACTGGCTGGAAAATCCGCTTCCCGACGAGAACCTGAGCCGCACCGCCAACGCGCACGACGTGCTCCTCTCGCGCGCGCGGCAGTGCCAGATGGAAAGCGGCAAGCTGCCCAACTTCGTCGCGGTGAGCCACTACGCGGTCGGCGATCTGTTCACCGTGGTGCGCGAGCTGAACGGTCTGTGAGATTCGACTAGGCTGCCCGCGCGCTACTGAGCGAGCGATCTTACGACGAGAATCGTCGCAAGTAGTGGTAAGAGGGCGCGATGCGGAGTGCCAACGGCCTCTTTCTCGTCTCCTCGGTCATCTGGGGTTCGACATGGTTCGTGATCCGCTACCAGCTCGGCGCGGTCGCGCCGGAGGTGTCCGTTGCGTACCGCTTCGCATTAGCCGCGGCGCTGCTGCTCTCGTTTTGCGCGGTACGCCGCGTTCGCTTGCACTACACGGCGCGCGAGCACGCGCTCATGGCGGTGCAGGGCGCATTCATGTTCGCCGCCAACTACGTGCTCATCTACCACAGCGAGCGCTTTCTCGCCTCGGGGCTCGTCGCCGTCGTTTTCTCGATCATCGTCATTTTCAACATCATTGGGTTGCGACTCTTTTTCGCGCAGCCCATTCGTTTCAAGATGCTGGCGGGCGCCATTTGCGGCGTCGGTGGTGTTGCCCTTCTCTTCTGGCCCGAGCTGGCGCGCTTCGAAGGCGGCGCCGTCGAGGCCACCGGGCTCGTGCTGGCTACGTTGGCGACGGTCATCGCATCGATCGGCAACCTCGTTGCCGCGCACAATCATCGCGTCGGATTGCCGATTCAGGCGTCGACCGGTTTCGCCATGCTCTACGGCGCGCTCATGGTCGGGGCGTGGGCCGTGGTTACCGGCGTCCCTTGGACGTTTTCGGCGACGCCCGCCTATCTCTTATCGCTCGCCTACCTCGCCGTGTTCGGTTCCGTCGTCGCTTTCGTTTCCTACTTGACCCTCGCCGGCGACATTGGGGCCGATCGGGCCGGGTACGTCGGCATCGTGACCCCCGTGGTGGCGCTGGGGCTGTCCACTGTGCTGGAGGGCTACCGCTGGAGCGTGTCGGCCGTCCTCGGGGCGGCCCTCTGTCTGGGAGGCAACCTGCTCATCTTGAAAAAGAACGACCCGTCGCGAGCGCCGGCATCGAAGCTGGTCTCCTCGTAATGTGGCTGGTAGCCTAGGAGGTTGTTCCTTCTTCGCGGAGGTATCGTGTCATGAGCAAGCTGATGCTCGTCGGTGTCCTCGTCGGTGTCGTCGCCAGCGCCGCGTGCAGCGGCGACTCTACCTCTTCCGCTCCTCCGACCGATCCGTTCGTCGGTCGATGGACGTGTTCCGAGCTGCTGGCGTTCGAGTTCACGTCACCGCCGGGCGCTGGCATGCAGATGAGCAGCGAGATGTCGACTTTGAGCATCAGCGCGGCGAGCGGCGTGCTCACCGCCAATCACGAGTCCGACGGCGGCGCGAACTGCAAGGTGTCCTTCACGAGCAACGGTTCGAGCGCAACCTTGAGCGAAGGCCAGACGTGTACCACTCGCAGCGGCATCGTGCTGACGTACAAATCCGGATCGGCGACGGTGAACGGATCGTCCATGAACTCGACGTTCGCCTTCGATGCGAGCGGTAACATCAATGTGAGTGGCACGATGGTGCCCGCAATGGGAGCGGGAACACAGGCTTCCACCTGCTCGCGCCTCACGCCACCGCCCGGAGGGGGCG
>DATHEQ010000108.1:0-24898 GCA_035318505.1 Polyangiaceae bacterium | reverse complement strand
GCGGCGCGCAGGGGGGAGGAACGGCCATCTACGCCTTCGCCGCCCCTTTCGAGCTCAGGCCCGTCGCTCGTTTTGCGCGACCTCGCATGGTGATTTCCAGCGGCAACGGCGGCTTCGTCGTACGTGGCGGCTGCGCGCGCGATGCCGCCGCGTCGAGCGCTTCGAGCGACGCTTTCTGTTTTTTCAGCGCGAGCGGCGAAGAGCACGAAGTGAAGCCTCCGAGCAACCTCAAACGCGACAACGCAGTCCTCTATCCCGTCGTCCTCGGCGACGGCCGTGCGCTGTTCGTTTCGCCACCAGAGGGCGAAACTCCCGGCAAGCTTCTCATCGCACAGGGAAAGGGCTTTGCCACCGTCCCGCTTACGATGGAGGCGAACCAAACCGTTTTCAAACGGGGCACGTTGCTCGATGGCGTGGAAGAGCGCTTGCCCGGTGTGCTCGGCGCGTGGGCGCTGTCCGGCACCGAGCTGCGGGGCGTCCGCATCGCGCTCGACGGCAAGGTCGATATCGGTCACGTCACCACCAACATCGAGCGAACCGCGGTCGCCGGTCGCTTTGCGCTCGAATGGGGGCGGGGAGGGCGCGGCGTCGAAACGGTCGATGGTGGGATGACCTTTCGGCCCGTCGATCTGCCCTCGTCGGAGCCTTCGATCCCGCCGCGAAGCGTGGCCTCCTGCGGCGCGGTCGGTTGTGCGCAGGGAGGCTGGTTGCGCGTTGGCTGGGGCGGAGCCCCCGAGGCGACGGATCTCGTTCCCGCCACCGCACCGAAGCCTTCGCGCGTCACCCTGGCTGCACCGCGGGGAATCGCGCTGAAATGCTACCCGACCGGAGAAGTGTCGGGGCCGGCATCGAAACCCGCCGAGCGCAATGCTCCCGCGCCAGTTCGAGCGCGCTCGGCGCCAAACCGCGTGCCGCCTGCGCCCCCGCTTCTACCCGCGGCAAAACCAGGTTGGGCGCCGCCCGGCATGGCTCCGCCCCCGCGCCAACCCCCTATTTTCGTCCCAATGCCGAGTAGGCCCGCCGTTGCGGCGCCCGCCACGCCGATCACTCCTGGCAGCAACGCCTGGTCCTCTTTCCGCGGAGATCCCCCGCCTGCGCTCGCTGGCGGCGACGTCGGTCTCGAAGCGGGAACCGATCCTCCCATGACGACGCAAGCCCGAATCTACGCGTGGGGCGCGCGCGGAGCGGAGTGGTCGCTGAAAGGACACGTCCAGGCGCGGTTCGACGACCGTTTCGAGCGCGCCGGCATCCGTACGACCGCGGCTGCACCCTCGCCTTGGTCGGGAGAAGAGCGCGCCGGCGATGCGCTCGGGCTCACCGCCGGCCAGAGCATCAACTGGTCGTCGCTCCTCGACGGCTCGGGGCAGGCCGCTCTCATCATCGGACAGCGCGGCGCATCCAAAGCCGATCTCTACGCCGCGGCGCAGGGCCAGCCCCTCGTGCCGCTGCGCGACGCGGACCATGGGCCGCTCCCGCTGCCGAACAGCGTGGTTCGGATCGGCTCGACTTGGTTTTTCCTCGTTTCGACGATGACGCCGACCACATGGGCCGCAACCCTCTACCGCGCCGATGGCGGCGTCGTGCGGCGCCTCGCGCGTCTACCGCGCATCCCCGTCCCTGCGGGCGAGTTCGCTCCGAAGCTCATGCGCCGATCGCAGAGCCAAGGCCTCGGCATCTTGGTGCAAGGTGCCCCCGGGTTCGATCAGGTCATCCGCGATTGGTACGTTCTCCCGCTCGATCCCGAGACAGGCGAACTCGATGAGCCGGTTCGGCTCTTCGGGAGCGATCTCGAAGGGCAGATCCCGGAGCGCTGTGCGCCGGATCGCGACGGTTGGCTCGTCAATACCGACCTTAGCCTCGCGCCGGCGATCCAAATCGTGTCGCCCGCACAAGCGAACGTGAGCGCCATCGAGCTGCGCCTTCGCCTCGATCCCGGCTCTGTCTGCATCGACGCGATCGCCGCTCGCGTAGAAGCTTCCGTCTTTTCTCAGCCGGGCTTGCCCGTACGAATTCCGCTTTCTGCCGACGGGTCGCCCCCCGAGCTTCCCCTTGCGGCGACCGATTCTTCGACGGGGCGCCGCATGTTGCTGAAATGCGGGAAGTAATACGAAAAATTACTTGTAGGACGTTGGTGGCTCTTCCAGCCGCGCTATCACTACTTCAACAACGAAAGGTATTTGTGGTTAATCACAGCTTAAGCTGCTGATTCTTCGTCACAGGTCGACGGCACGCTCTGTGCTTATAATGGGGGTGTCCGCGCGAAGTGCGGCCGTCCCCCCCCCGGCCCCTTTGCGCGGGCTTTTTTTGTCAGCGCGAGCCTGACGAACCGCGCAGCTTCTCGGCCATCTTTTCGCCGAGCTCGATCGAGCGCCGCGTCGCGCTTTCGACCGCATTGATGAGCGTCGTGCGAAGGCCCCCCGCTTCGAGCGTATGCAGGCCGGCGATAGCGGTGCCTCCGGGGCTCGTCACCATGTCCTTCAGCCGGCCGGGGTGCTCGCCCGTCTCGAGCAGCAACTTGGCCGAGCCATAGACCGTCTGCGCCGCGAGTAGCAGGGCCGTCTCGCGATGCAGCCCGACTTTCACGCCTCCGTCGGCCAGTGCCTCGATGATGAGCATGACGTACGCCGGGCCGCTGCCGGACAGGCCGGTGACGGCATCGAGCAGCGATTCGTCCAGCACGACGACGCGGCCTGTCGCTTCGAAGAGCTGGCGCGCGATTTTTAGATCTTCGTCCGACGCGTGGGTCCCGGGGGCGATCGCCGTGGCTCCGGCCAACGCCATGGCCGCAGTGTTGGGCATCGTTCGCACGACGCGCGTGTTGGGCGGCAGCCGCGATTCGATGGACTCGATGGGAACGCCCGCGGCAATGGACACCACGAGAGCGTGGGATCGGAGCGCACGCGCGATCGGCCCCATGACCTTGTCGATGACCTGAGGTTTGACGGCCAGCACCACCAGATCCGCCCACGCCGCCAGCTCGGCGTTGTCCTTCGTCACGGCGATGCCGTGTTCGCCGGCGAGCTCCGCGAGGCGCTCTTCGCGTACGTCGCTCGCCAGGATCTGCGCCGGCCCCACGGTGCCTGAATGCAGAAGCCCCTTGATGAGCGCGCCGGCCATATTGCCCGCGCCGACGAAACCGATTTTCTGATCCTTCATGACGAGGCTCCGACTGCCAGTACTGCGAGCTGCAGCTGACTTTCCACGATTCGATCGAGTTTCTCGCGGACCGCCGCGCCGGTGCCGTCCGGTCGCAGGTCGCGGGCAATGTCTTCGTGTCGCAAAAGCAGCGGCACACGGCGCGCGGTCGAAGGGTCCGTGTGCAGCGCCGCCAGCCAGGACGCGGCCAGTACGGCCTCTTGTCCGGCGCGCGCCAGACGGTAACGATTGGCGAGCGTGATCGTGCCGCGCTGGTGCAGCGCGGAGAGCGGCTCGAGGCGATGCCTTCGCGGCAAAAAAAGGCGAGCCGCCACTTTGCCGAGCAGCAAAGCGTGATCGGGCTCGTCGACCAAGACGTAGCGAATGGCATCGATCACGGCAGCACCGACGTCGCGTTGCTCATCGACCGCTTTGCGCGCTTCGGTGCGGGCCAGCTCTAGGTCTTCGGGGCGTACGCCGAGCCTGGCGGCGAGGGTGGTCATGGCGCGATCTTCGCGGGGATCGATGCCATCGTCAGCCGCCGCCCGCCACGCGCCCGCGATCAGCATCTTGGCGAGCTTGGGCTCGAGATCGACGGGGGGATCGAGCTCGGCGGGCGCGATCGGCGATTCGGACAGCAAGGGCACCGATTCTTCCGGCGGAAGTCCAAGCGAGGCAACGAGCGCCGCGATGAGATCCGATTCGTCCGCGTCGAGCTCGCCGTCCGCGGAAAGAATGCTGGAAAGGATGCGCACTGCGAGCGATCCGACCTCGCGCACCTGTTCCACCTTCTTGTCGCTCGGTTTGGTGGTGAAGAGCGCGCGAACCCCGCGCACACCCCCCTCGAGCGTGAGACCGCCGGACACGAGCTCGGCCATCGGCATCCAAAGGGGCGGGCAAACCGGCGCGATGGCCGCCGCCAACCCCGTCATCCATTCGCGGTAGGCCGCCACCGAGGGCACCGCGCCACCGCCGAGGAGGCGCTCGTACACGTCGGCGCGCCGCCGAACGAGGGCCGTCAAGGTGTCTTCGTCGTCGCGTCCTGCCGCCGCCACGCCGAACAAAACGTCCTCGGTCACCGCTTGGAGCCCCCGCGCCAGCTGCGTCTGCTCGGGAAGCGACGGCATGGTCCTAGTCTCTGGCTGCCCTTCGTTTCGGGACGGTTTCCGTCAGCCGAGGCCCGCTTGCGCGGCGCGAACTTTATCGTCCCGCTCTTTGAGGCTCTCGAGAATGATGACGGCCGTCTCTTCGATAGCGCGGCCCGTCACGTCGATGACCGGCCAAGACGGATGCTTGGTGAAGAGCCGCGACGCGTAGGCGAGCTCCTCTTTGACGTGCTCGCGAAGCGCGTAGTTGGTCTCGGAAGGCATGCCCAGTTGGCGCAGGCGAGCCTGGCGGATCTCGCAAAGCTGATCGAGGCCGATGGTGAGCCCGACGATGCGATCCTGCGGCGCTTCTTCGAGCTCGCGCGGCGGGGACACGCCGAGGACGAGCGGAAGATTGGCCACTTTGAGCCCGCGCTGCGCGAGGATGGTGGAAAGCGGCGTTTTCGAGGTGCGCGAGACGCCGACCAGCACGAGATCGGCCTTCTTGAAGTTGCGCGGCTCTTTGCCGTCGTCGCTTTTGACCGCGAACTCGACGGCCTCGATGCGGCGGAAATACTCCTCGGAGAGCGGGAGCATGCTGCTCGGCAGGTTGATCGGCTCCCGGTCGAGGAAGTGTCCGAGCTTGCCGATGAGCGATCCGATGACGTCGACCGCGTCGACTTTGAGCTCGGACGTCGACGCGTGGATGTACTCCCGCAGCTCGGGGCTCACGACAGTGAAGACGAAGAGCGCCCCCTCTTTGCTCGACCGCTCGAGGATCGTGCGCGCAATTTCCTTGGTGCGCACGCGGGTGTGCAGGCGAATAACAGCACCCGCCTGCGGGAATTGGAGAAGCGCCGCACGGACGACCTTCTCCGCAGTTTCCCCCGTGGAGTCGCTAACGACATCGATGAAACGGCCGGCCATGAGGGGCATCCTACTCAATTCAGCGAGAGACGCGACCTTTCCCTAACAAGATAGCTCTTGATCAGGCCGAGCCGCCCCTCCCACAACCTTGTGCTAACACGGCCATGTGCAGGATCCGTATGACGTCCTCGGGGTCGAGCGCGACGCTTCGACGGAAGAGGTGAAATCGGCGTTTCGACGCCTCGCTCAGCGTTTCCATCCCGACAAAAACCCCGGCGACGACGGAGCTCAACAAAAGTTCAAAGAAATCAACGCCGCGTACCAAATCCTGAGCGATCCCGAAAAGCGAGCCGTGTTCGATCGGTTCGGCAATGCGGGACCGGGGGGCGGCGCCGGGTTCGACATCAGCGATTTCGGCAACATCAACATGGATGGGATCTTCGGCGACCTGCTCCGGGGATTCGGCATTCGGACCGGTGACCGCGGCGACATCAAGAAGGAGATCGTCGTCACCTTCGAAGAAGCGGCGTTCGGCGCGGAAAAAGAGCTGACGTACGAGCGGACCGAGGGGTGCAAGGACTGCCACGGCTCGGGGTCGGCCGCGGGGTACGCCAAAGAGACATGTTTGGCCTGCGGCGGGCGTGGGCGGGTGCGGTTTCAGCAGGGGCTCTTTCCGGTCGCCATCGAGCGCAGCTGCTCCAAGTGTTTCGGTACCGGTAAGCTCGTCAGCCATCCGTGTGCGAGCTGCGGCGGGGCGGGGCTCGTCGCTGTCGCGCGGGCGATCGAAATCTCGATCCCTGCGGGTATCGAGAGCGGCTCGACGCGGACCATCGAGCGCGCAGGCAATATGCAGCGTCCCGATCGTCCCCCCGGCGATCTCGAGCTCGTCGTGAACGTGGCCCCGCACCCGTTCTTCAAGCGTTCCAGCGACGACGTGGTCTGCTCGGTACCTGTCTCCTTCGTACGAGCTGCGCTCGGAGGCGAATGCGAGGTGCCCACCTTAGAGGGCAAGGGCAAGCTGAAGATCCCGCCCGGGACCCAACCGGGCAGCATGCTTCGCATCAAAGGCAAGGGAATCGTTCGGCGCTCCCGCAGCGGGCGCGGCGACCAGTTGGTGGAGGTGACCGTGGAGGTGCCGACGGCCCTCACGCCGCGCCAGCGTGAGCTTTTGCAGCAGCTCGCCACGGAGCTCGGCGACGAATCGAAGCCGCAAGAAAAAGGGTTCGTACAGAAGTTGAAGGAGTTCTTCGGCTGACCGGCGGCGGCCTGTGCATCTCCGTAGGGGAAATCCCGAGCGAGAGTGGTAGGCTAGAAGAGGCATGTCGACCAAGAACACGGATTCGGACCGCCGCATCGCCGACCGGCATGCCATCGAGCTGCGCGTCGAGTACCGGCGGCTCAACACGTTCTTCGCTGACTACACGAAGAACATCTCCAAGGGCGGTACCTTCATCCGCACCGAAAAACCGCTCGACGTGGGCACGGAGTTCATCTTCGCGCTGGCCATTCCGCATTTGAGCGAGCCGCTGCGACTGCGCGGCCGCGTGGTGTGGACCACCACCCCCGATCGCGCCAACGATGAATCGCCGTCGGGCATGGGAATTCGCTTCCAATATGCGGACGACAAAGAGCGAACCGACACGGAATCGATCGTCGAAAAGCTGATGCGCGAACAGCTCGGCGATCACCTTTCGGCCAAGCTGCTCGGGAGAAAGGGCTAACCCTTTCTGGACGTCGTTCCCGAGAGCGATGAGCTAGGGAATCGATACGCCAGCTGGCATTGGGGCGTCGGCGAAGCGCGACGGGCCGGCCAGAAGATCGCGCGCGAGGCGCACCTCGACGAGATCGATGGCGGTGCTCTTGGCGACCTCGGCCAACGTTTTATCGGCGGCGGCGTCTCCGGCCACTTTGCGGCTGAGTGAGGTGTAGAAAGAAGCCTCGGTCTTCTGCCCCATCGTACGAGCGGCGCTGAGAAGATCGCCGTCTTTCAACTTGCCGAGCGCCCACGACGAGAGACGTCCCGGCCAACGTCCGTCGTCCTTGATGCTCGCCAGTGCGCGCGCCGCCGTGCCGTCGCTGCGGGTCTTCGCTTCTTTTTCGGTGAAGAGGAGCCAGAGCGCCGCATAGACGATATCGTCGTCGGCGAGCTCGCCGCCGAGCCCTCGCGTGACCGCGGTGCGGGCGGCCGCGACATCCTTTTTCAAGAACGCGCGCTGCGCCGCTTCGAGGACGGTCGCGGCGAGCTCTCGTTTGTCCTGACCGGCGTAAACGAACGCGCGCTCCGTGGCGCGCGTGGCGCCGGCAGTATCCGAGAACCGAAAGAGCACGCGGGCCAAGAGCCGTTCGGCGTGGACTTTGGCGACGGTGTCCTTGGCGCTCCTTCGCGCTTCGAGGCTGGATGTCAGGGCCGAGGCGAGCGCGACGTTGGCTTTGTCCGAAGCTTTCAGGTCTTTCAGCACTTCGAAGGTATTGAGATGCGCTTCGCCGGCGGAGCGCGGGTGCTGTTTGGCCTCGGGCGTTGCGAGGGCGCGCGTCAGCTGCTCGAGGGCGGCTTGCGGCCGCGAGGCCTGACGTTCGATGGCGGCCAGCGTGAGATGTGCGTCGACGGTCGGCTCGAGGGCGACCGAGCTTTCGAGGAGCGGCTTGGCCGCGGCGAGGTTGCCCGCTCGCGTCTCGATGGTTCCCATGGCGAGCTTGACGCGACCCGCGCCGGGCTCGAGTCGATCTTTCCACTCCGGTCGCGAGGCGAGCGTCAGCAGTGGTTCGGAAGCAGCGTAGACGCGCCGGGCAGCGGGGCCGTCGTCCGCGTCGTCTTCGCGCAAGATCGTCTGATAGACGAGGCCGAGCGCGCCGCTCATGAGCGCCGGCTCGGGGTGCGCGACCACCGAGTCGGCCAGCACGAGGGGCGCGCCCTCCGGCAGACCGAGCTGCACCAGCAGCGTGGCCAACGCCACGGCGACGTCGGACGCCGTCGGATCGAGCCGATACGCCTCGAGGGCAGTGCCGAAAATGGCAGCTTTCAGAAGACTCGGTTCGACCGCGAGCTCGGGGTCGTTCTCGGCGTTGCGGGGCCCGGGACTGTCTTTGCGCTCTGGATTCCAAAGCCAAGCCAGGAGATCGCGCCACGCCGCCGCGTCGCCGCCGTTGGCGGCGCGGTCGAGGCGCTCGTAAAGCGAGGGCGGTGTAATTTTGCGAGCCGAGGTGCGATCGATGTCGGCTAGCGCGCCGGCGGCGTCACCATGACGGAGGTGGAGCGCGGCGAGCGACTCGGCACCGGAGCGGAAAACGCGAAACGCTTCGAGCGCGTCTTCGCGACGGGGCCGCGCTGGACCGGCGCGACGTTCGTCGTTCATCTTGAGGGCGCGTTCGATCCATTGGACCGTCGCGTCGCGGGCGGCGCGCAACGACTCGGGCGTCGGCTCGACTAGCGATCGCGTCGCCAGCATTCGCTGTTCTTCCCCCACGGCGGCGAGGCCATTCTCGCGACGGATGTCGCGCATCCACGCTCGGAGCGCAGCCATGTGCTCGTCGTTGTCGCGCCGTGCCGCGCTGCCCGGCGCAATCAAGCCGTTTTGCATGGTCAAGAACGCGACCGCGCGCGCTTCGTCACCACGCGGAGCAATGACCGCGATCGCCGACGCCAGCGCGGGTTCGGCACCGGCGAGCATCTCGCTCCGAAATTCGCCGGCGCGTACGAGGTAAAACGCGCCATTCAGGCTGGCGAGGCCGCGCTCTTGCTGGCCCGCCGCAAACCGGTCTTTGGCGTGGGCGAGCTGTCGCGAAACGACGCCAGCTAAAAGGCCGATTCTTTCGGGGCTCGATTTGCCCTCGCGCAGCAGCTTGTGCAGCGATTGGGCGAAGGCCGTGTCCGGCACGGCGGTGACCTGGACCGTACCCTGCGCCCCCGCTGTCTTCGCGTTCGGCCCTGCGTTCCCGCGAGCATGGCAGCCTAGGAGGAACGAACACGCCAGAAGGGGCGCCACGGCTCGGCAGCAGGGCAGGGTTCGCACACGGAGACCGTAGCATTTGCGGAGGGGCGAAGGGACGGCGCGGGCGGTTGACCACCCCTCCTCTAGGCACTAAACCCCGGGCGGATGTTTTCCTCTCGACTTTTATGCGTAGCGCTCGGCTTGGCGAGCACACTCGGCGCTACAGCGTCGCTCACCGGGTGCGTCGAGCGGTCGACCGAACATCGCATCCGCGCCAACGCTCTCTTCAAAATGGGGGAGTATCGCCAAGCGCTCGTCGAATGCGATCGCGGCCTCGAGCAAAAAGGCGAGGACGCGAGCCTCTGGGTCCTCAAGGGGAAGACCGCGTTCGAGCTGGGGGATTTAGGGCAGGCGCGTGCCGCTTACATGCGCGCCGTCGAGTTCGGTCGCGAGCGCCGCGGCGTGTTTCTCGGCGACGCACATCTCGGCTTGGCGGTGATCGCCACGCGAGAGCGAAATTGGGGCGAAGCACGCGAGCAATTCTCGAAGCTGCTCGAGCTGAACCCGACCGACGGCGCGTCACACGCCAATCTCGCTCGCGTCGATCTCGAGCTTGGCAAGTTGGACGAGGCCGTCCACCACGCCGAAGAAGCCGCGCGTACCCGCGGCAACGACGAGCAGGTCCTTTTCACGCTAGGCAAGGTGTACCTCGCCGCTCGTCGCGTCGGGGACGCCGAAAAGACGTTCCAGCACATCGGTGAGGTCGTGCCGAACTCCGCGTCCTGCCCCTACGGCCTCGCGCTCGTCGCGCTCGACAAGGGGGACACCGCCGGTGCGCTCGCCAAGCTGCGCGAAGCGATCGACCGCAAGATCCCGCATCCCGAAAAGCTCGCCGAGGATCCGGCGCTGGCCAGGCTCGCCCAAAACCAAGAGTTTGTGTCCCTCGCCGCGGCGGCGTCGGCCTCGGCGGCACCCTAGCGATCGCGCGCACACCATTATCTGAAAAGACGGAGGTACCGTGAGCGACACCGTTTCCATCTCGCTTTTCGAGCGCGCCGAGAAGGTGATCCCCGGCGGCGTCAACAGCCCCGTACGCGCGTTTCGCGCCGTCGGCGGCCATCCCGTGTTCATTGCGCGAGCTCGGGGGTCGAAGGTGTACGGCGCGGATGGCGCCGCCTACATCGATTATATCGGCTCGTGGGGCCCGGCGATTCTCGGACACGCTCACCCCGCCGTGGTCGCCGCCGTGCAACGCGCCGCCGAGGGGGGGCTTTCCTTCGGCGCTCCCACCGAGCTCGAGGTGCGCTTCGCGGAAAAGGTGCGCGAGCTTTACCCCTCGATGCAGAAGCTACGCTGCGTCTCGAGCGGCACCGAGGCGGCCATGAGCGCGATTCGCGTCGCGCGGGGCTTCACCGGGCGCGACCTCATCGTCAAGTTCGAAGGGGCGTACCACGGGCACGCCGATCATCTGCTCGTGAAAGCCGGCAGTGGCGCGGCAACGTTCGGCGCGCCCGATTCGGCCGGCGTTCCCGCGCGCATCGCGGAATGTACGCTCACCTTGCCCTACAACGATCGCGCGGCGCTCGCGGCGCTCTTTGCTGCACGGGGAGGGGACATCGCAGCCGTCATCTTCGAGCCGGTCGTGGGCAACATGGGGTGCGTGCCACCCGAACCCGGCTTTTTGACGGCGATCCTGGACGAGTGCCGGCGGCATGGGGCCTTGTCGATCATGGACGAGGTCATGACCGCGTGTCGCCTCGCGCCCGGCGGCGCGCAGCAGCTCTTCGATCTTCGTCCCGATCTCACCTGCCTCGGAAAGATCATCGGAGGCGGCATGCCGCTCGCCGTGTACGGCGGGCGCGAAGACGTGATGAACGTCGTCGCGCCGCTCGGGCCCGTCTATCAAGCCGGCACCCTCAGCGGAAACCCGGTCGCGGTGAGCGCCGGGCTCGCGACGCTGGAGCTCTTGAAACCGGAGCTTTACCGGCGAATCGAAGCGACGAGCAGCGCGCTCGAGGCAGGTCTCGTGCGGGCCGCCAAGAGCAGGGGCGTCACAGTGCGGGTGCAGCGCGTCGGGTCGATGCTGACCGTTTTTTTTCGCGGCGAACCGGTGCGCTCTTGGTCCGACGCGGCGGCTTCGGATACCAAGCGGTTCGCGACCTGGCACGCTGCGCTGCTCGCCGGGGGCGTGTATTGGCCGCCTTCGCAGTTCGAAGCGGCTTTCGTGGGCGCCGCGCACGACGACGATGACATCGCCAAGACCCTCGACGTCGCGTCGGCCGCGTTCGCGAAAGCGAAGGCCTGAAGCTACACTGCCGTCGCATGGCCGATCCCCTTGTCGTTTCTGCGGCGCTGACGGTGCCGGCCAACGAGCTTCACTTCACGTCCGTGCGCGCGTCCGGACCAGGGGGGCAGAACGTCAACAAGGTCTCCTCCAAAGTCGAGCTTCGCTTCAATTTCGAACGTTCCAAGGTGCTGGGCGACGAGATGAAGACGCGCCTTCGCCTTCTCGCGCGCGGCCGTCTCGATGCCGAGGGGCAGATCATGATCGCGAGCCAGCTCACGCGCGACCGGCAGCGTAACCTCGAGGACGCGCGGCAGAAGCTCGTCGAGCTCTTGGTCGCAGCAGCACGGCGTCCCAAGCGACGGCGGCCGACCAAGCCCTCTCGTGGCGCGAAAGAGACGCGCCTGCGCGAAAAACGTCATATCAGCGATCGCAAACGCAACCGCGGCTCACGCACGGAGTCCGAGTGAGCCGAGCCGACTACGAGATAAAGCCCGAAGATCTGCGGCAAAAGTTGGAGGCTGGAGAGCGCTTCGTCTTGCTCGACGTTCGACGTCCCGATGAAGTCGCGGTTTCGTCGCTGCCCAACGCCGTGCATATTCCCATCGACGAAATCGAAGAGCGGGCTTCCGAGCTCGACGCCAACGCCGAGACCGTCGTTTTTTGCCACCACGGCGTGCGTTCACTCTCCGTCACCGTGTTTTTGCGAAATCTCGGTTTTCGCGACGTCACGAGCCTCGCCGGAGGTATCGACCTCTGGTCGCAGCGCATCGACCCTTCCGTCCCTCGTTACTGAGCCGCGCGGGCTTGCTCACGAAGGGCTCTCGGCCCATGAGTTGGACAGGAGGTCGTGTGGGTGCGCGACGTCCGTCTCCGCGGAGGTCGCGCGCGCCGGTCGACGCGCATGCCTTTGATGTAGCGGTCGATCAAAAGAGAAGGCTAAATTGCCACAATGGCGATCTCCCCTCAGGAAAAGCTGCAATCGCAGCTCGAAGAGCTGGCGCGCAATCTCTGGTGGTCGTGGAACCCGGAAACGATAAGGCTCTTTCGGGATCTCGACCCCAAGCTGTTTCAGAGCTCGAACCACAACGCGTTCGAGCTCGTTCGCAATCTGCCGTCCGATCGGATGGCGCAAATCGCGGTCGACGCGTTTCTTCGGGCGCGCGTCGATCGCGCGCACCGCGAGCTGCGCGACTACCTATCGCACGCGAATACGTGGGCCTTGACGCATGCGGCGCCGCTCCGCGTTCGTCCGGTCGCCTACCTGTCGGCCGAGTTCGGTCTGCACGAGTCCTTTCCCATTTACAGCGGCGGGCTCGGTGTTCTCGCCGGTGACCACCTGAAGAGCGCATCCGACCTCGGCTTGCCCCTCGTCGGGGTGGGCCTCTTCTACCGCGAGTCTTACTTTCGCCAGCGACTGGACCGCGACGGCGTGCAGCACGCGGAATACGTGCGATCGCTCGCCGAGAGCATGCCCGCCGCGCCCTTCCGCGGCGCCGATGGCAAGCCGGTGATCATCGAGATCGAGCTCTCTCCCACCGAGGTTTTGCGCGCGCAGGTGTGGCAGGTGCACGTCGGCCGCAACCACCTGCTCTTGCTCGATACGGACATCGAGGGCAATTCCCAGGAGAACCGCCAGCTCGCGGCGCGCCTCTATTTCGGTGATCAGCGCATCCGCATTCGGCAGGAGCTTTTGCTCGGTGTCGGCGGGATCCGCGCGCTGCGTGCGGCCGGCGTCGATTGGGGCGTTTTGCATTTGAACGAAGGGCACAGCGCCTTCGCCACCCTCGAGGCGACACGCCTGCGCATGGAAACGACGCGCGCCGACTTCAAGACGTGCGCCCAAGAAGTGGCGCAGAGCACGGTCTTCACGACGCACACGCCGGTCGACGCCGGGCACGACCGGTTCCCCCCCGCCCTCGTCGACGAGCATCTCGAGCCGCTGCGTCAATCGCTCGGACTCTCGCGCGAGGAATTCGTGGGGCTCGGGCGCATTCGTCCCGACGATCACAACGAGGCACTGTGCATGACGGTGCTGGCGTTCAAGATGTCGCGCTACGCCAACGCGGTATCGGCTCTGCACGGCCGTATCACGCGCAAATCGTGGCAGGTCCTTTGGCCACATCACCGCGAAGACGAAGTGCCGATCGGTCACATCACCAACGGCGTGCACGTTCGCACCTGGCTGGCGACCGCCATGCAGGATCTCTACACGCGCCGCATCGGTGCGGATTGGCGCGAGCGGCTCACCGATCCCGGCATGTGGGCGCGCATCAACAACGTGCCCGACGCGGAGCTCTGGGAGACGCACCGGACGCTCAAGGCCGATCTCGTCCATTTCATCCGCAGGGTCGTCCCGGCGCAGCGGCGCCGCGCCGGGTACCCCGAGGAGCTCGTGCGTCAAGCGGAGACCGGTTTCAACCCCGATGCGCTCACCATCGGATTTGCCCGCCGGTTTGCCACGTACAAGCGTGCAAGCTTGATCTTGCACGATATGGCGCGCTTCACGCGACTCTGCACCAACTCCGAGCGCCCCGTGCAGATCGTCTTCGCTGGCAAGGCGCATCCCGCCGATCGGCCCGGCCAGGACGTGCTGCGACGCGTGCACGAAGCCATGATGGCTCCCGAGCTGCAAGGTCGGATCATGTTCGTGGAGGACTACGACATCAATGTCGGTCGCCACCTCGTGCAAGGGGTGGACGTGTGGCTCAACAACCCGCGCCGCCCCCAAGAAGCGAGTGGAACGAGCGGCCAGAAAGTGCTTCTCAACGGAGGTCTCAATCTCTCGATTCTCGACGGCTGGTGGGCGGAGGCCTACGACGGACTCAATGGCTTTGCCATCGGCGACGCCACGGTCCACGTCGCCACCGAAGAGCAAGATCGTCGCGACGGCGAAGCGCTCTATCGAACGCTCGAGAAAGAGGTCATTCCGCTTTACTACGAGCGCGACGAAAACGACGTTCCCCGCGGCTGGATTTTCCGCATGAAGCGCGCCATTCAGACGCTCGGGTGGCGCTTCAATACCGATCGCATGGTGATGGACTACACGCGCGAGTGCTACATGCCGGCCGCAGGGGCTTCGACCTGCTCGATGCCTAAGTAAGCGTCGACGGAAGTAGCGACGGCGGGTCGCTACGAAAGCAGCTGAAAATGCGCGACGCCGCTACAGCGGTCGCTGATGGCGCGCATCAGGCGCAAACGGTTACTTCGCACTTTCTCGTCGTCCACCATGACGAACACCTCTTCGAAAAACTGGTGCAAGGCGGGCGCGAAGGCTGCGATAGAAGCGAATGCCTGGGCAAAATCGTGGGCGGCGAGGGCGCCGTCGAGCTCTTTGCCGAGATGGGCAAAGGCGGCGAAGAGAGCGATCTCCGTCGCCGGCGCGTCGGGCGCCACTTCCTTGGGCGGCACGGGCGGCCCGCTCGGCGCTTCTTTGGCGATGTTCGTGGCGCGTTTGAAGACTTCGCCCGCGCGTGCGCGCACATCGCTCGCCAGTGCCGCCAGCGCGCGAACGCGTCCCATGACGTCGGTGGGACGGTCGGATTCGGCAGCGAGACAGGCGTCGACGACGTCCATGGGCAGCTCGCCGCCCAAGAGCCCGCGTAGCCGCTCCTTGACGAACTCTCCCAGCTTCGGCGCGAGCTCGGTGAGCGCGAGATCGAGCTTGACCCCCGCGAATCCCGAGTAGGCCTGTTCGACCGCTGCGGAAATCGAGAGATCGTATTTGTGGGCGAGAATGGTGCGCAGCACGCCGAGCGCAGCACGCCGAAGCGCAAACGGGTCGGCCGCTCCGGTCGGCGACAAACCGACGGCGAAGCACCCGGTCAGCGTGTCGAGACGATCGGACAACCCCACGAGGGCGCTCTGCGTCGCGACGTGCGCGGGATCCTTGGCGCCGCGCGGCACGTAGTGATCGCGAATCACGTCGGCGACGAGGGTCGGCTCGCCTTGGGCCATCGCGTACTCGCGGCCCATGATTCCCTGCAAATCCGGAAATTCCCCGACCATGAGCGATACCAGATCGCACTTGGCGAGCCGCGCGCCCTGCTTGGCCGCGTTCACGAGCTCGGGGGGAAATTGCAAGAGCGCGCCGAGTCGCTCGCTCAGCGCCTCGATGCGCTCCGACTTGGCCAACATGTGCCCGAGTCGATTTTGAAACACGATGCCGGCCAGCTTTTCGCGGCGAGCGAGGAGCGGAATCTTCAAATCCTCGTCGTAGAAGAAACGTGCGTCGGCGAGCCGCGCGCGCATCACGCGGTCATTCCCGCGTCGCACGTTTTCCACGTTCTCAGCGGTGTTGACGACGGCGAGGTAGCAGGGCTTCAGCTTGCCGTCTCGGCCGCGCACGCCGAAGTAGCGCTGGTGCCCGCGCATGACCTCGAGGATGACCGCTTCGGGGAGCGACAAATAGCTGGGATCGAACGAGCCTCGCACGATGTGCGGCTCTTCGACCAAGCCCAAATTCTCACCGAGCAGAAACTCGTCTTCGACGAGCTCGCCTCCCGCCTCGCGCGCCGCGGCGAGGAGACGCTCTTGCATGACCTTCGAGCGTTGCTCGGGGTCGGCGAGAACGTGCGCAGCGCGCAGCCGCTCGAGGTAGTCCGGCCCCGAGGCGGCTGCGATCTCGAACGTGCCGGGAGAAAGAAACCGATGCCCGCGCGTGGTGCGCCCGCTCGTTACCCCGGCGAACGCAACGCGCACGACTTCGCCGCCGTAGATCGCGAGCAGCCAATGGATGGGGCGACCGAACGTCACATCGGAAGCGCCCCAGCGCATCGATTTGCGAAAGGGGATTTCGCCGATCAGCTGGGCGAGGGCCGGACCGAGCAGCGCCGCGGTCGGCTCCCCGACGAGACTCCGCGTTCCGGCCAGGTATTTTCCTTTGGGCGTTTCGATCTGCCGCAGCGCATCCACGGCGCACCCGAGTTTTTTCGCGAAGGCCTCTGCGGCTTTGGTCGGCTTTCCTTGGCTGTCGAATGCAGCCGTCGCGGGAGGGCCGGTGAGCTCTTCGGAGACATCGGTCTGCCGATCGGCCAAACCTTCGACGACGAGCGCCAGTCGTCGTGGCGTTCCGTACACACGGACGGGGCCGTGTCCGAGACGAAGGTCCTTGAGTCGCTTCGTGGCCAGCCCGGGTAACGCCGAAAGCGCGCTCGCCACGAAAGATGAAGGCAGTTCTTCTACGCCGATTTCGAAGAGCAGGTCGCGATGCATGTCGGAGCACGGCACGCTACCGACGCCCACGCCGCCGTGCAAGCCTCCGCCGAATCCTCGGCGATCGCGCGCTGCCGGCTCAGAACGTGTAGCGAATCGCGGCTGCCCCGAGCCACGACATGGCGGGGTCGCTCCTGACCGCGCGCTCGAACCCCGGCGTTTTGCGCACACCGCCGTGGAGGGCGAGCGCGTAGTGCGGGTCGACCTGGTACCACTCGACCCCCACCGTCCCCCCGAAATAGAGGTTCCAGTTTTCCGCCTCGCGAAAGCCGTAGGTGGCGAGCAAATCGCTGCTCGTCTCCATGACGCCCAGATCGCCCTCTGCGTACCCCGTCACGCGCTCGCTGAGGCGCGCCGTGAGGCGCGCGCCGCCCCCCATGCCGTAGATGGCGTACCCGCGTGACGGTTCGATGTAGCGCGTGCTGGTGAACGCGATGTCTGCCTCGATGAAGGCCATCAGCCACCGCAAAGGCTCGTAGCCGAGCTGCATGTGCAGCATGGACGCCGTGGGCGATACGTTTTTCAATTTGCCGAGGAACCCCATCGCGCCGACGCTCGTTTCGAGCACGAGCCCTTTCTTGCGCGGAGGAGGCGGTGGGACTTCGAGGGGCGTGCCGGCTTTCTCGGCCCGTTTGGTGGCGGCAGCGCCCGGGGTCTCTTCGAGGGCCGCGGCGACCGCGGCTTGGTCGTATTGCGGCGGCTCCTTGGGGTCGGCGCCCCACGCCAAGGTCGGCACCGCGACCGCCAGGCACCCCACCGCCAAGGCCGCAATCCTCGCCATTCTTATCAGGCTACACGACCCTTTGCGGCACGCCTAGTTCTGCCGCGCCCGCGCAGGCTCGGACTTGGCGCGGCGCCTTGGCCCCGGTCAATCCGGAATGAAATCGCGACGGTTCGCAAGGCACACCAGCGGCAGTCCCGCGGTGCGAATGGCCTCGGCGCCGCCCTCTTGGCGATCCACCAACGCGACGACGCCGACGACTTTCACACCGGCCTGACCCAGCTTGTCGACGGCCTTCAGGGTCGACCCGCCGGTCGTGATGACGTCTTCGAGCACGACGACCGGCATCCCGGGGCTGATCGCGCGATCTCCCTCGACGAGGCGCTTCGACCCATGGTCCTTCTGCTCTTTTCGCACGTAGAGGGCGGCGAGGGGGCGACCACGCTGAAAGCTGACGAGCGACACGGCGCTGGCGAGCGGGCACCCGCCGAGCTCGACGCCAGCGACGGCCTCGCAGGGCGGTAGCTCGCGGAGCGCATCGAACATGAGCTCGCCCACCAAAGCGTGTCCTTCGGCGGTGAGGATGGTTTGTTTGCAGTCGATGAAAAAGTCGCTCTCGCGCCCGGAAGCGAGGATGACGCGTTTTTTCTCGAACGACCGCTCGCGCAGGAGCGCGATCAATCGATCGCGCGACCCACTCATCGCGAGCGCTTGCGCAAAACGGCGCGGGAACCCTTTTTCAAGACGGGCACGACGGGGGGCGGCGGAGCCGGACGCTCTTCGGGCGGCGCGATTTTGCGGCCCGGAGTGCTCGTCTTGGCCACGAGCGTCGGCGCCTTGCGCGGCTCGACCCGCGCCGGGGTACGTGCCTGCGCGGGTTGCTGGCGCGCGCGGGTTCGACCTTCGCCGCCGGTGCCCGTTTGCACGTTGCCGCGCAGAAGTGCGCCTTCGGCGATTCCGATGCCGGCGCCGCGCAAATCTCCCACGACCCGCGCACCTTCTTCGAGGCGCACGCCGTCCTCGCCGGTCAGGTTCCCGGCCACGGCGCCGCGCACCGTAATGCGCCGAGCCGTGACGTCGGCTTTGACGAGCGCACCTTCACCGATGGTGACCTCGCCGGCCACCTCGACGTCTCCCTCGACGCGCCCGCGAATCTCTACGTCGCCATCGCCTTTGATGCTGCCGCGAAGGAATATTCCCTGTCCGATTACCGTGACGTCCGCCATGCTTCCTCCTCGACCGAACCTTGCATCTTTTCGGACGTCAGACGTCCATGTCGACGTTGCCCTTGAACGACGCGCCGTCGGCGATGGTGAGGCGCGCGGCCTTGACGTCTCCGATGAGCCGGCCGCCAGGCATGAGATCGACGCGGTCGCTGGCCGTCACGTTGCCGGTGATTTGCCCGCCGACGGACAACGACGACGCCACGATATCGGCTTCGACCACGGCTCCGGTCTCGACTCTGACGGTGTCTTTGGAGACGAGTTTTCCGCGGAGCGTCCCTTCGATGACCACGTCATCGTCGGTCGTGAGCTCCCCTTCGATGGTGATGCCCTGGGAGATGACTGTGCTTGCCATGATCGTTCCTCTGGGCGCCGCGTCTAGCGCGCACCTTTGCCACCGAGCTCGGGCGGCAGCTCGAAATCCGCGTCGATGCGACCGTTGACCGTCGCGCCTTCCTCGATGGAGATGCTCGCGCCGCGGATCGCGCCCGATACACGAGCGCCGGCGCGGATGGCCACGGCTTCGGTAGCCGAAATGTCCCCCTCGATCGCGCCTTCGACGACGACGGAGCGCGCTTGCACGTCGGCGGTGATCTCGGCGCCGCCGTGCACCGTGAGGTGGCCCTTCAAAGCGACGTCGCCGGAGATGGTGCCTTCGACCCGCAGATCGCCGTCACCGGCGATCCGACCGCGCAGGTTCGTCCCCTTCCCGAGGATCGCCGTTTCACCCTGCGAAGTGCTGCTCGTTCTTGCCATGCTCGACCGCCTCCAGCGCGGGGCGCACGGTAGTATAGATGCAGAGGAGTGTCACGAGCGTCGGTGAGATCTCGCGAACGACGCGATGGGTCACTCACGCGGCGGTGCCGACGATCAAGCCTCCGCGACACGCCTTTTGAACAGTACTTCCGCCGCCCGGGGCGTGGTCAGATAGAGGCCGCGCGCGTAGAGGCGCAGGCGTTCGGCGTCGGAGAGGTCCCCTTCGCGGCCGGTCACCGCCGCGGCGAGCAGGACGGCGGTGCTGACGCTCAAGTTGAGACTGTCCACGAAGCCACGCATCGGCACGCGCACGGCACGTGCGCAGAGCCGCCGCAAATCAGAGGCGATTCCGTTGCGTTCGTTGCCGATCACCAGCGCCAGGCGCGGAATCTGGCAGAGATCCTGGGGCACGAGCTCCCCGTCGGGATCGGTGGCGACGAACTCGTGTCCCTTCCGAGCCAGCGCCTCCGCGGCGTCGTCGGCCGTTCGATGCAGATGGACGTCGATCCATTTCTCCGACCCTTTGGCCACCGTCGTCGCCACCACGAAGGGCTCGTAGCGCTCGATCACATGAAGGTGCTGCACGCCAAAAGCGTCGCAAGAACGCACCACGGCGCCGCCGTTGTGCGGATCGTGGGGGGCGTCCATGAGCACCGTCACCGCTTCGAGGCGTCGTGCGATGACATCGCCGAGGCGCGCCCGCCTTTGCTCGGTGACGAGCGGCTCCAGCGTTTCGATCGCGAAGCGCGGGTCGACGGCGAGCTCGCGGGACAGATCGGGCCCGAACAGCTCGTTGGCCCGACGAACCCCCGGGGAGCGGCGCCGCATCGTGTGTTACCCGACCGTCTCCGTTGCGACAGGGTTGATGCTAGTGAGACGCGATCTTCTGCCCCATCGCATCGACGATGCGCGTCACCTCCAGCATCATCTCCTCGAACATGGGGAAGGTGAGCGCTTGGAGGCCGTCGGAGAGGGCCTTGGTGGGATCGGGGTGCACTTCGACCATGATGCCGTCGACGCCGGTCGCGGCTGCGGCGCGGGCGAGCGGCACCACCGCTTTGGCGACGCCGGTGCCGTGCGAGGGGTCGACGATGATGGGAAGGTGCGTGATGCTCCGCAAAATCGGCAAAATGCCGAGGTCGAGCGTGTTGCGGGTCATCGTTTCAAAGGTGCGGATCCCGCGTTCGCAGAGAATGACGTTGCGATTGCCGCGCGCGACGATGTACTCGGCGGCCATGAGCCACTCTTTGACCGTCGAGGAGAGGCCGCGTTTCAGCATCACCGGTTTGCCGAGCTCACCGATACGCTCGAGCAGCGAGTAATTCTGCATGTTGCGCGCGCCGACCTGCAAAATGTCGGCGTACTCCGCGACGAGGGGGAGCGTCTCGGCGTCCTTCACCTCGGTGATGACGGGCATGTTCGTCGCTTCCCGTGCTTCGGCGAGGATCTTGAGCCCTTCCTCCTTGAGCCCCTGAAATTCGTACGGGCTCGTGCGCGGTTTGAAGGCTCCTCCGCGCAGCACGTGCGCGCCGTGCTTGCGCACATGCATCGCGGTGGCGAGCACCTGTTCGCGCGATTCGACCGAGCAAGGGCCGGCCATGATGCAGAAAGGGCCGCCGCCGATCTTGATGCCCCGCACCTCAACGACCGTCGCGTCCGGCTTCAGCTCCCGACTCACGAGCTTGTACGGCTGCGAGATCGGCACCGCATCTGCGACGCCAGGAAAGCGGGTGAACAGCGAAGGGTCGACCGGCCCCTTGTTGCCGGTGATGCAGATGGCGGTGCGCTGCGCGCCGGGCATCTCGTGAGGGACATACCCCAGCTCGCGAACGCGATCGGCGACCACGCGGACCTGCTCCGGAGTCGCGTCCTTGTTCATTGTGATGACCATGGCGTGTCGATGCTGGCGCCCCGCGATTCGCCCGCGGTGACAATGCCGCGCCGCGCCCGGGAAGCCAAGGCGCGCAGCCTAGCATGGTTTCTGGGCCAGACCTGGCCGGTGTCAACCCTGTCGGCCCCTTGGAAAATAACGTTATCCGCGCGATCCGCGCGCGCTAGACAGGGCCGGCGGCGAAGGCAACGACGCGATCGATCACCGATTCGTCACGCAAAATGCGGCGATGCCCGAGCCCGCTGGTCGTTACGAGCGTCGCGTGCGGCCAAACTCGCGCGATGCGATCCGCGCTCGCGTAAGGCACCTCGCGATCGTCGCGATCGTGGACGACCAGGGCCGGCGTCGACGGCGCGTGGCGCGGCGGGCGCACCGGCAGCTCGTTCGAATCGAACCCATACTCGCGCTCGAATCTTGCCCAGATCGCAGGGTGAAGGTGCGCAGGAAGCCCGATCTGCCGCAAGAACCCAGCAAAAAACTCGGTGGGGTCTGCCGGCGCGCCAACGAACGCGATGTGCTCGGCGAGAAGACCTCGTCCGAGCGCGACGGAGCTCGCCACGCCGCCGAGCGAGTGACCCACGACGGCGCGCGCCGGGCCGACGCTGTCGACGACTGCCGAGAGCGCAGCGGCGAAATGCGGAATGGACGTGCGCTTGGCCGCGGATTCGCCGTGACCGGGTGCATCGAAGACGACGGTCGTGAGCCCCGCCCGCGCGAGCGGTTCGACGAATGAAGACCACTGCGTGCTGCGACCTCCCCACCCGTGCACCAGGTAAACGGCCGGACCGCGCCCCCACACCGCGACGTTGAGCTCGGTGGTCTCCTCGACGCCGCCCAACATCGTCGTCATCGGCACACGGAAGCGGTCAGCTGAAAGACCCTTGAATTCTGGGATCTTGGCAGGGCCGGCCCGTGGCGCGGGCGGTGTGAGAAACAGCTCGAGAGCGCGCTGTTGTGCGAGGTCGGGTGCGACCCAACCGAGCAACTGGAAACGCAGCCGCGACCAGTCCACGGCTCCAATAATTGATCGACCGTTCGTGCTTTTTTGAGGCCACCATTCAGCGATTGTCGTGCTTCGCATCGGGTTCTCCGTGGTCAGGTTGGTTTTCGGCTTTTGGCGAGAAGGCTTTCGAACGCCTTGCGGGCGCGGGTGTCGGCTTTGGGATCGCGCAAGAGGCGCGTGAAGTGGTGGGTGACGAGCATGATGCCGTACGTTTCGTAGGCGAATTGATCGGGATCGACGTCTTTGCGGAAATGTCCCTCGCTGACGGCGATGCGCACGCCTTGAGCGATCGCGTCGAGCCAATCGCGCTGCAACTGCACCAACCGATCGCGCACTGGGCCCGGTTGATCGTCGAGCTCCGTCGCCACGGCGATGAAAAAACAGCCGGCGGGAAGGCCGCTTTTCTTGGGCCAGGCCAGCCAATTCTCGAAGAACGCCTTCACCCGCGGTTCCCCCCGCGGGGCGCTGAGCGACGGCTTGACGGCGGTGTCGATGAAGCGTTGGGCCGCGAACTCCATGGCTGCGAGCTGCAAGAGCTCCTTCGATTGAAAGTGGGCGAAAAGGCCGCTCTTGGAGAGCCCGAGATCGTCGGCGAGGCGCCCGATGGTAAGCCCATCGAGCCCAACCTCGGTAGCGAGGCTGGCCGCGTGTTTCAGAATCGATTGACGGGTGAGCTCCCCTTTGCCCATGGCGCGAATAATAGTACGAACGTTCGGTTTGGCAAGGCTCGGCGCGGCGTGTGATAAACCCGAGCGCCGCCATGGAGGGAAAACAGGTCGTGATCTTGGCCGGCGGGCTGGCCACGCGGCTGCGGCCGCGCACCCTCACCACGCCGAAACTCCTTCTGCCCGTGGCCGGCCGTCCTTTCGGCGCCTGGCTTTTGGAGAGGTTGGCCGGCGCCGGGTACCAGCAAGCCGTGCTCTGCATCGCCCATCTCGGCGATCAGATCCGGTCGGTCATCGGCGATGGACGCACGTTCGGGATCGACGTCGTCTACGCCGACGAAGGCCCCAACCTGCTCGGGACCGCCGGCGCCATCCGTCGCGCGGCGCCGCTGCTCGAGCCGTGCTTTCTCGTTACGTATGGCGACAGCTACCTACCCTTCGACTACGCCGCGCCGTTGGGGCTCTTGACGAGCTCACCCGACGCCGACGGCGTCATGGCCGTCTACAAGAACGAAGGGCGTTGGGATCAGAGCAACACCATGGTTCGTATTGATGAAAAGGGCGGAACGTGGGTCGAGCGTTATGAAAAAAACTCCAATGAGACGCGATTCGATCATATCGACTATGGCGCTACCGCACTGCGCCGCGAGGTGATCCTCGAAGTGCCGGAGGGGGCAGCGTGGGGGCTCGATCGGGTGCAGGCCGATCTTTCGGCGCGTAAGCGCTTGCGTGCCTATCTGGCTCATGCGAGGTTCTTCGAAATTGGCTCGGAAACGGGCCTTGTCGAACTTGACCACGAATTGAGGGCGCACCCCCCTGGGCCGCCTTCGCCACCGAAAGCAAACACGTGATCATCTCTCGCGCCCCAGTGCGCTTTTCCTTGGGCGGCGGGGGGACTGACATCCCCGCTTACTACGAACAGTTCGGCGGCTATCTCATCGCATCGGCCATCGACAAATACATCTACGTGTCCGCCAACAAGCGGTTTTACGACGACATCCGTCTCTCGTATTCGAAAACGGAGAACGTTCCCGACGTCGACAAGGTCGAGCACCGCATTTTCCGCGAAGCACTCAAGATGACCGGGGTCACCAAAGGGATCGAGATGACGAGCGTGGCTGACGTCCCCGCCAACTCGGGACTCGGCTCCTCGTCTACATTCACCGTCGCGCTCCTCAACGCGCTGCACACGTACAAGCGCCGCTTCTGCACCAGTGAAGAACTCGCCGAGCAGGCGTGCCACCTCGAGATAGAGCGTCTCGGCGAACCCATCGGCAAGCAGGATCAGTACATCGCCGCTTTCGGCGGGGTAACGGCCTTTACGTTCGATCGCGACGGCAAAGTTCACATCGAGCCGGTCCCCGTCGCATCGGAAGTGCTCGACGATCTGCAACACAATCTCTGCATCATCTATTCAGGGGTGGAGCGCGCGGCGAGCGTCGTTCTCTCCGAGCAAGGGCAGCGCGTGCGCGATCTCGATCAAGGGACGATCGAGCGCATGCATCGGATCAAGGCTCTCGGGCACGACGTGCATCGCATTCTCACTTCCGGCAACATCGACGCCTACGGTGAGTTGCTGCACGAGCACTGGACCAACAAGCGCAAGCTCGCGTCGAAGATGACCGACTCCGCCATCGACGAGCACTATGAAGCCGCGCGCAAAGCAGGTGCCATCGGGGGCAAGCTCATGGGCGCCGGAGGCGGCGGTTTTTTCATGTTCTACACCCGCCCCCACGAAAAGCGCCGCGTGATCGACGCGATGGCGGCGCGTGGTTTGCGACAGCTCCGGTTTCGCTTCGACTTCGACGGCGCGCGCATCGTCGCCAACCTTCACCGCTCGTGAAGACGGGGCCGCGACTCGCGCTGCTCGATCGCGACGGCACGCTCATCGATGTCGTGCGCGACGAGGAAACGGGCACCGTGACCACCGCCTTTCATGCGAGTCAGATCCGGCTGCTCGACGGCGTGGTCGAAGGTCTTCGCATTCTCGTCGCTGCAGGATATCGACTCGCGATCGCCACCAATCAGCCTGGTCCGGCCAAGGGACATTTTTCACGCGGCGCCGTCGAGGCGACCAATGCGGCGCTCGTGCATCAGCTGGGCAGGCTGGGCGTTCCCATCGATC
>DATHEQ010000107.1:0-47674 GCA_035318505.1 Polyangiaceae bacterium | reverse complement strand
TGCTAGCGCCTGCGAGCACAGTTCGGCAAGACGCTTCGTCCCTCCATGGGAGGCCAGCCGGTCACGACGCCCATCATCCTTGGTGCTCACCCTAACCCAACGCGGCTCATGAAAATCTCATGGCTCACCTGGATCGAGGCGGCACTCGGCTGCCTCGGGATTTCTTTTTCGGAAGGGTGGCTGCTGCGCGCCTGTCGTGGCGAGCCGCCGATGCATGCTGGGCGGCCTACGGGCGTCACGCCCAAAGCCGGGATCACGCCGCCTGTTCGAACCGCGGATACGGCAACTCCGGGCGGGGCCGCCGGTATGGGGCGAGGAATCGTCTACCGGAAGCCAACGCAATGACCCAAGCGGAGCATGTATTCGACGACCCCGAGTTGCCCATCGAACAGAGGATCGACGCCATCCTTCGTGCCATGACGTTCGAAGAAAAGGTGCAATGTCTCGGCACCCATCCGAGCGTCGCCCGCCTGGGGATTCGAGGCACCGGGCATGTCGAGGGTTTGCACGGCTTGGCCCTGGGCGGCCCGGGCATGTGGGGCGACGATCAGCCCGTCGTCACGACGACCTTTCCTCAGGCCATCGGCCTCGGCGAGACCTGGGATCCCGATCTCGTGCGGCAGGTGGCCGCCATCGAGGCCCACGAGGCCCGCTACTACTTTCAGAGTTCTCGCTATCGACGAGGGGGGATCGTCGTGCGCGCGCCCAATGCCGACCTCGGCCGCGATCCGCGCTGGGGTCGGACGGAAGAATGCTACGGCGAAGATCCCTATTTGAATGGAACGATGGTCAAAGCGTTCGTCCGCGGCCTGCAAGGGGAGCACCCGCGCTATTGGCAAACAGCGGCGCTTCTCAAGCATTTTTTGGCGAATAGCAACGAGAACGGGCGCGGCTCTTCATCGTCCGACTTCGACGAGCGACTTTTTCACGAATACTACTCGGTTCCATTTCGGATGGGCGTCGTCGAAGGCGGAGCGCGCGCCTACATGGCGGCGTACAATGCTCATAACGGCGTGCCGTGTACGGTCAACGCTGTTTTGAGAGACGTCACCGTCGCAGGGTGGCACCAGGACGGGATCATTTGCACCGACGCCGGAGCGCTCAAGTTCTTGGTGACCGACCATCATTACTACCCCGACCTCTATCAAGCCGCCGCGGCCTCGCTCAAAGCGGGTATCACCCAATTTTTGGACGACTATCGCGAAAGCGTGATGGGCGCATTCGAGCGCGGCTTGATTGCCGAGGCGGATGTCGACCATGCCGTTCGAGCCAATCTCCGGGTCATGATTCGCCTCGGGCTGCTCGACCCGCCGGAGCTCGTTCCGTACAGCGCCATCGGCGAAGCGCACGATGAACCGTGGGCGTCGAGCGATCATCAGTTGGCGGTACGGACCGCGACGCGCAAATCCGTGGTCCTCTTGAAAAATGTCGAATCGTTTCTCCCTCTCGATAAAACGACGCTGAAATCGATCGCCGTGATCGGGCCCTTGGCCGACCGCGTCCACGTTGACTGGTACAGCGGGACGCCACCTTATCTGGTCAGCCCGTTGGAAGGCATTCGCAACGCATTAGGCCCTTCGGTGCGGGTGCGCCATGCCACGAACAACGATTTCAGCGACGCGCTCCGCATCGCACGCGAATCGGATGTCTGCATCGTGTGCACCGGCAACCATCCGACCGGGGACGCTGGCTGGGCGCAAGTGACGCTCCCGAGCTACGGCAAGGAGGCCGTGGACCGGCAGTCGCTGGAGCTCGAATACGAGAAGGAGATCCAACGGATCTTCCAGGCGAACGCGCGCACCGTGGTCGTTCTCATCTCGAGCTTTCCTTACGCGATCGTGTGGACGCAAGAAAACGTACCGGCCATCGTCCACGTTTCGCATGGGAGCCAGGAGCTCGGCAACGCGCTGGCCGACGTTCTTTTCGGCGCATACAACCCAGCCGGTCGGCTCGTACAAACGTGGCCGCGCTCCGTCGACCAGCTGCCCCCGATGATGGACTATGACATTCGTCATGGTCGCACTCATCTCTACTTCGGGGGTGAGCCGCTCTATCCTTTTGGTTTCGGACTAAGCTACACGTCTTTCCGGTACCGAGATCTTCGCACCAGCGCCGATTCCATGCCGAAGGACGGATCGATCACGGTCACCGTCGAGATAGAGAACGACGGCGAACGTTGCGGCGAAGAGGTCGTGCAGATGTACGTGCGGTACAAGAGCTCGTCGGTCGAGCGGCCTCGAAAAGAGCTCCGAGGGTTTCGCCGTGTTCTCGTCGATCGCGGCGAGCGCAAGAGCGTTGCCATGCCACTTTCAGCCGCCGATCTGGCCTACTGGGATGTTGCCCGCAAGTGTTTCACCGTCGAGAGCGGCGAAATCGAGGTGATGATCGGCCGCTCGTCGGCGGAGATCGAGCTCTCCGCCGTGATTGTCATCGCGTCATGACGACTTCTGGAGCGAGGAGCCATCGAACAGCACGCGGGCTCGGTCGCCCGCGTCGAGCTGGAGCTCGAGCTCGTGTTCTCGATAGCGGACGATAGGCGCGCCACGCCGGCGGCTGCTGATCGTCGCGGCGGCGAGCGCGCCACCTTGCCATTCGATATCGACCTCGAATCCCCCGCGGGCCACGAGGCCGCGAATGGCCCCGCCGGTCCATGCTTTTGGCAATGCCGGCAGCAGGTGGATGGCGCCGGCATGGCTTTGCATCAACATCTCGGCGATGCCCGAGGCGCCGCCGAAGTTGCCATCGATCTGAAAGGGTGGGTGGGCATCGAACAAGTTGGGATAGGTGTGCTCCGGACCGAGCAACATCCGGAGCATCTGGTGTGCGCGCTCGCCTTCGCCGAGTCGCGCCCACAGATTCAATCGCCAGGCGATACCCCATCCAGTGGATTCGTCGCCGCGAAGGTCGAGCGATTTTCGCGCTGCTCGTGCCAGCTCCGGCGTGCTGTGGACGTCGATCTGCTCGCTGGGAAAGAGCCCATAAAGGTGAGAAACATGGCGGTGATGCATTTCCGGCGCTTGGTGGTCCCAATCGTCGAGCCATTCCTGCAGCTGACCGGCGGCGCCAATCTGGTCCGGCGCGAGCCGGGCGCGCGTTCCCGCGAGATCGTTGCGAAACGCCGAATCGGTGCTGAGTAGGTCCGCCGCCTCGATGCAGCGAAGGAACAGATCCCGCAAAATCTGCTGATCCATCGCGGGTCCCGCGCAAAGCGCGGCGCCGGCCCGATGCGTGTTTTCCGGAGAAAGGGAAGGGCACGTCACGAGCCACTGGTGATCTGGCTCTTCCACCAGCGTGTCGAGGAAGAACTCGGCGGCACCTTTGAGGAGCGGGTAGATAGCGGCGAGGTAGTTTCGGTCGCCGCTGAATGCGAAGTGCTCCCAGAGATGCAGACATAGCCATGCGCCGCCCGTGGGCCAGAGACCCCACTCGGGACCATCGACCGGTGCAGCGGCCCGCCACAGGTCCGTGTTGTGGTGCGCCACCCAGCCGCGAGCTCCGTAATGCACCTTCGCCGTTCGCGCGCCCGTTTCAGCGAGGTCTTTCACCAGCGCGATCAGCGGCTCCACGCATTCTGCGAGGTTCGTCGACTCGGCGAGCCAGTAGTTCATTTCGGTGTTGATGTTGATCGTGTACTTGCTGCCCCACGGCGGATCGATGCTCTCGTTCCACAAGCCCTGCAGATTGGCGGCCTGCGTTCCGGGACGCGAGCTGGAGATGAGGAGATACCTGGCGTATTGAAAGTAGAGCGCAGCGAGCTCCGCGTATTCTGCGCCTTGCGAATCACGTACCCTCGCGTCCGTCGGCCGGCGCTCGGCGCTGCTTCTGCCGAGGTCGATCGACACCCTCCGAAAGAGGCGTTGGTGCTCGGCGATGTGATCACTGAGGAGGGCGTCGTATCCCTTATGGCGCGACTCGGCGATTTGTCGCGCGGTGGTGCTTTCCGGATTGCCGCTGACGTCGCGAAAACTGCGGTAGCTCGTCGCCATGGCCAATAAGAGGGTCGCCGAATCGGCTTCCCGCACCGCAATCCGACCATCTGCGCCGAAACAAGAACCGCCACTCGTCGTGACGTGGGCACGAGCTACGAAGCGGAGTGCGCCGTCGACGCCGTGCGCCGCTCCGTTTTGGCCCCGGAGGACGAGCGTGTCGGTGCCTTCGACTTCGATCGTCGCGCCGTGCGGCGTAACCAGCGACAAATCGAAGCTGATGCGTTTCGCGCCCGTGCTCGTGAGCCGCACGACGACGACCTGGTCGATCGGAGACGCGAACACCACGCGCCGATTGTCGACGCCGTCGCTCGTAAACGACGTTTCGGCCACCGCCGTGTCGAGGTCGAGCTCCCGGCGATATTGCGCGTACGTTTCGAGCCCGGCGAACGCTAGGCGCAGATCTCCGAGCGCCTGGTAAGGCATTTGGCAGAGCGGTTTGGCCATCATCCGGGCCCCGGCGAGCTCTTGCGCTTGCCGATACTGTCCGTCGAAGATCAATCGGCGCACTTCGGACAGTGCTGAAAAGGCCTCTGGATGGTTGGGATCGTAGGGCCCCCCCGCCCAGAGCGTATCTTCATTGAGCGAAAGCCGTTCCTCTGCCACGCCGCCAAACACCATGGCACCGAGGCGGCCCGAGCCGACCGGCAGCGCTTCTATCCACTCGCGCGCGGGTGTCTCGTACCAAAGGGTAAGCGCCGCCTTCGACGGTGCCGCCCCGGTCACGCTCGAAGCAAAGACGCCGCGCATCGTCAGGCCGTGACCAGCACGGCAACGCCGTATTCGGCGAGTGTCACCTGACCGCTGTAAGTTTGCCCGCCCAGGAGATCGCGAACGGGAACCGCGAGCTCGACCGTCTTAGGATGGCGCGTGTGGTTGATGCAGATGAAAACATCGCCCCGCGGTCCGACGCGACGACAGAACTCGACGCCCTCGGGGACCGCGACAGATGAGGTGCCGCTTTCGGCGATCCACTGCTTTGCGAGACGTTTCATGGTCGCATCGTCGAGCCATGCCCCCACGTAGGTGATGCGCCCCGCACCATGCCGGCGCGTCACGACGGCGGGTTGTCCGTCGAGCCAGCCGTTGCAAGCGCCGTAGCGAAGGAGGACCTCCACGTCGTCGGCGTCGGTAGCGAGCCACTCGGCCCAGATGCGGGCTTCGCCTGCGGGTTCGAGTCGCACGGGCGATTCGAGCGCGTAGTACTCCTCGACGTGAGCGCCGAGCAAAGCGGAGAGCGGTCCGGGCTGATGGGAAGGTAAGAGAGCGCTGTCGCGATTCTTCATCCCCGACCGAGGTCCAAGGACGAGGTGACCGCCGGCACGGACGTACGCATCGAGCTTGAGCGCGGTATCATCGTCGAGAATGTGCAGGTGCGGGGCGACGACCAAACGATACCGGGACAGAGCGGAAGTTGGAGGCACGATGTCGATCGCGGACGCATCGCACCGAAGGGCCCCGTAGAAACTGACGAGGTGGGTGATGGGATCGAAGGCTTCGTGGTGGCGCTGGAAATTCAAGGCCCACCGATCGTCATACGAGTGTAAAACTGCGCAATCGGCAACGATCATGGTCGAGACGAGGTGGTCTGCGCAGCGGGCGAGGTCCATTCCTAGCTCTTGGATCTCGCGGTAGATGGGGCGTGGGGTGCCGTCGGGTCCCACCACGGAGCCATGGTACTGCTCCTGTCCGTTGAGGGCGCTGCGCCACTGCCAATAGAGGATCGCGTCTGCCCCGTGGCCGATGGCTTGCCAAGCTATCGTTTTGAGCTCGCCTCGGTTGGGTGCGTTGTTGATGGCAGACCAGTTGACCGATCCCGGCTGTGTCTCCATGACCCAGAAGTTTTTGCCCGAGAAGCCGCGCGCGAGGTCATGCGCAGCGCCGGCTTTGACGTAATCGAGATGACCGGTTCCGACATAGCTGTCCCAAGAAACGAGATCGAGATCTTTCGCCAGCGCGTAGTGATCGAAGAGGTCGAACCACCCCATGAAGTTGTGCGTGATGAAGCGATCGCTGTGCCGGCGGATCGCATCGATTTGAACGCGCTGGTAATCGATGTACACACGGGTGAGAAACCGGCGAAACTCGAGCATTAAAGCCGGGTGGTGATTCCCGAGAGGTAGCGGGATCTCCGCCCAGTCGCCGTAGGTCTGGCTCCAATAGGCGGTCGCCCAACGCGCGTTCAGGCTATCGAGCGTTGAGTAGCTGTCCTTTAAAAATTCATGAAACCTTACCCGCGTGTCTTCATCGTAGGAGACGCCGCTATATTCGTTGTCGATCTGCCAGCCGATGACGTGCGGATGGCGGCCGAAGCGCTGCGCCATTTGTTCGGCGATCTTGCGACAGAAATCTCGGTAGCGGGGGTTGGTAGGCGAAAAGTGGCAGCGGTTGCCATGGGTCGCAACGCGCCCATTGTCGCGGACGAGCAGCGTTTCCGGATAGCGACGCGTCATCCACGCCGGCGGCGCGGCGGTCGGCGTGCCCAGCACGACGGCCAAGCCGTGCTGGGCGGCGAGATCGACGGCGCGCTCGAGCCAATCGAGATCGTAACGACCCTCTGCCGGCTCCAGTCGGCTCCATGCGAACTCCGCCATGCGCACCACGTTCATGCCCGCTTCGCGCATCAAGCGGAGGTCTTCCGGCCAGCGCGATTCGTCCCAGTGCTCGGGATACCAGGCGCAACCGAATCGAATGGGCGGCGTAGGCAGCGGTCACTCCGCGACGACGAGCACGGCCGAGTAAGGCGGCACCACCACGGCGAGCGGCTTGCCATGCGTCTCGCCCTGGTCCTCGAGAAGCCGAAGACCGAGCGTTTCGCTGAGCGTGTAGGTTCGAAACCGGCTCGACGGGCTGGAAGGCGCGATGCTGGCTTCGATGCGCTCGTCGGGATTCTTGTTGACGAGCACGATCCGGAAGCCTGCCCCGCTCGTCGAGGCGAAGGTCAAGAGGTCGGGTTGGCTGGATTGACTCGGTACGAACTTCCCGCCCACGCGCGACCCTTTCCCGTCGTAGTTTCCGTACATCTTCTGCGCCCAATACGTAAACTTGTTACTTTCAGTCTGGTGCCAGTTCTGCGCCATATACAGATTTTCTTGCATGAAGATCCCGAGAGCCGCAGCGCGAATGAGGGCCCCGTGATAGTGCTCGGGGCTGCCGGTATCGTATTCGTTGATGGCCAGCTTCGTCCCCGGATAATACGTGTCGAGGATCTTCCGCAGCGCAGCAATGACGGGGTGGTACGGCTGCCAGAGCATTTCTGCGTTGGCGCCGGCCGTCCACGATTCGAGCTCCGCCGTGGGCTGAAAGGTCGGGTCGTACCATTCGCGCATGGCTTCCCATTGCAGACGCGCGAACGCCTTGTCGTAAGGGACATCATCCAGGGTCCGCCGCTTTTCACCCTTGGCGTCTTTACCGTACAGCTCGGGGTACCAGTGGATGTCCACGACGTCGATGAGACGCTTGCCCGCCTTGGCCTCGGCTTGCTTGAAACGCTTGAGGAGGTACACGAGCTGTGAATCGCCGCCGTGTTTCTTGCGCTCGCGATACTTGTCCGCCTCTTTGAGCTCTTCCTTCTGCCGCTTGTAGCCAGCGGGGCCGGGCGGCAGGTAGTCTTCGTTCGAGCCGGCCAGTTCGAGGACGCCCCACGCTCCGAACCCGATCACTTGAGCGCTCGGGTCCGCCGTCTTGACCGCGCTTGCGTATTGGATGTTCCAATCGGCCAGCTGCTCGGCGGTGACACCTTGCGGCATGATGTCGCGGTGGGTGTTGATCCAAAGGCCAGGCTCGTTGTCGAGGCTGTAGAACTGCACGCCGCCTCGTGAAGCCGGGCCAAACTGCTTGACCACCGTTTCCACGAACTCACGCTGGAGCTCGGGCGAGTTTTTGGTCATGGCGAGGTTGGGATCGTTGTCCCAGATCACGTCGCCGTTCGGCTTCTTGCCGTTGCCGCATCCTTGACCGTCCGTCTTTTCCTGCTCGGGATAGAGTTTGACGGGGTAACTGCAATAGCGCTGCTTCTCGTCCGGATGCGGCTTTGCGATCAGCGGTACGATGGGGATGCCGAAGTTGACCTCGGCGCCTCCGGCCAAGGCTTCTTTGATGAACTGATGATACTTTTTCTTTTCTTCGGGCGTGTGCGGGGGCTTGCTGTAATCATTCAAGAAGTACCAATCGATACCGGCGCTATCGACATCGTATTTCCAATTGTACTTGGTGCTGCGATTCCCGCCCCACCGCCGTACGGTGGCGCCGATGTCCTTGACGGCCGAGGCGGAGCCCCAGTTGATGCCGAAGATGAAAGGGGATATCTCGTGCGCCGGCGCGCCGAGTTTGACGGTGGCGGCAAGCGATGGTCGTGTGGAAACGTCGACTTTCACGGTTTGTTCGTCGGATGCCTCGTTGGCGCCGAGACATGCGATACCGAGCACGGCGGGGCGAGCGCTCCCGAGTGCCGAAGTGGGCACGAGCACGGAGCGTGCCTTTGCGTCCGCCTTGAGTGCGGGTTTGCCGTTCACGCTGATTGCGAACTGCTCCACTTTCTCGGTGCCATCCTTTTCCCACACGAGTCGCACGCCATCGGGCCGCGCTAGGTACCCGAGATTCGAGACTGGCGTCACCATGTCGATGTTGGTCAGATAGACATCGTCGAAATAGACGGCGACGTTCTTATTTTCGGGATAGCCGGCCAGCAAATTGAAAGCGACCTGCTGCAATCCCTTGAGGTCGACGTGGTCCACCTCGGGAAACGCGGTGAGCGGGATCACGATCCGCCGCCATGTTCCATCGAGCTGCCCGCCAGGGACGAACTCGGACAACTCGATGGGCCCGGTGTCCTCCTTCCCTTTGGCTTTCGATGTGGAATGAAGATTGACGGCGAGTTTGAGGCCCGCGGCGTTCGCCTTGGCCCAAAGAACGAGGTAGCGGGCCCCCGTCCCGTCGACCGGCGACCAGGAGGTGTTGAACGCGAGCCCGCCTCCCGCCCACGCGTTGCCGAAGTATTTCTCGTCGGACTTCGTGATCCAGACAAAATCGATGGCCAGGCTGAGCGCGCCCGGACCGTGGAAGAGCAGCCAATCGGGTTTCGTGCCCGTGACCTTGTCGCCCCGCTTGGCTTTGTCGAAATCACTCGTCACGAGCGGAAGTTTCTTTTCGGTGCTGAGCGATAGCTTCACGCCGCCCTTGCCATCGCGTCCTGACGAGTCGCCCCACGTCGGCTCGTAGTATCCAGCCGCGACCACGGCGCCGGACTCGCCCGCCGCGGTCGCGCCTTTCGGGGCTGCCTTCTGACCAGGCTCGGCGCCGAGCGGCGGCGGCCTTAGGCAGGCCGGCGCGAGGCCAAGCGCGCCGAGCAGCACGGGTAAGAATGCGTTGAACCGAGGGCGGGAGTTGCGTAGCGCAGGATGCAGGACCATGTGACAACCCGTTAGTCGCTCGACGCCGCGACTTCGGCTCAGCTCAGCTCGGGCTATTCGCCAGCACGATTTCGAGGGGCAGGGCGGGATCGGTCCACGAAACGAGCAGCCCATCGGGATGGCGCTCGACGGAACCATTCACCACGCGCTCGTGCTCGCTGTCGCCGTGCAGCAAGATTCGCGGCGCGTTGTCACCGGACGACGAAAGCACGATGCGTGCGCCGTCGCGCTGACAGTGAAACGAGAGCGGGTTTTGCCCCTCCGAGTCGGGAATGGCGATGGATCGACGCGAACCATCGACCAACTCGAACGCGTGCAGCATCACCCCGCGACGGTAATCGTAGACCGCGCAATCATGGCGGAGCCCCACCGCCAGCAGCGTGCCCGGCCGGACGAAGAGCGGAATGCGCAGAAAGTCCGCCCCACGCTCCTGGAAAAAGCGCCCGCCCTCTATCCGCCGGCCCGTGAAGAAGTCCGTCCACGTTCCGTGCGGCAGATAGTAGTCGACGGACCCTTCTTCATTGAAGATCGGCGCGACCAAGAGCTCGCCACCCAGCATGTATTGGCGATCGAGATATCGGCAGGCCGGATCGTCCGGAAACTCGAGCACCATGGCGCGCATCATGGGCATGCCGGTCGTGTACGCCTCGTGCGCGCAGCTCCACAGATAGGGCATGAGCCGGTGCTTCAGATGCGTGAAGAACCGCAGCACGTCGACGGACTCTTCGTCGAAGCTCCATGGCACGCGGTAGCTGGTCGAGCCGTGGAGCCGGCTGTGGCTGGATAGCAGCCCGAAGGCGACCCAGCGCTTGTAGAGTGCGGGCGGCGCGGTGCCGGAAAAGCCGCCGATGTCGTGACTCCAGAATGCCCCTCCCGACATGGCGTAGGAGAGCCCACCGCGCAGCGTTTCCGCCATCGATTCGAAGGTGGAATCGCAATCGCCGCCCCAATGAACAGGGAACTTCTGCGACCCCGCCGTCGCCGAGCGCGCGAAAACGACGGCCTTGCCCTTACCGTGGAACTGCTCGAGCAACGAAAAAACCGCCTCATTATAGAGATAGGGATAGAAGTTATGCATCCGCTCGGGGTCGGAGCCGTCGAAGTAGACGGCGTCGTCCGGTATGCGTTCGCCGAAGTCGGTCTTGAAGCAGTCGACACCCATTTCCAAGAGACGGCGCAGCGCGCCCTGGTACCAGGAGACCGCGTCGGGGTTGGTGAAGTCGACGAGTGCGATGCCCGGTTGCCAGTCGTCGCGCTGATAGACCTCTCCTTTGCGATTCTTCAAAAAAAATCCGCGGTCGCGGCCTTCCGCGAAGAGGCTCGAGAGCTCGGACACATAGGGATTGATCCACACCGAAACGCGCAGTCCGCGCTCGTGCAAGCGTCGAAGCATGCCGGGGGGGTCAGGGAATTTATCGGGATCCCATTGAAAGTCGCACCAGTGATGTTCCCGCATCCACGCGCAATCGTAGTGAAAGACCGAAACGGGAATATCCCTCGCAACCATCCCCTGCAAGAGCTCTTCGGTGACGATGCGCTCGTCGTAGTCGGTGAGAAACGATGTCGAGAGCCAGAGACCGAAGCTCCAACTCGGAGGCAGCGCGGCGCGACCCGTGAGACGCGTGTATTTTTCGAGCACCTCGCGAGGCGTAGGGCCGAAAATAACGAAGTAATCGAGCTCGTTTTCCGCGGAGCTGAACTGAACGGCGGCGGTGCGCTCCGTCCCGACCTCGAATTCGAGCCGGCCCGGGCTCGCGACGAAGACGCCGTACCCCGCGCTGGTCAGATAAAAGGGAACGTTCTTATAGGCGAGGTCGGTCGCGGTGCCGGGATCTTCGTTCCAGATCGGAACGGATTGTCCATTTCGAAGGAGGGGCCCGAATCGCTCGCCGAGACCGTAGACGCACTCACCCACGCCGAGTGAAAGTCGTTGCATCAGATACTCGCCCGATCCCGCGACCTTCATGACGCCGAGCGCACGCTGTGCGCTTCGCGTCACGGTGCGCCCTTCGTGACAGAACGTGAGTTCGAAGGGGCGTCTGGCGATCTTCGCCGTGAGCTGCCCGCTCGACAGCGAGAGCTCTGATTCGGTTTCGCTGAGGGCGATGGGGAGCGCATTGGCCTGGTCATTGAGAACGAAGCTCGGTCGTCGGCGCATCGCACCCTGACGATGCGAAACACGGACGCGAACGACGTCGGGCATGGGGGAGCTCAGACGAACCGAGAGGGCGTAGGCATTGAGCTTCTCTTCGGGCCCGCGGTTGAGACACGTGAGCTCGAGGGCCCCGTCGGCCATCCGGTGGTCGGCGACGCGCTCGGGGTAGATCGCGCTCACCCCTTCGCGCATGGTCCAGACGCCATGGCTGAACTTCATGATTGGCGGGTACCACGAGCGCACGTTACAAATCCAGCGACGTGTCTGCGTGCCGCGCTCGTGCTGTAGGTTGAGCCGTGAATCGTCCCCTCAGCGACTAGATCGGAGGTGAAGACTCTTTCTTGCGCCTGGCTGGCGGGCGCGTTTGTCCTCGTGAGCGGATGCGTCGATCAACGCTCGTCGGATCAGACCGGGGCGGGCAGCGGAAGCGGAACTTCGGGCGGAGGAGGGGCTACGGCCGGGGGAGGGAACGGGCCGGGCGGCGCCGGCACTTCGCCCGAAATCGATGGCGCAGCCGGCGCATGCTCGATGGGCACCGGCGCAGGCGAGGTGAGCATCGGCGACGCGCCAGACGTGACCGGGCCCTACGCTTGGAAGAACGTAAAAATCTCGGGTGGCGGTTTCGTCTCCGGCATCGTCTTCAGCACGGCGCAGCCGGATCTCGTCTTCGCGCGAACCGACGTGGGGGGAGCGTATCGATTCCACGCGGAATCGCGGCGATGGATTCCCCTAACCGATTGGATAGGTCGCAACGAACCGAACCTGATGGGCATCGAGAGCGTGGCCGCGGATCCATCGGATGCGCGGCGTGTGTACCTCGCGGCCGGCACCTACGTCACCTCCGGCAACGGCGTCATCCTCCGCTCGAACGACGCCGGCAACACCTGGGAGCGCAACCCCATCGCAGTGCCCATGGGCGGCAACGCCGATGGCCGCTCAATGGGAGAACGCCTCGCCATCGATCCCAACCTCACGAGCACACTCTACTTCGCCTCGCGTTCTGGCCTTTGGAAAAGCTCGGACGAGGCGAGAAACTGGGCAACGGTGCCCGGATTTCCGGGCGTGGGCGACACCAACCTCGGACTCAGCTTCGTTTCGTTCGATCGCTCGAGCGGGCGGCCCGGCCAGCCGACGCGGACATTTTATGTTGGCGTGGCGACGACGACCGGGACCGCTCTCTATCGCACGACGGACGCCGGTTCGAGCTGGGAGGCGGTGCCAGGGCAACCGCCGCCGGGGCTCATGCCGCACCATGCGGCTTGGGAAGGCTGCGGCGTCCTCTATCTTGCGTACAACAACGGCCCCGGACCGAACGCGATCACGCGGGGGGCAATATGGAAATTCGACACCGCGTCAGCGACGTGGCTCGACGTCAGTCCGCGTCCGAATTGCAACTGTGGGTATGGCGGGCTCACGGTGGATGCGGCCCATCCCACTACTTTGCTGGTATCGACCATCGATTGGTGGGCCCCCGATGAGATCTACCGCTCGACGAACGGCGGTGCGAGCTGGAAAGCGATCGGCACCGAAGCCGTGCGGGATGTCGCGGGCGCACAGTGGCTCTATTGGCACGGCCGCACGCCGAGCGCGACGGGCTGGATGGGTGATATCGAGATCGATCCCTTTCACCCGAATCGGGCGCTCTACATCACCGGCCAAGGCATATGGTCGAGCGATGACGTGGATTCTGCCGATTCGGACGCGGCCACGCATTGGTCTTTCTCGAACGAAGGACTCGAGCAGACGGTCGCCCTCGACTTAGTCAGTCCACCGGAAGGAGCGCATCTCATCAGCGGCCTCGGCGATCTCGGTGGATTTCGTCACGACGATTTCGATAGCTCACCGCCTGCCGGCATGTTCTCGCAGCCCATCTTCGGCAACACCACTGCGCTCGATTTCGCCGAAGGAAACCCCTCGCTGGTCGTCCGCGTGGGAACGATCTCGGGCTCCACCACGGCGCGTCGCGGCGCTATTTCGAACGACGGCGGTAGCACCTGGACCCCGTTTGCGACGGAGCCCGCCGGAAGCACCGGCGCCGGCTCGATCGCCCTCTCGGCCGACGGCAACACGATCGTGTGGTCACCCGCGGCAGGCGCGGTCAGTTACTCGCGCAACCGAGGAGGGACATGGACCGCGGCGGCAGGGCTTCCCGCCAATACCGCCAACGGCAAGCTCGCCGCCGACCGGGTCAATGCCAATACGTTTTACCTGTCACGAGCCAACTTGACGCAGCTCTACGTGAGCACCGACGGAGGCGCGACATTTGCGGCCGGTGCCGCTCTACCGCGAGGCGCGAGTCGCCCCCGCCCGGTTTTCGGCAGAGAAGGGGACGTGTGGATCACGACCAGTGTGGGCCTTCATCACTCGATTGACTCGGGCGTGACCTTCACGAATGCGGGCGCGCTGCAGGCTGCATCAGCGGTGGGGTTCGGGCAGGCCGCCCCCGGACAAACGTACCCCGCGGTATACGCCGCCGGGACGACGCAGATCGGCGCGGGCATACACCGCTCGGACGACGGCGGGGTGACGTTCGAACGCATCGACGACGCCGAGCATCAATTCGGGTGGATCGGCTTGATCAGCTGCGATCCACGCATGTACGGGCGCGTTTATCTGGGATCGGGGGGCAGAGGGATTCTCTACGGTGATCCCGCGCGTTCGACATCGTCTGCGCAACGGCGCTGACCGCGCAGGAGAGGGCCCCCTCACGGCGTGAGGGGGCCTCGAGACGGAGCGCTCAATCGGCGCTCGCCTCGCGGTTCGTGTCCGAACCCATGTCCGTGGCGGGTGCGTCGGTGGCCGTCGCATCCGGCGTTGTCGGTCCGGCGTCGCCGAGGGAGACGAATCGGATGTCGTCAATCGTTAGATCCGCGGCGTTCGTGCCGGTTCCGCCCCACGGCAAGGTGAACGCGATTCCCGTGATCTTGCCGGGATCGAGCGCGTTCGGAGCACCGCCGACGAAGTCGGACCACCGCAAGGTGACAGTGGACCCGGCGGTCGTCACGGGGACGTTGACGGAAGGCGGCGCACAGGCCGCTCCGGCGCACGTGCCGCAGCTCGGCTTAGCCAGATCGGTCGAGACTGCGCTGTCGTCGGCTGTCGAGATCGCGAAGCCGACGGATCCCATGGGACCGGCGTCTCCGCGGATCGAGAACTGGATGCCCGAGTAGGCGGATGCGTCGATGGTGCAAACGCCGTGATCCGCGCCGCCCGACGTGCAGTTCCACCACAATCCGAATCCCGAATAGGTGCCAACGGTGCCGCTGAGATGCCAATTGCCGGCGCTGAGATCGCTCGTGATTGGGAACATCGCCGGGCCAGCGTCGATGCACGGGTCGGGAATCGTACTTGGATAAACGTAAGCGCCTCCCCAGATCGGAGCGCCATAGGCGCCGAACACGATGGGAGCGCCGCCTTCGGCGGTGAAGTCCGAGACGAGCGCATTCGCGACCGGCGTGGCCGGCGTGCACATCGTCAAAGGAGCAGGCGGAGGGCACATCACCGGCGGACCGGCGTCGGTTGAGGCGTCCGCCTTGCCGGCGCTGCCGCCGGTCGTTCCTGCGCTGCCGCCGGTCGTTCCCGCGGCGCCGCCGGTTCCTGCTCCGCCCGTCCCTGCGCCCGCGGTCCCTCCGCTGCCCGTGGTTCCCGCGGCGCCGCCCGTGGCTCCTGCGCTGCCGCCCGTGCCGGCGCCGCCACCTTTTCCTGCACCGCCGGTCGTGCTGCCGGCGGAACCGCCCGTACCGCTCGTACCGCCGGTGGCTCCCGGGTTCTCATCCGAGACACAAGCGCCGGTGATCAACCACGCGCTCGAAAGCATCAGGAGTCCTAAACGAGTCATTGTCGAGAAAGCGCCTAGACGAAGCATTTCAAACCTCCAATCCCAAGACGGGACGACGCGATGCCACTCTCGCGCTTGCAATGAGAGCAAGCTTGGACGAAAGGGAGAATCGTGGTTTTTACCGTACTCGACCGAATGCTCTTCGGTCAACGACGGTTCGCCATCCGACAACGGCATTTGATGACCTCAATCGCGCTTCGACCATGTCGATTTGTGAGCCGTGATCGCGGCTCATTTTTTTCTCTCCGCGTGACCCATGAAGCGGGATAGGACTTTGACCAGGAAGGAAGAGACGACGATGTTCGGTTTCGCTCGCAAACGAATCTCGCAAGCCATCGCCCTGCTCGGGGCGATCGTGACCGCGTGTGGCGCTACGCAGTTCGGCGCGACTCCGGCCAATTTGGCCCAGGCCCGCACGGTCACAGCGCGCGGGGCCGACCTGTTCGCAAAGGAATGTGCCGAGTGTCATGGCGACCGCGGCGAGGGATTGGCGCAGGCTCCTGCGGTCCTCGGGCCCGGTGCGCTGCCGATCTACCCGCGTGATAGCGCGGGCGCAGGTAGCTTGGCGATCAACGACTCCGAGCAACTTCGGATTCGACAGCAGACGCGACCTGCCGGCGCCCCTTGGCGTGATCCGTTCCGGACTGCTCAGGACCTGTTTGAATTTCTGAAAACGCACCCCGCAAAAAAGCGAGCCGAGTGGGTAGCCCCCGACGACTATTGGGCCGTCGCGACCTTCATGTTAGCTGCGCACGGATCCGCCGTGCCTGCAGCCGGCATCAATGCCGATAATGCGAGTTCGGTCGCGATCCAGCCGCCCTGACAATGTTCACAACGAGCGCCGGCTGCTGGGCTCTTCGGCGGCGAGGCTGCTCTTTGGCGACAGTGCGACTCTTGGCGGGACGACGCTCGCGTCGACTTGCGCTCGTCATGACGCTGCTCGCCTGCGGCGCGATGTCCGAGACCGCGCGCGCGGAGGGCGATGTCGTCAAACCGGCCGATTCGCTTCCGGGCTCGGCGCGCCCGCCCGGCCTGGGGCTATCACCAGACGCTCCGCCCGCAGGGCCAGCCCCGGGAGGGAGAGCGCCCTCGTTCGGTGCGCCGACAGAGAAGGATGAATGGGCGTTCCGTCTCGGTGGACGATTCTCGGGCTGGGAATCGATCGGAATCGGGCGTCGCCCCGACAATGCACCTTCCGGCTACGAGGGGACACCACTCCATGTGCCGGCGCGAACGCTCGGACGCCAACCGTTTTGGTCGGGCGCCGGTGCGACCCTGAGTCTTCAGTTCGGCAACGCGATCGTCTCCAGCACGGTTCTTTTTTACGCGCGGTTTTCGGGGCAAGAGCGACAAGGGTACTTCGCCCCCCAAAACGGCCCGAGCCTCGGCCAAGCCTATTTGACGGTGCGCCCCGAGCCGCTCGGTCGTTTGCGCCTGAATTTCAAGGTGGGTGCATTCGTGGAGAACTTCGCCGGCCCAGGACAGTGGGGATGGGGGATCTATGGCCCCATGCTCGCCTTGCGCGGCTACGGCGAAACCACCAACGCCGAATACGACGTCGATCCGAACTGGCGGCTTTACCTGACGCACGGGGTTCTGGGCGTGCCGGGCGTTCCGGAAGACTACCTGCGCGGTGAATACCAGGGGTGGATCGAAACCGGCGTCTCCACGTTCGTGCATCACGCCCATTTGGGCGTGAGCTTCAAGAACCAGTACTCGTTGAAATTGCATTATGCGAGCGCGTACGGAACCGACGAACGCAAATATCTTCCGACCTTTTTATTGAACACGCCTGCCGCCGATGGGCGACTCGATACGTACATTCTCGAGACGCGCTGGATGGGCGATCCTTATGGGCAGATCGGCGTAAGCGCCGCGTATTGGAATTTCAGGCGCGCGGCTTCGGTCGGCGACGGTATCTGGTGGGGAATCGATTGGACGCAAGGAGCGCGTGAGCTCGTCAACAAATTCCTCGGGCCCGTGAGTCGGGGAAACGGCGCGCTAGCCGCGATCAGTGCCGAATACGACATGAGCCTGGCGCGAATCCTCTGGTACCCGCGCAGCTTCGATGGCCGCTCGCAGGACCTGCGCCTCGCGATCGCTGGGCTTCGCTATTGGACGCTCGCCTCGCGCGACCCGTTCTATGAGCACAAGGCCGGATACTACGCCGGAATGCAGATTGAATTCGTCGCGCTCTCGTGGGTCCGCGCCACCCTTCAAAGCTATGTCGAGAACCGCTACACCGCCTTCGGGCGCTGGACGGCGGCCAGTATTTCGCCGGGCATCGCGTTTTCCTCGGATTGGCTCAGCACCGACCGCTTCATGCTGGCCTACACGAGGAATTTCTACAGCGATGTCGCCGACAACAATTCGGCGCTTCGACTGGACCGCGATGTCGTGACGCTCGGTGCCTACATGACGTTCTGATCGAACGAAAGCTCACTGTCGATGCTCGAGACCTTTGCCAGCCACCCGATGATCCAATTGCGAAAGACACGCTGATGCGAATTGGACTCGCTGCAATCTCAATGTCGGCTTCGCTTTTCGTATCGACAATGGCCCTCGCCCAGCAAGAGGATTCGAATGCCGCGCTTCCCCGGCTGGGGCTTGCGCCGGGCGAACCGCAAACGCGAAACCCGCCACCCTCCCTACCTCTCGGGATCAAACCGAGCGAATCCAAAACGGATGTGCTCGACTTCCACGGTTTTTTGCTGCTCCCCCTGCGCGTAGGCTTACTCGAGCGCCCGGCCCCGCGAGCAGGGGAGAGCTCGATCGTCCTTCACAATCCGCCTTTGATCCCGCAGCACCTGCGCAGCTTCGAATACGTCGGCGTGGTTCCCGATCCCTGGGTCCAGCTCAATTTCATCTACGGCAACTCGACGGTGTCAGCGACGGCCATCCTCGCCGCCCGAGCCTTTCCCGATGCGGCCGGCTATTACAATCCGGTCGACCAGCTCGGCGTCAACGACGCATTTTTGACCGTCAATTTGTCGAAGGTGCTCGCGATGCCGCTCGAGGTGAAGGTGGGCGCGATGACGGGCCGTTATGGGCCGATGGGCGCGTACGACGCCGGTCGCTATGGGACGCCGCTCATCGCGCGCGTCAATGCAATCGGCGAGACGATCACGGCCGGCTACAAGCTGGGAGCGACGACCTTCGTACTCGAGCAGGGTCTTGGTGGGCAACTCGGTCGGCCCCCCGCCGGTTTGGTCCCGTCCGGTTGGAACGACTTTGCGAGCGCTGACGTCGGGGCGAGCTTCGTCAACCACTTGCATGCCGGCGCCGCGTACGCCGACCTCGCTCAGCTCGGCCTTCATTACCTGACGAGCTGGAGCCAGGACGATCAGATTCCGAGCGGTCTCATACCGAATGGGCGCATCACCGTGTTCGGCGCCGATGCCCGCCTTACCGCCGGACGTTACGGTCACCTTTACGCCGGAATCGTGCGAACGTTGGCCACCAATGCCGCGACCGTTTCCGGCGTGATCGAGATCTTGAATGCGCGCGGCGGTCCAGAGCTCATCAGCGAGTACCTGGGGCCGGCCAGCGGCGGCGACGGTTCGCTCACGACATTTGGTGCGCAATACGATCTCAGCATGGTGCGCCTCATGTTCGATGAGCTCTACACGGGCAAAAGTCCCGACCTGAGGGTCAGCCTCTTTGGCGTCGGCACCAAGGTTCGGAGTGACGATCCAGCCTACGACGGCGTGTTCAAGCTGAAGGGCGGCGTCGAACTCACCTACAATCTTCTATCGTGGTTCGCCGTGTCGACCCGGTTCGACCACGTCCGCCTCGATGGCGACGACAACACCAAGGCGATGTCGATCTTTTCACCGCGTCTTCTTTTTCACACGGGATGGTTGAGCCGTGACGAGTTCGCCCTCCAGTATTCGCACTTCGCGTCGGGAAGCCGCGTCGAAGCCAGAACCGGCTTTCCTCCCACGCCAGATCCCACCCGCAACCCCGACCGACACGTCCTCTCGTTCTCGGGGACGTTCTGGTGGTAGGAACGCCGATGCTCGCTCCGCACATTCGATCGACGACTGCGCGGATCCGATTGCCCATCGTTGTCGCTACCTCACTCTTCTTTGGGAGTGCGTGTGGCGGGTCGCAGCGCGATCCGCCGCCCGTCGACTGCACCGCGGCGGATGCCTACGAACTGCGCGTTCTCGAGGACTACGAAGATGGCTCGATGAGCTTCATCGGGACTGCCGACAATACGCCGGGCGCGATTCAAGACGTCGGAACCGGCGTCATCGAGAACGGCGGGCGTTGCGGCAGTGAATTGGCGGTCATCCTGCGCGCACGCGGAAATCGTGACTGGGGAGGTGCCTTCGTCGCCTTGTCGGGTTGGGACGGCGACGCCTCAGGGTTTGACGGATTCTCCTTCTGGGCGCGCAGCCCCGGTCGCTCCACCAGAGGATTCACCCTTTTCGTCGATGATCCGACCACGGTCGAGCTACCTTACCGCTTGTGCGTCCCCCAAGCCGGCATGGCGGGCAGCTCCACCGTCGTCGACCCGAACGGCATGATCACGGTCGTCGTTCCCGTTCCTTCCGCCCATGCTTGTGGGAATCAGTTTTATGCCGTCCTGTTTGCGACCGAAGAGTGGCAGTTTCACCGTGTACCCTTCGCTTCGCTCAACCAGGCTGCTTGGCCGAACCGCGTTGCGAACGGAATCGACCGCTCCGCCATCTTGGCGCGGGCCATTCGCATGCCGAAGGAATCCGACGTCGAGCTGTGGATTGACGATTTCGGCCTCTATCGAGAGAAGGCAAGCCATGCCGTCGAATGACGCGAAGTCTGCGCGAGCAGCGCGACGCCGGTCAGAAGTTCGGTACGTCGCTCTCTGTTCTCTCGTGGCCGCAGTCGGTGTCTCGTGCACGACCGAGGACGCCGATTGGACGGATGGGGGCGGGGGGGCACCCATCGTTCGGCCAGATGGCCGGACCGGAAGTGGAACGACGACGATGGACGTCGGAGCGCCCCCGATCTGTCCAATGGGGCCGCTACCGACATGGTGTGCCATGCCGTTATCGATAGCGACCCCGATCATTGCCGACTTCACGGCTCCCGCAGGAGGAATTCCCCCCGTGTTCGGCCTCTACGGAGCGCCCGTTTGGGGCGGGGTGTATGCCTATCCCGGAGCGGCGGCCGATCCCTGCACCGATGCGGCGCCGCCGGCCTATCCCATTGCCAGCGAAATGCGCGAGAACCATTGGCGCGTCACCGGAACACTCGGCACTTACTCCGGGTTCGGGCTTTGGTGGAATTGCACGACCGCGGGCAATATTTATCCCGTATGCGTCATCGACCTATCCACATTCTCGGGCATTCAATTCAGCATCCAAGGCGATCCCGTCCCTACCGGCATGCTCGTCTTCCAAATGAGGACGGCCAATGACACGCCCGCATCGACGGACTCAACCACGTCATCGTGCGGAACGTGCGTGGGAACGTGCGCGTTCGCGTCGAAGACGATTCCGGTGACAAGTGCGCGCACCACCGTCAGCGTCTCGTGGACGGAGCTCACCGGCGGCGTGCCCAACGAATTCGATCCGCATCAGATCACCGGCATTGAGTGGCAGTTCACGTATCCCGGAATGGGCACCTTTCCGATCGATCTCACCATCGACGATATTGAGCTGCTGAAATGAGGGGTTCTCAAGGCTGACCGACGCACGAACGACGGCGTGAGGGCTGGACACGACTGCGGCGGATTTGAAAATTCGGTCGGGCTTCCGGATTCCGAGCATGGCAAGTTGCCATCGCATGCTTGCCTTCGACAACAGTTATGCTCGTCTTCCCGATCGCTTTTACGCTCGGGTTGCCCCCACCAAAGTTCGCGAACCGCGCCTGGTCAAGATGAACCACGCGCTTGCCGAGCTACTCGGACTGGATCCCGAAAAGCTCGATTCGGCGGAAGTAGCGGCGATGTTGGGGGGCAACGCGCTGCCGGAGGGCGCCGATCCGATTGCACTCGCGTACGCCGGACACCAGTTCGGCAGCTTCGTGCAGCAGCTCGGCGACGGGCGGGCCATCTTGCTCGGCGAGGTCGTGGGCGTGGATGGAACGCGTCGCGACATTCAACTGAAGGGTGCGGGTCGAACGCCGTTCTCGCGTGGTGGCGACGGTCGCGCCGCCCTCGGGCCCGTGCTGCGCGAGTACGTTGTGAGCGAGGCGATGGCAGCTCTCGGCGTACCGACGACACGGGCGCTCGCCGCAGTGACGACCGGTGAGCCGGTGCTTCGAGACGAAGTTCTCCCGGGGGCGGTGCTCACCCGTGTGGCGACGAGCCACATGCGCGTGGGCACGTTCGAATTCTTCGCTGCGCGTAGCGATCGCGAAGCGCTCGCCACGCTCACGACGTACGCGCTGTCTCGGCACTATCCGGACGCGGCGCGGCGCGGGAACGAGGCGCTCTCCTTGCTCGAGCGCGTGGTCGAAGCGCAGGCGAGGCTCGTTGCGCATTGGCTCGGGGTCGGCTTCGTGCATGGCGTCATGAACACCGACAACACGTCGATCTCCGGTGAGACGATTGACTACGGTCCCTGCGCCTTTCTGGACGAGTACGACCCCGCCAAGAAATTTAGCTCGATCGATCGCGGTGGTCGCTACGCGTTTGCGAATCAGCCGCGGATTGCGCTTTGGAACCTGACGCGCCTGGCCGAGGCGCTGTTGCCGCTCCTCGCCGACGATCAGGAGGACGCGATTCGCCTCGCCAAGGAACGCCTCGAGGTGTTCCCCGCCCAGTTCGAGGCGGCGCATGCGCGTGTTCTGCGAGCCAAGTTGGGACTTTTGCGCGAAGAGGAAGATGATCCCGTGCTCGCCGCTGATCTGATGGAGCGGCTCGCTTCGAACGGCGTCGACTACACGATTTTCTTCCGGCGCTTGTGCGCGGCGGCGACCGACGCGTCGAGAGACGCAGAAATTGCCGCTCAGTTCGCGGAGCCCGGCGCTTTTTACGATTGGGCGGAGGCTTGGCGCCGCAGGTTGGCGAGGGAAAACGTCGCCGCCGAGGATCGCAAAAGCGCCATGCTTCGCGTCAATCCTGCTTTCATTCCTCGCAATCACCGGGTCGAGGAGATGATCGCCGCCGCCGTGCAGCGCGCCGACTTCGCGCCGTTCGAGACGCTCGTTCGCGTTCTCGCCACACCCTACGACGATCAGCCGGACTTTGCTCATCTCGCCGATCCACCGCGACCAGACGAGCGCGTGCGTGAAACCTTCTGCGGCACGTGACCGGACCCATCATCAATAGCTCGTTACGAACGAGTCCATCTTCGCGTTCGAAGGCCATTGCTGCCCGCGCACGTGCCGCTCGACGCACCAGCCCATTTCTCGGCTCGCCGGAGCCATCTCGACGCTGACGCCGACGGCGCGACCGTTGCGGATGGCGACTTTTACCGTCACGTGCGTGCTGCTCGGCACGCCGCACGCGTCGAGGAATGTCCCTTCCCGGATGGGACCGGCGAGCTCGGCGTCCGTGAGATCGGGCACGTCCCGCGTCCCCGGCGCGAGGTTCAAGTTGTTGCCGGCGATGGCGGCTTCGTAGCTCATGCCGCTCGGGCCGGTGGGCGCGGGGCTCGCTCCCTGACGAGCGGGCCCGCCGCGGGCTAGACGGCCGTCGCTCGGTTTCTTCTTGAGACCGGGTGCGTTTTTCTTGGAACGGCGACGAGGCGCACCGCCGTCTGGCCTGACGAGGGCCGGTTCCTCCTCGTCGTCGGCACCTTCTTGCTCGCCCTCCCACGTTCCGCCATGCAGCACGTACCAGGCGCCGGCAGCGATGGCCGCTGCGCATACCAAGAAAACGAGGAAGGGAAACTTACGGGCGGTGTTCGGGACGGCCATCGACGCGGGGAGCATAGCGGCGTTTCATGTTCGTGGCTGCCCTGCGAGATCGCTTACCGCTTGAAGGAGCGCCGTGGGCTCGACGGGTTTCGCCATGTGCAGGTTGAAGCCTTCCACCAACGCACGCGTGCGGTCTTCATTGCGTGCGAACGCCGTGAGGGCGATGGCCGGAATGTTCTTTTTGCTTTCGTCGGCCAGGGTGCGCACGCTTCGAATCAAAAAATAGCCGTCCTCGTCCGGCATGCCGATGTCGGAGATGATGACGTGCGGCGTGAAATTGCCGAGCTCGGCGATGGCAGCGGCGGCACTCCCGGCAACGTGAACCTCCGCACCGCAACTTTCGAGAACGTAGCCGACGAGCTCGCGCGCGTCTGGCTCGTCGTCGACGACGAGGACGCGGATGCCATCCAAACGGCGCGGCGCCAAGCCATCCAATCCCCGCTCCCGGGTGGCGGCGACCCGGGCCATACCCACCGTGGTGGACACGAGAGAACTAATGGGCAGGCTGACCACGAACTTCGAACCTCGTCCGACTCCCGCGCTATGCGCCTCGATGACTCCGCCATGTAACTCGACGATGTGTTTTGCGATCGACAGCCCGATGCCGAGCCCTCCATGGCGACGCGCCGTGCTGGCGTCCGACTGGCGAAAGCTGTCGAATACGTGGGGCAGGAAGGCCGCCTCGATCCCTTCGCCGCTGTCTTCCACCGTGAGCTGGAGGTCTGACTCCACGCGTCGCAGAAGCCCCGCGACCCGCCCCCTTTGGGAGTAAACTTCACGGCGTTGGCGAGAAGGTTCAAGACGACTTGCTGAAGTCGATCCCCATCACCTCGCATCACCGCGCTGGCGCGATCGAGGTCGGTGCCGATTTGAATCCTCTTCGCGTCGGCTCCAGGGCGAACGCCCTCCACCGCCATGTCGACCACGGTGGCGAAATCCAGCTGCGAGGTGTTGATTCGCAGCTTACCGGTGAGAATAATCCTGCTGATGTCGAGCAGATCGGCGATGAGATGGTTCTGCGCGTTGGCGTTGCGCTCGATGACCTCGAGGGCGTGATCGCGTTTCTGCTCGGTGAGAGCACCTCCGCGCAAAAGCCGAACCCAGCCCAACATGGCGTTGAGCGGGCTTCTCAGCTCGTGGGAAACCATCGCCACGAATTCGTCTTTCGCCCGCGTGGCGGCCTCTACCCGCGAACGCGCGTGCTGCGACATTTCGTAGAGCCGCGCGTTGTCGATGGCGACCGCGGCGCGGCGTGCAAGCTCCATCGCGAGTACCAAATCCTCGCCCGCATACCTGCGGTCCGAGTCGCTATAGGTGAGCGCCAGCGCGCCGAACGTGTTCTGTTGCACGCGCAGGGGAATGACCATCCACGAACGCGCGTCGATCGCCGGAGAAGGGACAGATGCTCGGGGCCCTGTGCAAGCTGCTCGAGGACGTGTGGATCAACCTCTGCCACGAGCTGCGGCTCTCCGGTGCGCAGCACCGCCGCGTATCCAAGAGGAGCATCGGGTGGCAAGGGAAACCGGCGATAGATCTCCCGTGCGATGTCGATCTTCGCCGGGTTGACGTGCGCAATGGGCATGTCATCGCCCCCTTGGCCTTCCAGATGCACCACGCAGCAGTCCGCGAGACGCGGCACGAAGCGCGGTCAGCCGGCTGAGGGTGGAGCGATAGTCGAGGGATGACGACAGTAGCTGTCCCGCCTCCGCCAGAAATTCGACGTTCGCTCGCTGGGCATTGAATTGTTCGTCGCGGTATTTGATGTACTCCGTCGCTGCCTCGGCAACGCCGACGCTCAGGCACTCGGCAAGAACGTCGAAGTCGTCGATCGAAAGCGGTGTGCCCGCAACTTTGGCGGTTTCGAGAATGCAGTGACGAAGTACGCCGTACTCGCGGATGAGCGCTTCGAGATCGTAGCCGAGATTCCATCGTTGTTCGCCGTGGCGGCGAGCCGTCTCTCTCGTATCGACTGCGTCTCGACGCATGCGAACGATGCGGAGCCGCGTCGACTCGGCGACGATCTCGTCCAGGAACTTGGGGATGTGATCGACCAGCAGCGAGCGTGACACCCGTCGAGGCGGCAAATTTTTTCGCTGCACTTCGGCAACGAAGCGAGACACGATCTCCTCCCGTCGCTCGGTGAGGAGCTCGCCGAGGTCAGGGGCACCCAAAGCCGCTCCCGCTCCCAAGACATTCGCGAATGCCGTCGGCCCGCTTGAGGGCGAGCGGCGAGGTACCTCGATTCGTGAACATCCTGTCTAGGTGCTGCGCGTCCGGTTTTTGGACGTTTTGCTACCGAGCAGAAGGTCGATTTTGCACTGGGTCGCGTCGAGGGCTTTGCCATGGCCCCTCCTCACCCCCGAATCCGCGGCGTCACCCTGGCGCCGGGTCGTCACCCAACGTCACGCAAGCAGGCTTGATGCCAGGGTCGAATCTGTGCGATTCGCGCCCGTCGGCGGATCTTCGGTTAGCCGTTCACACGGCTACGTGGCCGTCCGGCGGAAAGACCTCGTTTCTCCACGATCAGGCGCTCGCTCGGGAGGTGAGATTCCGGCGCGCGCGGGAGGCATCGCCAGGGCGGTCCGCCTTGCCCCGCCAAGGAGCCATCGCCGCGCGAATTGCGAGGGGTGACCGACCTGTATCTCCGCGAGATAGTAAATACTTTTGTCGCCAAGGCGCGGTGGCGACTACCATCAAACCGGCGCGACTTCGAGATCGTCTCCGTAAATTGTGCTAAGGTCTGTCTTCTGCCTGCCGCCGTGACGCCTCGCCGTCGAGGTGTTCGCGCATTCACTGGCTGCGGTGGTTCGTATCCCTGGAAGCCATGCAAAGCATGGTTGTTGCTCGGGGCCCCCCTTTCACCGCAGCTTTACCACGAGGTTCTCATGGCCGTAGCCCCCAATGTGTCGCGCGCTCCGTCACTGTTTGCTCATAAGAATCGCAAGGATTGGGGAGTCGGCGTGCTGGCGTGGGAGGCAGACGGTAAACGCGGCTATCTGTTCGACAACGGCGAAGAGCGAACGATGGCGAGCGGGTTCTTCGAGCTGATGCGACGCGTTGAGCAGCCGAATGCGGAGCAGAGCGCTGCTTACACCCGGCTGCAGCGGATACTGGCTGCACGCGCGAACGCCAGTGAAACGGCGCGACGCGGCGCAACATTCGCAGACCACGTCGAAAAGTTTCGTGAGACGTATGCGGAAGGCCTGCAGGACGCCAAATGGCTGGTCGAGGTTCGGGGCGAAGGCGCCGAGCGTCGCGCACCGCGACACCGCGATGCCGCGATCAGCGAGGCCAAGGAGCAGCTCTCCGCTTCAGCGCTCGATGCGTTGATCAGCGGTCAAAAGCACGAACAACTGTGGAACCTCGTGACGAGCGTACTGGGTCGAACCGATCTCGTCCCTTCCGCCCAACTGAGGAAACCGAAATCGGTCACCGTCGAACAACAGCGCGGCCTCGCGGTTGCCGCCCGCGAATTGCTCTATGGCAAGACACCGTACGAGCAGCGCTTCGAGCGCTACCTCGGCGCGTTGGCGGCATTTTATGGCGAGCCCGCGCGCTGGGAAATCGCGACTGCGCTGTCGGCGATCGTCCACCCCGCGGAGCATGTCTGCGTTCAGCCGGCGGTATTTCGCCAGCAGCTCAAGGCATCGGGATCGACCGGCACCGTGGCTGCTCGACCGAGCAACGCCGCCTACGCCAAGCTTTTGGTGAACACTCGTTTCGTTGGAAGCCAGCTCACCGGTCAGGGCGAAGCGCCGCGAGACTTGCTGGACGTGCTCGATTTCATCCGGATCGCGCTGAAGCCGCCGGCAAAAATTCGAGTCGCCAAGGCGGGCGCCGTTCGTGCGTCGCGGCGCACCACCGAAGACGACGACACCGCCGGCAGTGACGAGACTGCCGGCAATGAAGATGATTGAACGACCGTAAACCTCAGGGCGCGGCGCGAAGGCTGAGCGCCCCGAGATAGTCGCGTTTGCCGAGCGTGACGCCGTTGTGGCGAAGGATCGCGTACGCGTGCGTCAGGTGGAAGTAGAAATTTGGCAGGGCGTGCTCGAGAAAATAGTCGGCGCCCGACATCGTTTTGCCTTCCCAACGTGGCTGGCTGACGGTGCGGGTCGCCGCGCCTTCGAAGTCTTTCTCTGAATACCCGTCGAGGTAGGCGATGACGGTGCGCACGCGGGCTCGGAGCTCGTCGAGCGTTTGCTCGGTGTCGGGATGGGCAGGTGCTTCTTTGCCCGTAAGGCGCGATGCCGCGACCTTGGCCGTGTCACATGCCGTTTGCACCTGGCGCGCGAATGCGAACTGATCGGGCGACAGCCGCAGCCCGAGAAACACGTTGGGGTCGAACGACTTGGTCTGGGCCGAGGCGGCTGCTGTCTCCAACCACTTGTCCAGTTGCCCCAGCTGCTTTTTGAATTGCAAAAATGTTTGGTAGTACATCCCGCGCATCCTACACGAGCCTTTCATCGCGCATCGCGTAAGCAGTCGATCGAGGTGCCCTTCGCGGGTTCAACGTCGCCCGGCTTTCGCTGCCAACCACGTTGTAAGATTCCTCGCTGGACACGTGAGCGCGTCGGGAGTCGTCGTCCGGTGATCGAAAGACGTCGAGGATCCGTCAGCGATTGACGCATCCCATCCTTTTCGATCAGCGGACGATTCTCCTCCAGAGCGGCGTGCAACTCGACGAGTCGAAGGCGGTCGTTGCCGCACGCCGTCACGTGGTGACGCGTAGCGCAACCGCCGATGAAATTCGTGTCGACGCGCGGCGCGAGACATGGCGGGCATCGCGCTGGAGTCACCGCGCAAAAAAAATGGATCGATGGTGCGAATGCTCTGGCACGCCGAGACGGTGCTGAACTAGAAGCGCCAGAGGAGGGTAAGAAGAAAGGTCGAAGGGCGCTCGGCGGGGAAGGACAGTGAGTCGATCGGGCGCGCGCGGGAGCTGCCGTGGGGCCTAGTACTTTTCGAGTGGGTCTGGTTGCCGCGTCGCCATCGAGCAGCGAGCGCCACTAGGAAAGCTTTGTTCTTGTCCAGCCCAATGCCAATCGGCCCACGTTTGCAAAACCCTCGTCTCGTCTCTTTTATTCCTGCCGAGCACTCGCCAAATCACATTCTTTCCTATCCACGACGAGCCTTGGTGACGATGAACCTCTTTCGCTAACCGGGATGAAGACAACTCAATGAGAACTCTTCGCGCGCAGGTAGTCATTTTATGGGTGAGTTGTCTCGTTCTAACCGGAGCCATCGGGACCGCGAGAGCACAAGGTGACGCGGGAGCTGGGCAGCCCCCGCCTCCACCACCGGCGCAGCCGCCGAACGGTCCTGGGATTGTGGAAGAAGAAGTGGTCGGTGGCCCTGCGCCCGGGGCTCAAGGCGCACCACCTGCTCCGCCGGAGCCGGGAGCACCACCTCCAGGGGCTCCGCCCGTTCCAGAAGAGACGGTAGGTGGGCCAACGAGCGAAGGCATCGTGACCACCGGCAAGAGGGCGATGCGCGAAGACGTCGTCGTGACCGGCTCGCGCATTCGTCGCAAGGATCTCACCACCGCCGCCCCTGTAGCGGTCTTTACGCGTGAGCAAATCCAGGCGACCGGTCGCGCCAACGTCGGTGAGTTTTTGCAGACGCTCCCGTGGCAGGCGAACGCCATCAATCGCGGCACCAACAACGGTGGCAACGGCGCGATCCGTGTGAACTTGCGCGGCGTCGGCGTCGAATCGACTTTGGTCTTGCTCAACGGGCGGCGCATCACGCCTGGCGGCAGCGGCGCGAACGCGTCGGTCGACTTGAGCGCTCTGCCCACCAACGTGATCGAGCGCATCGAAGTTTTGAGAGACGGATCGTCGGCGGTCTACGGCTCTGACGCAATCGCGGGCGTCGTCAACATCATCACGCGCAAGCGCCTGGACGGCATGGACGCCAATGCGTACAGCAGCACGTCGACGCGCGGCGATGGTCAGCAGATCGACGTGAACGCGGTGGTCGGCTCGACCGGCGAGAAGGGCAGCGTGCTCCTATCGGTCGGGTATTACCAGGGCTGGCCGGTATGGGCGGGCAATCGCGACTTCTCTCACGAGCAGCTGCAATTCGATTCGAAGACCGGCAAGGAATCGGGCCTAGGCAGTGGCACCATTCCGCAGGGCCGGGTCGTGTTGGGCGCGCGCGAGGCGGGCAATCCCAACGGCAATGGTGCGTGGAACGATTTGGTGCGCGCCAATCCGTCTTCCACGAGCTTCATTCGCAACCCCGACGGCACCTGGCGCCCCTTCAAGAGCGCCTCGCTGCCCGCCGACGGGGGCGACGGTTGGAACTACCAACCGGACAACTATCTTCTCACCCCCCAGAGCCGCTTCAACCTCTTCACGAGCGGCGATCGCCAACTCGGTCCGCACGTGCGGGCTTTTTTCGACGCGTATTATTCGAAGCGCACCTCGTCGCAGAGATTGGCGCCGGAACCTCTGAACACCGATAGCGAAGCGGTGACGGTTTCGGCACAGAACATTTACAATCCCTTCGGCCGAGATTTTGCGGCGGTGCGCCGCCGCCTGGTTGAATTCAATCGTCGAAACTTCGATCAAGACATCAACAACATGCACGTCGTTGCCGGGCTTGATGGCACCCTGCCGGAGGCGTGGGGCCCGCTCCATGGTTGGTTCTGGGAAGCGGTGGGCAACTTCAGCCGCAACGACAGCGTCGATACGAAGACCGGCAACCTGCGCGTGCCGCGTTTGCGCGATGCGGTGGGGCCGAGCTTCATCGGCGCGACGGGCGCTCCACAATGCGGCACGCCTGCCAATCCCATCGCCAACTGCGTGCCGCTCAATCTGTTTGGCGGCCCCGGCTCGATCACCAACGACCAGGTCGCGGCATTGACGTACACCGGGGTGCAGCACGGCTACAACCAAATGATGGCCGCACAGTTCAACACGAGCGGCGAGCTGTTTCATATCGCCGCCGAGCAGGCCGTCGGCCTCGCGCTCGGCTACGAAATTCGTCAAGTGAGCGGCGGACAGATCCCTGATCCGATCACGGTGGCGGGTGAGACCAGCGGCAACAAGAGCTTGATCACCGAGGGCAAATACTCGGTCCACGAAGTCTACGGCGAGCTCTCTATTCCGATTGTCGACCGGCGGCCAGGGTTTCACACGCTCGAGCTCGTCACCGCCGGTCGCGCGTCCTTTTACGATAACTTCGGCTCTACTTTGAATGGCAAAATCGGCGCTCGCTATGCGCCGGTGCAAGACATCACCCTGCGCGGTACGTTTTCAACGGCGTTTCGTGCGCCGAACATCCCCGAGCTCTACCGCGGCGCCGCCGATTCGTTCCCCTCGGTACAGGACCCCTGCTCCAGTCCGAGCATCGATCCCAACTCGCCGCTCGGCAGAAACTGTGGTGCGGCGCTCGGCAACGCGGACGACCGAACCCAGCTGCGTTCCAAGGAGGGTGGTAGCGCCGCGCTCAGGCCCGAGGTGGCGAAAATCGTCACGGCGGGGCTGGTCATTCAACCCCGCTGGGTGAAGGGATTGGCCTTCACCTTCGACTATTACAATACGAAGGTCGAAGACAAGATCGTGCCGCTCGGCGCCAACGTCATTTTGCAGGGATGCTATCCGTCCGGTGGCCAGGCTGCGCCCAAGTACTGCGAGTTCGTCCAGCGCGATCCCGTGACCCAGCGGGTCGATACCATCACCAACTTGAATACGAATGCCGGCTCCGACTTTCTGCAAGGCCTGGATTTCGCGGGCACCTGGGATTTCGATACCGCGATCGGTCGCTTGGGCCTGCTGCTCAACGGAACCTATCTCGCCACGTACGACCGCACGCTACCCGACGGCACCGTCATTCACGGCGCGGGCACGTGGGATCTCGCCGTGTCGGGCGTAGGCGGCGCGTACCCGCACTTGCGCGGCGTTGCCGCCGTGAACTGGTTCAACAACGGCTTCAGCGCTTCGGTGCGTTCGTACTACGTGGGTGGTTACAAGGAGTGCGGCGATCCCAGCGGCCTCATGGCCGGCAGCGGTCTATGTTACGACCCCAATCATTCGGGCGAGCGGCAAGTGTCCCCGTGGAATAGCTGGGACTTGAACCTGGGCTACGCATTCAAGACGACCGCTGGTCGCACGGCTTTTTCCGTGGGCTCGAGCAACATCTTCGATCAGCGGCCACCGAAGGTTTACAATGGCTTCGCCGCTACCACCGACACGTATTCGTATGATCTCGTCTTGCGCCAGGTTTATGCGCGGATCGGACAGTCGTTCTAAAGTCGAACGTGTGATTTTTTAAGAGGAGTAGGTGTGTTCGCCGAGATCGTAAAACCGAGGCAGCGATTTTCGCATGACGCCCGATGGGTGAGCGTCAGCGTGCTCGTGCATGTCGCAGTTTTGCTGGTGGCGGTGGTCGTGAGCGCGCGGCGGCCGGAGATCAGAAAAGAGGGCCGGCAGGTGGCGTTCCTGGCGCCAGCGCCGCCGCCGCCCCCGCCGCCCCCGCCACCACCTCCCCCGGGCGGGTCGGAGGTAAAGAAGTCCAAGCCAAAGACCATTGAAACGAAGATCAAGCCCGATGTGATTCCCAAAGAAGTGCCGAAGAGCGAACCGGAAAAACCAGAGCCCGAAGAAGGCGGCGTCGCGGGCGGCGTCCAAGGCGGCGTGGTGGGCGGCGTCGTCGGTGGGGTGGTGGGTGGTGTCGTGGGCGGCGTGCTGGGTGGTCAGCTGGGTGCGCCTCCGCCTCCGCCGCCGACGAACAAGCGGCTCGAGTTCGATGGGCGCATGACACACCCGAAGGTCGCGGCCGGACCGCCCTTCGAGTACACCCAAAAGGCGCTCGAGAACGACGTCGAAGGCGTGATGATCGTCAAGTGTGTGCTGACGAAAACAGGCCAAGTGAAAGACTGTCAAACGCTGCAAAGCCTTCGCTTCATGGACAAGGCGATTCTCGATGTCCTTTCCAAGCGCCGTTACACCCCGGTGACGCTGCAAGGCGAGCCAGTGGAAGTGTACTACACATTTCATATTCGACTGACGCTCCCCAACTAGAGAGAGAACATGAGCATGAAAGCCTCAGGCAAGAATCTGAAGAGAAGCTCGATGGCAATGAAGGGGCGGCTCTTTTGTTTTTCGCTTCTTGTCGGTGGCTTCATGAGCGCCTGCTCGGATGCCAAAGACCAAGAGCCGATTGCGCAAAACGACACGCTCTATGCTTTGCCGGCCGGCATCAACGCCGAGGTAAAAGATCAATTTCAGCTTGGCGCGCAGCGGGTCAAGGGCGGTCAGGCGACGAACGTCAGCGACAAGGTGATGTGGACGTCGAGCGATCCCAATGTCGTGACGGTCGATAGCGCCGGCAAGGCGACCGCGACCGGTATTGGCGCGGCGACCGTCAGCACGACTTACGAAGGGTTCACGGCATCGGTGAACGTGAAGGTGATTGGACGAATCATGTCCGCCGAAGTCGAGGCCGCGCCGATCACCTTGGCGAAAGGCACGATTTACAAGCTCGCGACCATTGGCGTCGTCGAAGATTTCAGCAAGAGAGCTTTGCTCACCTCGCAAGCGTGGGGTTCGAGCGACTCGAGCGTCGCCGTCGTGCTCAACGACGGAACGGTGACGGCCAAAGGCCCCGGCACCGCGGCGATTGCCCTCACTTACAAAAACATCTCCTATTCACGCATTGTGACGGTCAGGGACGTGCCACTCGACAGCGTGACGATGACGTCCGACAACGGCACGACCGTTCCGACGACGATGAAAACGACGTTCAGAGTCGTCGGGAGTTTTGGTGGTGGTGCTCTCACTCAAAATATCACCAACCTCTTCACGGCGTCGGTCCCCATCTCGGATTCCGAGCTTGCTTCCGCCAGCGCTACGGCGGTGACGGCGCTCGCCGCACCCAAGGAAAACGATAGGACCGTGACGGTCACCATTGCAGGCGAGAAAGGCACCATCGCCGAAAGCTCGAAGCAAGATTTTTCGATCGCTATCGTCGATGCGAAGAGTTTGGACAGCCTTGCCATCGCGGGTGTTCCCGAGGCCGTGCCGGTGAATGGAGAACCTTTCACGCCTACGTTCAAGGGGACTTACGGCATGACGGAGTTCGCAACGACGTCACCGACCTTGAGTTTCAAAACGCTGGCGAGCGACGACAAAACGAAATACGTCGAGATCATCACCGGCGCCGTGTACCCGCGCGCCGCAGGCACTGTGTCCATCGTCGGAACGGTGAACGTTCCCGTGGATGGGCAAACAGAGCCGAGAAAGGTGACGGCGTCGGCGGAGGTTCAAATCGTCGACGCTCCGCTCGATCGCGTCACGTTGGCGTCAGCTGAGATGACGCCAACGACGACGGTCAGCGTCGATAAAACCATCAGATTCGCGGCGACGGCCGAGTATGGGGCTTTGAAACAAACGGTGACCTCGGCCGTCGTTTGGGTGTCTTCGAATCCGAGCATCGCGATCGTTTCGAATGCGGCCGGCACTTTTGGCGGGGCTGGCAAGGTCAGCGGCGTGGCGCCGGGGGGCCCTGTCGATATCGAAGCTTATTATCGTGGCAAATCGGCGGGAAAGATCGCCGTTACCGTCGTACCTTAGCGCTGCCGCGGGCCGCGATTCAGTTCGGCAATGACGGCGGCTTGAGCTTGGCCATCAGATCGGCGACGGGTTCGGGCTCCGCCACCCGAGCCTCGTCGGCGCTCGCTCGCGCTGCGGCGGCCCTTTGCTCGTACTGCTGACGGCGCTTGTCGTCGGTCTCGCGCTCGGCGGCGCGGTCCCACTGCCGCGCGCCCTCGCGCCACGCCAGCTCGCATGCACGCGGGTCTTTCGCGCTCCGTGCCTTCAACTCTTCGGCTTCTGCCTTTGCGACGTGCGGGTTTCGTCCGAAACTCATGGCCGCACTTCTAGCACGGCGTGCCCATGCCGGACATCCGCAGTAGAATCGCCGCATGGCCCAAGGCGCTTCGCGATTTGCATGGATGGATGATCGTGTCGTCCCTTTCGAGCAGGCCAAAATACCCATCGACGATCGTGGCCTCTTGTTTGCGGAATCGCTCTACGAGGTCATTCCAGTGACGGGTGGAAAGGCGCGCATGCTCCCCGAGCACATTGGGCGCATGCGAGCCGCCAGCGAACCCATCGAGCTCGGCGGCGGCGTGCCCGACGATGGCATGTGGGAGAAGATAGTCGGGGAGCTCGTCGCGCACGAACAGGTGGAGGAAGGGCTTTTGTACGCGCAGCTGACGGGCGGAAGCGCGCCTCGCCAGCATCTACCTCAGCATCGCCCGCGACCGCGCTTTTTTGCCTATCTCCTTCCGTTTCGCTTTCCCCGCGCCGATGCAGCCGCACGAGGCATTGCGTTGCAGTCCTTCCCGGATCCGCGTTGGTCGCGATGCGACCTCAAAACGACGATGCTTTTGCCCGGCGTTTTGGCTAAACGCGACGCCGTTGCGCGCGGCGCGGACGAAGCATTGTTCGTGGGACCAGATGGCTCGGTGCGAGAAGGGGCAAGCACGAACGTCTTCTTGGTGGAAGACAATCGGCTGATCACGCCCCTCCAGAATCAGCATCTCTTGCCAGGCATCACGCGCCCCCTGGTCGGCCAGCTCGCCGCGGAAACGGGCCGTTCCGTCGATCACGAAACCCTTCCCCTGTCGCGCCTGCTGAAAGGCAGCGAAGTGTTCGTCACTTCCACGACGCTGCTCGTGACGCCGGTGGTGCGAATCGACGGCCAAGCGATCGGCGACGGGCAGGGCGGCCCCGTCGCACGCGAGCTCGCGCAGCGACTACGCGCTCGTCTCGATCTTCGAGGATGACTGCGGCAGTGAATCGACGCGTTCCACGGCAGCTACGGCTGCCTTGATCCGCCGCGCTCGGTCGCGAATGCGATCGTAGCGCCGCTCGGCAATGTCCTGCGCATCGAAGAGGCTCGCTACGAATCCCACCGCGAAAGCCCCCGCCCGCAGCCAGTCTGCGGCATTTTGCTCGTCCACGCCGTTGGTCGGCACGACGCGTAGAAATGGAAGCGGAGCGAGCACCGCGCGCAGGTACGCGGGGCCCCCCGCGGGAGCCGGAAATAGCTTGACCAACGGCGCGCCCGCGCGATGGGCCTGGACCATCTCCGTCGGTGTATGGGTGCCCGGTATCGCGGCAACACCGAGCTGGCGGGCCCGGCGGATCATCCCATCGTCGGCGATCGGAGATACGAGGAATTGAGCCCCGGCGGCGACCGCGGCTTGAGCCTCTTGCGGCAAGAGAACTGTACCCGCGCCCACGATGAGGCCGGGGCGCTTCGCAAATTCTTCGATGAGGCCGAATGCATTGGGTGTCGTCAACGTAAACTCCAGAATGCGAAAGCCACCCTCGACGGCGGCTTCCATGGCCGCGCGCGCCGCGTCGGCGCTCGTGGTGCGAAGAATGGCGGTGGCGCGCTCGGTCCAGAGGGCTTGTACGAACTCGTCGATCATGAACGAGAGCATACTCCAGCGAGCGTCAGTCGGAATCGCGCTTTGACACCGATGGGGGCGGGGTTTCGAGGGTGATTCGTCCGAGCGCACCGGAACGGAAATCGTGAACGAGGGCGTCCGCTGCCTTGTGAGTGTCCACCTTACCGCCGCGAATCAAGCACCCACGCTTGCGACCGATCGCCTCGAGCAGCTCGGTAGGAGACGAAGGGAGCGCGTCGAGCTTGAAGTGGGCGCGGAGCAAACCCGGGTACCGCTCGAGGAGGAACTCGGCACCGAACAAGGCAACGTGCTCGTAATCCATCGCGGTATCGGGCAGGGCGCCGCCGAAGGCGAGTGTCAACGTAGCGTTGCCTTCCATCGTCGGCCAAAGAATCCCGGGGTTGTCGAAGAGCGTCATTCCGCCCTTCAGGGTGACGAGCTGTTGGCCTTTGGTCACCGCCGGTGCGTCGCCCGTCTTCGCCACTTTGCGATCCATCAGCACGTTGATGAGCGTCGACTTTCCGACGTTGGGAATACCGACGACCATCGCGCGCACATTTTTCGACGGCTGCACCCTGTGCGGCGCGAGCTGTCTGCACAATTCCGCGACCCGCGAGCGCGCCTCGGACGGGCGGGTGGCGGTGAGTGCCATGACGAGAACTTTGCTGGCAGCGTGCTCGGCCTCGATGTGCCGGATCCAGTCGCTCGTCACGGTGGGATCGGCGAGATCGCTCTTGCTCAGGATCTTGAGGCACGGCTTGTCTCTACGCAGCTCGGTGATGACTGGATTGCAGCTCGCGGCGGGCATCCGCGCGTCGAGGACCTCGATGAGCACATCGATCGAGGACATCGACTCGGCGATCGCGCGGCGGGCCTTGTCCATGTGGCCCGGGTACCAGTGGGTCGTCATGTGGCCCGCGGGGCTCGGGTGGAGGGAACGACGAACCCTTGCTCGTCGATGCGCACGGCCTGAACCTTGAGCAAATGCCCCACTGCGCGCTTGAACGCCTTTTTGCTGAGGCCGAAAACACGGCGGATCTCGTGAGGGGCCGAACGATCGCCCCAGCGCGGTGCTCCCGCGCGGGCCAGCGTCGCGAGGATTCGCTGCGCATCCGCCTCGAATTCCTGGTGCCCATGCCCGCGTAGCGAGAGCTCGATTTTTCCGTCGGCGAGAAGATTAGCCACGCGGAACTCGGCCGCCTGACCTCTCGTCAGACGGTGAGGTTCGCCCGCCGGTAAGAGGCCGACCCATGCTCGCTCCACGATGACGAAAAGCCCGAGGATGGGCTCGTTGCGCCAGGCCTCCCCGTCGACCCAGGCGTCGCGCTCGAACCGACCGTGGGGCGGGGGTCCGAGCATTTCGGCGACGCGCATCGTTCCCGCAAGACGTCCGCTCTTGTCGACATAGAGACCGATCGGATGCCGGTCCCCCACGCGGACCTCGCGCGTTTGTTCGGCAAATGGCAAAAGCAGCTCTTTTTGCAGGCCCCAATCGACGAACGCCCCGATGTCCGTTACGTCGGTCACATCGAGAAAGGCAACTTCCCCGAGCGATAACCGAGGAAAGCGCGTCGTCGCGATAGGCCGGTCCTCGGAGTCGAGGTACACGAAAACTTCGATCTCGGCGCCGGCCTCGGCGCCCTCGGGCACCTCTGCGCGCGGGAGCAGGATTCCCTCTGCCTCCTCGCCCTGGTCTTGAGGGTCGGTCGCGAGATAGGCACCGGGGGCCCTGATTCGCCGAATGAGCAGCGTTCGTCTCTGCCCGAGAAGGCTCTCCATCATACCGTGAGCTTTTCACGTTTCTCGCGCGCCGTCTCGAGATGGCCGAAGTCCCCTTGCCAATCGGCCGGATCGATCGTCTCATCGCCCGGTGACCATCGACCTTGCCTCCATCGTTCCCAGTGTGCGCGATTTCCTGCAGGCCATAGGTACCCGGCGCAAACGCCTAGCACTCGTTCCACTCGTCGAGCGTGCCGACGAAGCGCGCGCCCTTTGCGAGGCGGGTGTGGCCGGTTTCGCTGTGGTCACTCCTTCGGATGGCATGCGGGCCGTGAGCGCCGCGGTCGGTTCGGTGCCGCTCCTTTCACTCGCGCCGATCGCGACCGACATGGAAGCGCTGACGGCCAGGGCCGCCGGCGCCGATGCCGTGATTGTACCGATCGGTCCGGACCCGAAGAGCTGGGACGCGGTTGCCCAGCACGCGCGCACGACGCGAATGGCGGCGCTCGCAGGGGTGACGGACCGCGCATCGGCCGAGCTTTGCGCGAAGACCGGCGCCAAGGGGGTGTACCTCCGGGTGAGCGGGCTCGCGGAGGTGTCGCCGGTGATGCCGGTTCTCGGCTCGCTGCGGGTGCTGGCCCATTTGCCGTCCGTCGATGAGCCGACCCTGCGCGCGCTTCGCGGTGTGGTCGATGCGGTGATTGTCGAGAGCGATCTCTATCTTTCGACCAGCTTCGAGTCGCTGCGCGAAGAGCTCGACGCCTGAGGCGCGGCGCGGTTCGCCTCCATTTTGGCGCGCGCTTCGCCCTCTTTTTCGGCAAGGTCAGTAATCCGCATCGATCGGCAGCTCGAGGCGGAATCGCGCACCTTTGCCGGGCGGTGATTCGACGGTCAGCTCGCCGCCGTGCGCGAGGGCGATCCTCTTGGCAAGGTAGAGCCCGAGCCCCAACCCGGGCGAGCCCGCTCCCATCGCGAACCGTTCGAAGATGCGCGGCAGAATCTCGACGGGCACCCCCGGTCCGTCATCGATGACCTCGAGACAGCCGACCTCGCCCTCTTCGACGCGCTTTTTCGAGACGATCATCGTGACCGGGGCACCGCGCGGCGAGTGGCGAATGGCATTGCTCACGATGTTTTCGAGGCATTGGCTGACGCGTGCGGGGTCCGCGGGGACCACCACCTCCTCCATCTGCGCGACCCGCACGTCGTGCGACGGGGTCGACAGCGTCTTGGCGATGTCCGTGGCCAATGCGCCCAGATCAACCGGCGCAAAATCGAGACGGAACACGCCCTGATCGATGCGCGCCACGTCGAGGATGTCGGCAATGAGACGGTTCAGGCGTCGCACCGCGGAGATCGCCGCGTCGCTGTCGCGCACGTCAGCCTCGCGTTTGTCCTGTGCGGCGCGCCGCTGGATGAGCTGCAATCGGGCATAGATCGGCGAAACGAAGTTGCGAAGATCGTGGGCGAGAATCGTGACGAGCTCCTCGGCGACCGCGCGTCGCCCCTGTTCCACCGCATTGCGGCCGATCTCTTCGGCGAGCTCGGCTCGATGCGCAACGGAGGCGACCCATCGGCCGATGGAGACCGCGAACCGCTCGTCCGCTTCGGTGAAAAAATCGCGCTGCTGCGAGGCGATCATGAGGACACCGCGGACGTGTCCGCCTACGTCGATGGGAACTCCGACCTTGGACTCGATCTTCAGAACCTCTCGGACGCCCTTCAATTCGGATGGATCATCGGACAAATGACCGGTGCGGAAGGGCGCCTTGGTTTCGTAGACGTGCACGACCCGTCCTCCGTTGGCGACCGGCAGAACGTCGAGCCCGACGTTCCGCTGTACCGCGGAGAGGGGCTGGTTACTCGTCCCGATCGCAACGAGAGAGTTCTTGCTCGGATCGAGGAGGAAGGCGTCCACCTTGTCCGCCCGAAGCGCGGAAGCAACGGCGTCGCAGGCAAGTGTGAGCGCCGATTTGAGATCGGCTGACGGAATATCGAGCAAACGCTCGAGCGTCTGGAGCAGCAGTCCATTCACCTGCGTTTCGGCCATGGCTTGCAACGTAGAACGTAGCGAGCTGTTCGCCAAGCTGGACCAAGCTTCCAAGCGCCCATTGACACGCGAGTCCGATTGACACGAAAGGCATCATCAACAAGGAATGCAATGGTGATAGCGACGCTGGAGGCGCGGCAGTACCGAACCATTGTCGAGCACGCCCCCATGATGGTGTGGCGCTCGGGGCGCGACGCGAAGTTCGACTATGTGAACAGCACCTGGCTAAAGTTCACCGGCCGGCGCTTCGAGCAAGAAATGGGGGAGGGGTGGCTAGAGGCGATGCATCCGGACGACCGCCAGCGCTGTGTGTCGCTCTACCTTGACCGGTTCGAGAAACGCTTGCCCTGGGAGAAGGAGTTTAGGCTCCTGCGCCATGATGGCGTCTACCGCTACGTGCTCGAGCAAGGGGTCCCTTATGCGGATGACAGGGGCGAGTTCAGCGGTTGTATTGGAAGCGTCGTCGATGTGCACGAGCGAAAGGAGCTCGATCGCGCCAAGACGCGGTTTCTCGCGACGATGGCGCACGAGCTGCGCACGCCTCTCACGCCGCTTCGCACCTACGTGCAAACGCTTGGCCGGGCTGCGGCGGAGGACGCACCCCTCAGCCGCGCGCTCGTCGAGCGGCTGAACGCGCAGCTCGGGAAGCTCACCGCGCTCGTGCAGGAGCTCGGTGACAATGCGCAGCTCGAAGAAGGACGGCCGCTCAACTTGACGATGGAACGCGTGGACCTTGCGTCCCTCATTCAGCGCGTGGTCGACACCCACCGAGCGAGCGTCGAGCTGAAGCTGGCTCCCGACCGGGGCCATGCGATCACCGTCGCGGCCTCCTGTCCGTGCTACGTGCGTGGCGATTCGTCGCGGCTCGAGCAAGTGGTCACGAGCTTGCTCGACAACGCCCTCAAGTTCTCGCCGTCCGGCGGCGGGATTCGCATCGGCCTCGCGGCCGTAGAGCGCGAGTGCCGGCTCACGATTGCCGATGAAGGTATCGGCGTTCCCGCGGAGGAACTTTCGGCGCTGACGCGCAGGTACTTCCGCGCGAGCAATGCGACCGAGGAGAGCTTCCCGGGCATCGGTCTTGGCCTGTCTCTCTCCCGCGATATCCTCGAGCGACACGGCGGCGTGTTGTCGTTCGAGAGCAAGCTCGGTCGCGGGACCGTCGCCAAGATCTCGCTGCCGGAGCAGCCGGGCGCATGAAAAAGCGGCTCCTTCTCGTGGACGACGATCCGGGCATTCTCGACGCGCTCGTCGTCGCTCTCGAGAACAAGTACGAGCTCAGCGTCGCTCAAGACGGTGAACAGGGTCTCCGTGAGCTCGATCGAGGTCTTTTCGATGCCATCGTGCTCGACCTCATGATGCCGGTGTTGGACGGCGCGAGCATGATGCGCGAGTTGTCGCGCCGCGGAATCGCCATTCCGGTGCTCGTCGTATCTGCCTCGAATGATCTCGAGTCGCGCGCCTCGGCTCTTGGCGCTGCCGGCTGCATTCAAAAACCGTTCGACCTCGAACAACTGGAGCAGAAGCTCGGCGTGATCATCGGGCCCGCGCGCGCTTCGGCTCCTTGACCGTGGATCGTGCGAGGAGCGGCGGGATTTCGGCGAGAAGCTCGCGCGCCAGAAATCCGAGCATGCCCATCTTGCGAGCGAGCATGTCGCCGGCCCTGGCGTGCAGATGGACGCCCCACACCGCGGACTGCACGGCGTCGGCGCCCCGGGCCGCCAGACCGGCGATGATCCCCGACAGGGCGTCGCCCGACCCCGACGTTCCTAGCCCCACGTTGCCGGCGGTGTTGTGGTACGCCCTGCCATCCGGCGCAGCAACGTAGGTGCAGGCTCCCTTCAAGACAACGACGACTCCGAGGTAGGCCGCTGCTTGGCGGGCTACCTCGAGCGGGTGTGCGAGCACTTCGCTGCGTTCGATTCCCCACAAATCTGCCATTTCTCCGGCGTGCGGTGTGATGATGGTTGCGCCTCGGCCGGGGGAGGGGAGCTCCTTTCGACCGCGCCAAAAACGCAGGGCCCCAGCGTCGGCCACGAGCGTCCCGCCCCGCCCGGTCCGGCGACGAATGAGCTCGAAAACAGCTCGAGCCTCGACCATCCCCGGACCGACCAAGAGCGCGTCACAGCGATCGACCTCGGAGAGAATGGCCCGGCAGGAGCGCGGAGCGATGGCACCGTCGCGAGCGCTCCGTAGCCCGATCACGCGCGCCTCGGGAATGGCGACGGCGATGGCGGTCGCTACCTCGCGACAGGTCGCAATCTGTAATTTTCCCGCCCCGGCGCGAAGGGCTCCGGTCGCCGCGAGAATGACTGCGCCCGGGATCTCGACCGAGCCGCCCACGACGAGGGCGCGACCGCGGTCTTCTTTGCCGCCGTCTCCGGTGACTTCGGGCAGCGGCCATCGACGAAGGAGGCTCGGGCCGATGCGGGTACTCGCACCGCTCATCGCGCAGCCACTGGGACATCCGGCTCGCGCGTGACCGGCTCGCTGGCATCCATCAGTGGCGCGACGAAGTTGTACCGGCTGAGCGCCATCCCCCCGCGACCCGTGCTATCGCGAGTGAACGCATATTGCGTCACCGCGCAGTTGGCGACGTCCTTTTCCGCATCGATCCGCAAAATCTGCTCTTCGTTCATTTTCTCGAGCAGGTAGCGAAAACAGAGGACGACCACCTGATGCGCGACGATGAGAACGCGTTCGCGCCCGTACTGAAGCTGAAGGTCGTCGACGAGGCTGCGCAGACGCAAAATCACGTCGCACCAGCTTTCGCCCGCGGGAGGGCGATAATAAAATTTGCCGATTTCTTTGCGACGCGTCGCTTCGGCTGGAAATCGAACGGTGATTCCGGCTCGCGTCAACCGATCGAGGACGCCGAACTCCTTTTCGCGCAGCCGTTCGTCGACGACCTGAACGACCGGCCCTGCCAGCTTAGCCTCCTCGACGATGAGGGCCGCGGTGTGCCTGGCCCGAACGTAAGGGGACGCGAAAATGACGGTCGGCTGCTCGGGCTGCGATTGACTCTGAAACCAGCGGCCGAGAGCCCGTGACTGTCGCTCTCCGGTGCTCGAGAGCGGCACGTCGACGTCTCGTTGCGCCAGCTCGATCAATGGCAGGCCGCCCGCCTCCGCAGCATCGCGCGCTACGTTGCCGGCGCTCTCGCCATGACGTACGAGCCAAAGGACCGTGGGCCAAGTTTGCTCGGGGGGTGCGAGCACAACGCGAACATACGTTGGATTCTCGCGAGGGACCATTCCGCCTTTGGGCAGAGGACACTCCGCGGTCGCTTGGCGCCTCTTTTTCTACCTGCGAGTCGTTCCTCGCACTTCGGTGAAGTGAGCGGTAGGATGCGCCCATGGCTCAACTCACATTTCGCGATTTCGCCGGCGCTATCATGGAAGGAAACTCGAAACGCGCCGCGGAGGTCCTCGAACAGCTCTTGGGGGTCGACACGGTGGTCGCGACCAAAGCGGCGTCGCATTTCCAGCAGCATATGACGGAAGACCCCGCGTTCATGGGCAAGGCGATGGGGTTGCGCACCGCGGTGACGGGCGGCACCGACGAGGATATCCAAACGCTGCTCGGGCAATGTTTCGGCCTCACGGGCGCCGACCAGAAAGCGGCCGTTGCGGCCCTCCGCCAACAATATCCCGCCTAAGCGGGCAACGCGCGATCGATGACGTCCCGAGGCAGCTAGACCTCGGGACATTGCGCGCGTTCAGTTGACGTTGGTAGTGCCCACGAAGAAAGGCGTGCCGGGCAGGTCGAACCGGCCGCCGAACTCGAAATTTTGGCAATCGGCATCGGCGCCGTCCATTCCGCAACCGTAGCTGGCGGGCGGTTTGCCGCCGTTGTTCTCGGTCGCGCCGACGCGGTAGTTGAGAAGCCGTTTGCCGTTGAAATCGACGACGGTCACGACGGGTCCGCGGTCGCTCGAGTCGGCGTGCACGGGATCGTCCATGCGCGCGTCGCGGAGCGTGCGAAGCACTTTGAGAGATTTTTTGTCGTCTTGCGCGATGCCTACCCATTCGATGCGCCGGTCGCCGCGGCTGGTTACGAGCACCGACTGTGAATCCTGGCGCACCATCGAGGTGATGTTCCTTCCCGCCTGTGCCTTGGCGAGCTCTTTGATGCTGCTTTCGGGAATGGGGCGAGGACTGTCATGAGCAAATGCGGAGAGGTCGAAGATGCGCACCTCGCCGTCGAGATTGCCGACCCAAGCTTTGAGCGGCTTGCGCAGGTCTTGCTCGTTGCCGCTCGGTTGGTTGCCGATACGCACGACGGTAGGGTGGGGGACGGCGAGCGTCGTCACCACGACGGGTTTCGATTGCGGTGCGCTCTCGAAGGTGAACGGCCAAACATCGCGCGCGGCGGCGGCTTGCCGGGTGGCGTCGTCAGCGCCGAAATAGACGCTTCGTACGAACTGTGCGAGCGGGCGGCCGTCGATCAACGTGATTTTGTTTTCCCAACGCGACGCCACGATGATCTGGGCCGCCATCGGCACCCGCCGCTCGTAGTCTTCGCGTTGTAGCGCGTTGCGGGCGTCGACCGAGGTAAGGAAGTTTCTGGTGGGATCGGTTTGGTTGCCGTATTCGAAGCCGGGCACGTGCCCGCCCGGCGTGTTGCCGTTGTCGCCGGCGACGGCAATCGCCGTGGGCGTCTTCATATCGGGCAAATCGATGTAGCCCATCAGATGAACCTGGCTAAAGCCGGCTTCGTTGGCGAGGGCAAAATATGGAATGCTGAACGCCTCCGGTTTATCGGCGCGGAGCGCAAAGACGGCGATTTGCGCCTTGATGTCTTCCGTGTCCCACACCGTTATGAAGGCGAATTCGTTTTGTGTCGTCACCGCGACGGCGGTCGGCACCTTGTGGGCCGGAAGCTCGAAGTAAGGTTTCGTGTCGCCCGCGGTTTGGTTCCCCGTTCCCCCCACGAGCCCATCGGGAAAGATCATGATGCCGGCGTTGGTCTCCCAGAACTCGGTCTGCGAAAAAGCGTTGGGGAGACGCACCGGGCGGCCGAGCTTGCCGCTCCAGGTGGTAAGGCCGGGGTCAGGCCGCGGTCCGCCCAGCCAACCGCCCGACAAAATCGACTCGCAGATCACGCCTTTTTCGTAAGCGTAGTTCTGGATGCGGTCGACTCCGGGGGCCATCGCATCGTCGGGCGCGTAGAGCGCTTGGCCGGCCGTGGAGCCGTAGTCGCAATTGCCGGCGCAAGTGCCGCTGAGCTCGTAAGTTGCGCAAAGGAAGCCCCCGGTCGCCTTCTTGTGCTCGGGCTCGTAGGCGCTGGGCCGCGGATCTTCCCCGCCCGGATTCAAGTCGGCAAACTTGGGGCCGAGCCGACAATCGATGGTGGCTCTGTCCCAAAGGCGCGCTTGCCTTTTGTATTCTTCCACGTTGACCGCGCCGCTCACTTTGTCGATAACGCCGCCCCCGCACGCCGCGAAAGGGCCCGTCCCGACTGACCCGCCTTCCGTGCTCGCCGCGCCCGCTCTGCCTGAAGCGCCCGCATTTCCCGCGGATCCACCGACCCCAGCGGAGCCGCCTGCGCCTGCTGAGCCGGTCGTGCCGGCGGCAGATTCGTCGCTGCTACATGTAGCGGTAAGAGCGATGGTCCCGACCATGCAGACAAGCATCTCGATGCAAGCTCGCATTTTCGACCTCACCAGAGACGCCTCCACGCAGCGCCTTCTCGCATCATAAAGGATTGTGGCGCGCGCGTTGCTCAATGCTCCTGCATTCCCGCGCCGCCGACTTGACCTGCGGCAACCCCGCTGCGGCCGACTCGTCGCGCATGGCACCGAGGTCGCGCAGCACGTCCCGCGTGAGTGCGTTCTGAATGCCCATGCCGAACACGCCGACAGCGCCGGTCAGCACGACGGCCCATTCGTCGGGAGTCTCCAGGCGGGATCGCAGCACGACGCGGGCCGGACGCGACGCGCACCGCTGCCGTCGAGATCAGTCTTACGGGTTGGCTTCTCTCGGTGTCCAAGAATCCCGATGGTTGTCGCAGTAGCGGTAAAGCTCGCCAATCTGCTCGGGACCGAGGGGTTTTGACCAGAAGACCTTCGCCGGGAGAACAGGTTTCGGCGCGTCGCGCTCGATGGTTGCCGACACGACGATGACGGCGATGTCGTGCCATTTCGAGACGCGGCGAACGGCGCCCAAAAAATCCCAGCCGTCGAGCACCGGCATACGAAGATCGAGCAAGATGAGGCAGGGCAGCTCGGTCTGCGCCGCGAGCCACTCCAACGCTTCCTGCCCATTGCCCGCAACGGCGTGATCGTGCCCTTCGCATTGCAGAAGCTCGGCGATGGCTTCTCGCGTGTCTGCGTGATCCTCTACGACGAGTACGCGACACATGGGCCAATCTCCTTTGGGCAAACCGCAGGTCGAACGGCCGCCGCCGTCTTGATCTCACAACCGACGCGTGCGCTGCATCCGCCGAAGGCCCGGCCGTTACGGTACGCGCGTTCTGGGGCGCTCGTGCGATCGCCCGATCACGAAATCGCGCGCCCAGATACTAAAGCCCGATGAACCCGGCGGGACGTCCGGGTATCTATGTAACGATGGGAAACTGGCCATTTCGCCGAACTAGCAAGGAAGGCGTCATGAATGGAACCCCCAAAGGACAGCTGGTCCTGGTCGTCGAAGACCACGAGGACACGCAAACCTGCGTCGCGCAACAACTCGAGGACTACGGGTTCGAAGTAGCCACGGCATCGGACGGCGAGTCCGCGCTGCGCTTGATACGAGAGCGGCGTCCCGCGCTGGTCTATCTCGATATGAATCTACCGAATGTCTCTGGGTACGACGTCTGCGAACAAATTCGCATGGACCCGTCGCTCCAGGACATTCCGGTGGTGATGACGAGTGCGCAGACGTCCGTCAACGTCCGCGCCTCTTGTATCGAGGCGGGGGCCGATGCGTTCGTTCCCAAGCCCTTTCAGCTCGACGCTTTCGCCGAGATGATCAGGCGGATGGTGGCCCGCACCGTTGCCGGTGCGGTCTGAGACGAATGTTCTCGGCCTTGCCACCGCACCCGCTTAGCGGATGACGCGAACGTTAGCCGCCTGAAGCCCTTTGGGGCCCTGGTTCACGTCGAATTCCACGACCTGTCCTTCGGTGAGCGACCGAAAGCCTTCGGACTTGATCGCGCTTTGATGACAAAACACGTCCTCTCCGCTGTCCTGCTTGATAAATCCGAAACCCTTCGCGTCGTTGAACCACTTTACCGTTCCAGTTGCCATGATGTTTTCCCTTTCGATGTTGCGACTTCGTGTTGTTGTTCCGTGTTGATTGCTGACTTGGGCGCGTTTGCCTCGCGGCCGGCGAGGCGCGCTTGTCTCGGGCGCCGCAGTTTCTCCAACGCGCGCGCCTCGATCTGTCGGATGCGTTCGCGCGTGAGCGAAAAATGTTTACCGATTTGTCCGAGGGTGTGATCGCTCTTTTCTTCGATCCCGAAACGGAGCCTTAGAATTCGCTCCTCGCGCGGTGTGAGTGTGGCAAGGAGGCTTCGCACTTGCTCGGCGCGGTCGCTCTGGCACGCGGCATCGAAAGCCGAGAAGGCGTTCTCGTCACCGATGAAGTCTCCGACAACGGACGATTCGTCCTCTCCTACGGGCATGTCGATGCTGATCGGTTCCTTGGCGAGCTTGCGGACTTGCTGCACGACCTCCAGCGAAACACCGAGCGTCGCCGCGAGTTCTTCCGGCGTTGGCTCCTTACCATATTCTTGGATGTGCAACTGCCTTACCCGAGTGAGCCTCTTTGCCTGCTCGATCATGTGGACGGGGATGCGGATCGTGCGCCCCCGATCGGCGAGCGCGCGCGAGATCGCCTGGCGGATCCACCAGGTAGCGTAGGTGCTGAGCTTGTAACCGCGCCAATACTCGAATTTCTCGACGCCTCTCATGAGGCCGATATTGCCCTCCTGGATGAGGTCGAGGAAGGGCAGCCCCGAGTTTCGGTACTTCTTGGCGATCGAGACCACGAGGCGCAGATTGCCGCTGACGAGACGAGCTCTCGCGCGAGCGGAGCAGCGTTCGCCTTGTTCGATGTCGCGCTGAATTTGCCCCTGCTCGGCGCGGTCGGTCGCTTCGTCTTTGGGCGCGCCTTGGGAGAGTAAATCGCGGGCGATGCGGCCCACGGCTTCTCGGCCGAGGCGCATTTGTTCGACGGTTCCGACGAGGCTCTCTTGCGTCGCCAGCTCGAGCTCGGTGGGAGCCGTGCCCCCCCTCA
>DATHEQ010000106.1:0-5268 GCA_035318505.1 Polyangiaceae bacterium | reverse complement strand
AGGTGTTCCTAGGCGCGATCATGGCCGTGTCCGCCGTCACTGCGCTGCCCGTCGCCGTTGCCTCCGGCGTGCAGCTCTGGGGCTATCCCGCCGCCACCTGGCAGTGGATCGGCGCCATCGTCGTCATCACCACGCTGATCGGGCACGGTCTCACGAACTACGCGGCCAACCACGTATCGCTCTTCACCCTCAACATCGTGATCGTGCTCGAGCCGGCGGTGGCCATCACCATCGGCGCGTTGCTTTTCGGCGCAACGGTCACCGCCGTGCAGCTGCTCGGTGGGGCGTTGCTCAGCACGGCGGTCATTTTCGGCGTGCGCAGAGAGCCCGCCTCCGAGAAAGCCAGCCCCGCCGCGAGCGCCGCTACCTTGCCCTGAGGACGAGCGCCGACCATTCGCCTTGCGCGGGCGACGCGGCAAGGTCGAAGCTCGCGAAGGCGCGCCGAACTTCCGCGGCGCGCTCTTGCAAGATGCCGGATAAAATCAAAATGCCCGGCTTGGCAACACGGCGCGCGAGCGGCTCGGCGAGCGTGATGAGAACCGAAGCCTCGATGTTCGCAAGGACGAGATCGAACGCGCCGTCAATCGCCTCGACCGGCGCGGCATCGACTTGGAGTCGATCGCCGAGACCGTTGCGGTCCGCGTTCTCTCGGGCGAGCGCCACCGCGTCGGCGTCGACATCGATCGCGCGCGCCATGGCCGCGCCGAGAACCAGGGCGACGAGCGCCAAGATGCCGCTACCGGTCCCGACGTCGAGAACCGAGCCGCGCCGACCTTTCGGCTGGAACAGCTCGGCCGAGTGCGCTTCGATTGCGCGCGCGACGAGCGCTGTCGTCGGATGCAGCCCGGTGCCGAAGGCTCGCCCCGGCTCGAGCTCGAGCACGAGCTCTGCGGGATCGCTCGGCGTGTACGGTTCCCAAGGCGGGCGAATGGTGACGCGGTTCGTCAGGCGAAAGGGTACGAAGTATTTTTTCCACTCGTCCCGCCAAGCGTCGCCGACGAGCTCCGCGACGCGCGGCGTCCAGGCTTGGTCGATGTGCGCGGCCGCGGCCTCGGCGGAAGTGAGCGCGCCGAAGCTGGCGACGAGCGTCGTTTTACCGGGCACCGCGGCGGTGGCGAGCGTCCCTCCGTCACGCTCTTCGACGCCGTCCGCGCCGAGCTCGCACAAAAACGCCGCGGCTTCGTCGGCATCCTCCGGTGCGACGTCGACCAAAAGCTGCGGGTACCGCGGCAGATCGTTCTCGGGCGGGCGCGTCGCGTCGCTCATGAGCGCGCAGGCGGAATGTAATAGCGATTCCTGGCCGGTACCGAGAAGAGCACCTCGGCTCTTCGTTCCGGCGCGGGGACGCGCTGTCCGGCTTCGAGCACCATCGCCGTCAGCCGCTCGCCGTAGACGACGCCGGTGTCGATCCCGGTTGCCCAGGGGTGAACTTGCGGCTCGCGCTGCGCGTTGTGGCCGAAAATGACGTGCGGCGGGCCGACGTACCGCCGCCCCCAGAGCACGATGCCGTCCTTCTCTACCGCTTCTCCATGGGCGCCGAGTTTTTCGATGGGCTCGTTGTGCGGGCCGAGATACCGCATCGAGAGGAGCGCCCGCAGCGGTTGCGCTTCCATCGCCAAACCGGGAACGACGCCAGCGTGAACGAGTCGAAGCTCGTGCGATGGGAGATCGATCCAGAGCTCGAGCGACTCGAGCACGGCCCAATCGGCGGATTCGAGCTGCTCGGCGAGCTTGCGCTTGGTTTTGCCGAGGTGGGCATTGTCGTCCCCCGATTGCTGGGCGGCATGCCATTCCAAGAGCGACTCGTCGTGGTTGCCCCGCACGCCGCGAGCTCCCGTGCGGCGCATGATGGAAAGGACGCCGAGGGGGTCGGGGCCGCGCGAGAGCAAATCGCCCAGGAAAAGCAGGTCGTCAGCCGTGTCGTAGCGCACGACCGCGAGCAACTGCTCGAGCTCCTCGCGGCACCCGTGGACGTCTCCGACGACGATGGTACGGCGTCGGTTCGTTGACTCGCTCTGTGGCATGTTGCAGGGGACGCTTAAGGCAAAATCAAAGATCGGGCTCGCCGAGCTTGGCACGTTTGGGGATGACGACGATGCCCTCGTCGCTCACGAAGAAGCGGCGGCGGTCCTCTTCGGGATCGTAGCCGATGGAGATGCCTTGGGGAATGTCGACGTCCTTGTCGATGATGCAGCGCCGGATGCGAGCATAGCGCCCGATGTTGACGTTCTCGAAAAGGACCGACTCTTCGACTTCGCTGAAGGAGTTGATGCGCACGCGCGGCGAAAGGACGCTGCGGTGGATGCGGCCTCCCGAGATGATGCTGCCGTCGGAAACGAGGCTGTCGGTGGCGACGCCGACGCGCGCCGCCGCTTCGTCGCGGAAGACGAACTTGGCGGGGGGATCGTGGCTGATGCCCGTGCGCAGCGGCCAGCGCGAATTGTAGAGGTTGAACATGGGGTGGATCTCGACGAGATCCATGTGCGCGGCCCAGTACGCGTCGACGGTGCCGATGTCACGCCAGTAGCCGCGTTCGCGCGGGCTCTCGCCGGGGACGACGTTGGTCGCGAAATCGTAGACGAAGACCCGCCGCCCGGCTTTGACACACGCAGGCACGACGTCGCGCCCGAAGTCGTGATTGGACTGGTCGTCGGAAACGTCCTTCTCGAGCTCGGCCATGAGCGCGTCGGTCTTGAAGAGGTAGTTGCCCATCGAGGCGAGCGCCAAGTGCGGCTGTCCCGGCATGGCCGGCGGGTCGGCGGGCTTTTCGTGAAAGGCGATGATGCGCCCTTCGTCGTCGCATTGGATGACGCCGAACGATCGCGCCTCTTCGCGCATCACGGGAATGGCTGCCACCGTGAGATCGGCATCTCGCGTCAAGTGGCTGTGCATCATCTGCCGGATGTCCATTTTGAAGACGTGATCGCCACCGAAGATGGCGACCAGATCCGGATTCTCGTCGGTGATGACGTGCTGTGTCTGATAGACGGCATCGGCGGAGCCGCGAAACCAGCTCTTGCCCGTGCGCTGCTGGGCGGGAATGGTCTCGATGAAATTGTCGAGCATCGGCGAGAGCCGCCAGCCGCGCGCGATGTGCTCTTCGAGGGACGCGCTTTTGTACTGCGTCAGGATCTTGATGCGGAAGAGCCCCGAATTGACGAAGTTCGAGAGGATGATGTCGATGACGCGGTAGCGCCCCGCGAAGGGGACCGCGGGCTTCGCCCGCTCGATGGTCAGCGGTCCCATCCGCTTACCCTCTCCCCCCGCGAGGATCATCGACAACACCTTCGACGTTTCGTACGGCGCGCCAAGAATCAGGTCTCGAGCCACGGCCGGGGAATCTAGCACTACCCAAAGCGATGCCGCGATTGGACGGACGGCGGGGATGGAAAATTCCCGTTCAGAAAGGGGGATGAAAGGCGGATGTTCATGGGGACGCGGATGTTGGGAGCCAGAAGGGCGCTCTCGGCACGGCGATGACCGCCCGACGCGAGCGCGCGTAGCGGCGCCGACAGCGGACTTGCTCGACCGTGACCCGGGTGGCGAAGGAAGAAAGCGACGCTGAGAAAGGAGCCGAGCGAAAAAAAAGCGGGGATCTGCTCGGCAAGCCTGCGCGATGGCCTTGCGATTCGAGCAAGGCGCGTGTTAGCCCTTGACTACCCTTGGACCGGGGCGGAGAAGTCCGCTCGCGCCGAGGGTTCCCCCTGCCGGAGAACGTTCATGAGGATCTCTGTCCGCCGCGTCGCCCCCGTGTGCTTCGTCTGCGTGCTCCCTATCGCGGTCTTCGCGATGACCCCAGGGTGCGGGCCCACGGATGAGCCGTACAAGCCGACGCCTGCTTTCAGCGGGCGCAAGGCGAGCCTCCCCGCGGTGCCGTCGCTTCCCAACAAGCCCATCAAAGTGGGCGACGGGTACACCGTCTATGGCGCGATGCACCACCTACGAAGCCGCGTGCATAACCCGGACGTCAACGCCAAGGAGCTCAACATCACCGGTTACATCGTCCAGACGAACCTCCCCGAAGCCCCGCCCTGCGCGGTGCACAAGACGGGCAAGGGGGACAAGGAGGACTGCAAGTCCCCCGTGCCCGCCTTCTGGATCGCCGACGAGAAGGGTGGAGCGCAGAAGGACGCCATCAAGGTGATGGGCTGGGCCTCCAACTTCTCCCAGATCTTCGATGCGATCGAAAAGTATTCCAAGCCGCCGTCGAAGAATCCGAAGGACAACGAGCCCGTCAAGGACGAGTTCTGGGCCGTCGACATCCCCAACCCGATCCCGAACGTGGGCGCCAAGGTAACCGTGTCCGGCAACTTTGCCGTCTCGTTCACCAAGGCGACGAGCAGCGTCGAGACCGACCCCACGCACGGCATTCTGACGTACGCCAAGATGAACTACGTCGAGCCTCCGCCCGAGCCGGGCACACTCCCCGGAATGAAGAGCGGCGGCGGCGGCGGCGGCAAGAAGAAGTAGTCGCGAGCGGTTGCAGCTAGGCCCGGTCCGGGTCACGAACCGCCCTGCGATGGCGACCCTCGTGATCTCGCGGGCGAGATGCCGAGGCGCGGTTGCGCTCTTCGGTGCCTTGTTCGCGCTCGGGATGGCGACGGGCTGCACGCATATCCCCCCCGGCCGGTACGCTATCGACAGCGTCGATATCGAGGGGACGAACAAGGTCGAGGCGGCGGAGATCGAGGACAAGATCGCGACCGCCGAGAGCCCGCGCTTTCTCGGCTTGTTTCGCGGGATCGTGCTCGAATACGAGCTCTTCGATCCGTACATCCTCGAGCGCGATCTGGCGCGCATCGAGCGTCTCTACCGCGCCAAGGGTTTTTACGAAGCGCACGCCCGCGCGGGGCGGGTCGAGAAGATCGACGAATCGCACGTCGCCGTGAGCGTCGTCGTCGACGAAGGTCCCGCGGTCACGGTGCGCGAGATCAAAGTTCAAGGGATCACGGCGCTGCCCATCGACGATGCGGCTGCGGTGCTCACCGCCATCCGCCGCCGCTTGCGCGCCGGCCGTAACTTCGACGAGGAACGTTACGAGACGGCGCGAGACGAGCTGCTCCACGTCTTTACCGACCGCGGGTACGCCTTCGCCAAAGTCGAAGGACGGGCCGAGGTCGATCTCGCGCATCACGTGGCCGACGTCGTATTCGACGTGACGCCAGGGCAGACCGCGCGGCTCGGCGCGCTCAGCATCACCGGACTCGGCTCCCTGCCGGAAGGGCCGGTGCGGCGCGCGCTCGACCTTTCCGAGGGGGAGCTCTATTC
>DATHEQ010000105.1:0-9449 GCA_035318505.1 Polyangiaceae bacterium | reverse complement strand
CGGTGGGGCACAAGCTGACGATCGGCAAGCTGCATTGCCGCGTGGTGGGACTCTTTGCCGACAACAACCGATGGGGCACGAACTTCGGGTTCGACTGGAACAACGTCGTCGTAGTTCCTTTCCGCACTGCGGCGTTGCGCCTCCCCAACGTGCGCGCGAGCGCCGGCATCGCGCTCCGCACCGATGATCGGTCGGCCAACGAGATCGTCAAACGCCTCGTCAATGCGCGCCTCGAGCGGAGCCACGCCGGCGTCGATGATTTCGCCATCTACGACCTTTCGCAGGTGATGGATCGCTTCGAAACGACGTTCGCCCTCCTCGAGCTCCTGGTGGCGCTCTTCTCCGGCATCGCGCTCGTCATCGGCGGCGTCGGTATCATGAACATGATGCTGGTCAGCGTCTCCGAACGGGTGCGGGAGATCGGCATTCGCAAGGCGCTCGGGGCGACGCCCGCCAACCTTTCCCAACAGTTCCTGCTCGAGTCGAGCTTGCTTTCCACCGCCGGGGGCGCCTGCGGCGTCGCGCTGGGCGTGGGCGCGGTGTTCGCAGCCGGCATGATCATCCGCTCATCGCTTTCGGGATGGCTGTCGGTGTATTCGATTCCCGCCGTGGCGCTCGCGCTCGGGGCCTCGGCGCTGACGGGCGCAGCTTTCGGCTGGTTGCCGGCGCGGCGGGCCGCCGAGCTCGATCCGGTAGAGGCGATCAGGAGATGATCTGGCGCGAACGTCTACGCGCCCTCCGGGCGCTCACCGGACAGCGGCTTCGGACACTCCTGACGCTGCTCGGCATCATGATCGGCAGCGGCGCCATCGTTCTCGTGGCGGGGCTCGTGCACGGCGCGGAAGTGGCGCTGGTAGCGGCCAACCAATCGGTGACGGGATCGGACCTCGTCCAGATTCGTGCCAAGGACTTGCCGCCGCGCGAACGCCGGCGCGGCCGCCCCGAATTGTCCCGTGGCGACAGCGATGCGCTCGCCGATTCACCGATCGGGCAAAGCCGCTTGGCCCACAGCGAAAGCACACAGGAGGTGCGGGCACAGAACGGCGCCAAAAGGAAATCGGCGCGCATCGTGAGCGGCACGCCGGAGTCGATCGAGCTCTTTCGCCTCGAGCTTTCGCAAGGGCGCTATCTCGACGACGTCGATATGCGCGCACAGAAGCGCGTGTGCGTGATCGGCGAGGAGGTCTGGCAAGATCTTTTCGCCGGCGCGCCGATCGGGACCACGAGCACCCTCCGCGCCGACAACGTCGTGTGGAGCGTGGTGGGCGTGCTCGCGCACAAGCCGCTCATAGGCTCCACCACCGGCACGAACATTTGGGCGCGCAAAATCATCGTCCCGGAGACGACCTTCGACGCCGTTTATCCACGCGAGCACAAAGTGCAGCGCATCGTGCTGCTTGCCGAACGTGCGGGGATCGATCGTGTTCCAGTGGAGGTGGTCCGACCCGCCATCACCGGTCTCTTGCTACGGCGGCACCAAAACGCGCAGAACTTCAAGCTCGACGACTCCAAGGCGCGCGACATGGAGCGCATGATCGTGCGCGTCGTGGGCTTGCTCTTGATCGCGAGCGGCATTCTCACCCTCGGGACTGGCGCCATCAACGTTGCCAACGTCATGTTCGTCTCCGTGTCCGAACGAACGCGTGAGATCGGGCTTCGCCGCGCGCTCGGCGAGACGCGCCGCTCGATCTTGCTTCAGTTCCTGCTCGAGGCGGCCACCCTCGGTCTCATCGGCGGGACCATCGGGGTCGCCATGGGCAGCGCCGCCGTCGGGCTCGGGGGCCTTGGTCTCATGAAAGTGTTCCCCGCCTTCGCCGCGCGCGTCGAGCCGTGGTCGATCGCCGCTGGATTCGGACTTTCGGTGCTGGCCGGTCTCGTCGCCGGACTCTTGCCGGCGATGCGCGCCGCGCGCCTCGACCCGGTGGTCGCGCTACGTACGGAGTAGGTACCGACGCGCCATCGCGCACGTTTCCGCCCATGTACCACTGAAAAGACGTGGCACACTCTGGAGAATGGCCACAAGGTACCGTCCTTTGATTGGCGAGGATGGCAGAGGTCGAGAAGGACAACCGGGGTCGCGAGGCGTCATGAAGTGGCTCGCCCCGTGTGCCGTCCTCGCCGGGCTCTTGGGATGCTCGGTGTACGACCTGCCCGAGTCCGGCAACGCGCCCGACGGCGCCGGAACGAGCGGCCCCGGAGCGGGAGGAAACGGCGGTTCTGGCGGCGGATCGGGCGCTGGTTCGACCGGCGGAGGGGGCGGATCGGCCGGGGGCTCGGGCGGCGGCGCGGTTCAAGATGCCGCGGCCGAAGTGGGCGGTCGCGGAGCCAGCGATGCGTCCGATGGCCCTAGGCAAGACACGTCGATCGCCGATGCGCGAGACGCGCCGGCGCCGGACCTCGCCACCGATTCGCTCGAAGCGTCCATCCAAGATCAAATGAACGATCTGTCGGCAGACGCACCGTCGCCGATCAGCGACGCTTCGGTCGATATGCGCGACGCAGCGCTCGACGAGGGTTCGACTTCGGACGTCGATGCTTCGCGACCGACCGAGAGCGGCGTGCCCGACGCCCCGAGCGAAGCGGGGCCTCCCACTGGCGTCTCGTACCGGCTCGTCGCCAAGCACAGCAGCAAATGCGCCGACGTTTATCACAACCTGACGGCCGATGGGACGGCCCTCGATCAGTACACGTGCAATGGCACGAGCGCACAGACCTTCGAGCTTCGCTCGGTGGGCGGGAGCTACGCCTTCGCCGGGACCAACAGCGGCAAATGTTTGGCGGCGTCGAATGGCGGAACAACGGACGGCACGCCCATCGTGCTCGCCGCGTGCAACGGCGCGGCGGCACAATCCTTCACGCTCAGCGCCGCGGCGGGAGGCAGCTACGTCATCGTCAGTGTCCCGAGCGGGAAATGCATCGACGTGACCAGTGCGAGCACGGCGGACGGTGCCGTCCTTCAGCTTTGGACGTGCTCGGGCCAGGACCACCAATCCTGGGGTTTCCAGTGAGAACCGTCAGACGCGGCTAACGACGGACGTCGCTCACTTCGCCTTTTTCGGCGCGATGGATTTGGCGAACCCCCGTTTTCGCATGAGCGCCGCGATGTCTGGATCGCGACCGCGAAACGCGCGGTAGCCGTCGGCGGGGTCGACCGTGTCGCCGACGGAGAAGACGTTCTTGCGCAGGCGCTCGGCAACTTCCTTGTCGTACGGGCCCTTGGCCTCGGTGAATGCCTCGTAGGCGTCGGAGCTCAGGGTGTCCGACCAGAGATAACTGTAATAGCCGGCCGAGTAGCCGTCGCCCGCGAAGACGTGCGTGAATTGCGGTGTTCGGTGGCGCATGACGATCTCGCTCGGCATGCCGAGGGCCTTCAACGTGTCGCGCTCGAAGGCGTCGGGGTCGATTTCCTTCGCGCCCGCCAGATGCAGCTTCATGTCGACGAGCGCGCTGCCCAAGTATTCGACGGTGTTAAATCCCTGGTTGAAAGTCGCCGTCTTCTCGATCTTGGCGACGAGCTCGCGCGGAATAGGGGCCCCGGTCTGGTAGTGGAGAGCAAAGCGGTTCAAAACCTCGGGGGTGAACATCCAGAACTCGAGCAACTGCGAGGGAAACTCCACGTAGTCGCGGGCGACGTTGGTGCCGGACAGCGTCGGGTACGTCACATCGGAGGAGAGGCCGTGCAGCGCGTGACCAAACTCGTGAAACAGCGTGCGCGCGTCGCTCCAGCTGATGAGCACCGCTTCGCCGTCTTTACCTTTCGCGAAGTTGGAGTTGTTGCTGACGATGGTCGTGGTCGGGGTCTTGAAGCGCTCTTGAATGCGGTACGCCTCCATCCAGGCGCCCGAGCGTTTGCCGGACCGAGCGTAGGGATCGAAGTACCAGAGACCGATGTGCTTGCCGCTCGTCTTGTCTTTCACTTCCCAGACCTTCACGTCGGGGTGATAGACCTCGAGACCGTCGACGGGCGTGAAGCTGAAATTGAGCAGCTCGCCCGCGACCCAGAACATCCCTTCTCGCAGCTTGTCGAGCTGCAGGTACGGCTTGACCTGGTTCTCGTCGAGATCGAACTTCGCCTTTCGCACTTTCTCCGCGTAAAAACGATAGTCCCAAGGCGCGATCTTTCGCTTGAGGCCTTCCTTGTTGGCAATGGCCTGCATGTCAGACACTTCTTCCTTCACCCGCTTCACCGCGGGCGTCCACACGTCTTCCATGAGCTTCATGGCGCGTTCGGGGGTCTTGGCCATCGCGTTTTCGAGACGCCAATGAGCGTGCGTGGGATAGCCGAGCAGCTTGGCCCGCTCGACGCGCAGCTTCAGGATCTCGGTGATGATCTTGTTGTTGTCGTGCGCGTCGGCGTTGTCCCCGCGGTTGACGAAGCTCTTCCAGACCTTCTCCCTCAAATCGTCGCGCGTCGAATAGGCCAGAAAGGGGTCCGTCGCCGAGCGCGTATTGTTGATGGCCCATTTGCCTTTGGCGCCGCTGGCTTCGGCCGCCGCCGCGGCACTGGCGCGTAGCGAGTCGGGCAGGCCGGCCAAGTCGGCTTCTTTGTCCAAGAGAAGCCCGTTGTTCTCCTCGTCGGCGAGCACGTTCTGGCTGAAAGTCGTGTAGAGCGTCGCCAGGCGCTGGTTGATCTCGGAGAGCCGTTTTTTGGACGGGGCGTCGAGCTTGGCGCCGGCGCGCACGAATGTGGTGTAGATGCGCCACGCGAGCCGTTGCTGCTCGGGGGTCATCTTGCTTTTTTCGGGCGAGTTGTAGACGGCCTCGATGCGTTTGAAGAGCTTTTCGTTCTGCGTGATCTCGTCGGAAAACGCCGCCAACTTGGGGGCCATCTCGCGCTCTACCGCTTGGAAGGGCGCGTCGTTCATGGTCGAAGACCAGATGGCGAAGATCGTTTGCACGTTGTTGAAGGTGCGCCCGCCGTCTTCCATGGCGGCAATGGTGTTGTCGAAAGTCGGCGCACCGCCTTCGCCCGCAATGACGGCAATCTCTTTGCGATTCTCATCCATCGACGCTTCGAGAGCGGGTTTGAACTGATCGACCTTCACCTTGGCGAAAGGCGGCACACCGCCGTGAGGGCCGGTCCATTTTGCCAGCAAGGGGTTATCCACCTTGGGAGCAGGAGTCGCGGCCGGCCCCGGGGCAGCGGTAGGACCTGGTGCGGCCACGGCTGCCGTCGGGCAATGCGCGTCGTGTGAGGTGGCGCATGCCAAAGGCAGGAGAACGACGGCACTGGCTCCCAGAATGAAGGCGTTTCGCATCGGAAAACTCCTTGGAAGAGACGATTTGGCAGATGTGAGCGGCCGTAGCTTAGCGGCTCGGAACGCCGCCGCACAGGCAACACGCTGCACGGCAGGTCCTTTTCGCTGCATGAATCTCGCGCCGAGGACTTGGCATCCACGCGTACGAAGAACGCGGACAACGCCGTTGACGCGCGACGCCAGCCTCCCCACACTCCCGCCCCATGAGCGAACGGGTCACGGTCGAACGCGAGGACAAAGTCCTTCTCATCGGCATCAATCGCCCGGAAAAGCGCAACGCCTTCGATCTCGCGACGATTGCTGCATTCGGCGCGGCGTACGAAAAGCTCGGCAAGGATCCGGAAATCCGGGCCGGCGTCGTCTTCGGCCATGGCGATCACTTCTCGGCCGGGCTCGATCTGGCCGAGGTCGGCCCCGTGGTCGCCGCGAAAGGTCCGGCCGCGCTCGGGGGAGACTACGCCTACGATCCGTTCGGGCTTTGGGGACCGCCGGTTCCGAAGCCGGTCGTCATGGCGGTGAGCGGCATTGCCTTCACGCTATCGATTGAGCTCGCGCTCGCGAGCGACATCGTCATTGCGGCCGAAGACGTCCGTTTCCGACAGCTCGAGATCGGCCGCGGTATCCTCCCGTTCGGCGGCGCGACCATCCGAGGCCCCGAGAAGCTCGGCTGGGGCAACGCCATGCGCTTCCTCTTGACGGCCGAGGAATTCGGCGCCGCTGAAGCGTTGCGCATCGGTCTCGTGCAGGAGGTGGTGCCGCCGGGCAAGCACGTCGAGCGCGCGCGCGCCATTGCCAGGCTCATCGCCGAACAGGCGCCCCTCGGGGTGCAGGGTACGCTCGCCAACGCGCGCATCGCCGCGACACAGGGTACCGCCGCGGCGACCGGACACTTGAAAGAGCTGTTGGCGCGCATCATCGCCAGCGAAGACGCCGCCGAAGGCGTGAAGAGTTTCGTCGAGCGCCGTACGGCGACGTTTCGCGGTCGCTGAAGCGACGCTATTCAGCGGTGCGCGAGCGTAAGAGCGACGGCACTTGGTTCGAACCGTCGAGCACCTGCTGGGCAAGGGTCTTGGCGAGCAGACCCGCGGTCGCGCTGACCGCGGCCGAGATCGCTTTTCGACTGACGCTCGGCCGAGGTTGCGCCACGAGCTCGGGATGCGCGATCATGCGCGACAGCGCCTCGCGCAAGCGCCGGGCTTTTGCGAGAGGCCGATTGCGCCGTCTTCGATTGGCCACGCCCATAGCGACGGTGACGCCAAATCCGACGAGGCAACTCGCTCCGATGGCCGCAATGAGCAAGGCATGCTTTCGCAGCTGCGATCGCCAATCGAAAAGCTCGTGACCGCGCCGATCGAGCTCGCCCACGATCCCGCTGATGTTGTCGCGGATCTCCTCGACTTCGCGCTCGAGCCGTTCCGGCTGGGCCTCGCCGTCGGAGCCCTCTGTTTTTTCTTCGCGGTCGAGCATTTCCCGATCCTCGCTGCCCGTCAACCCAGTCCCTGCTGCGCCCATTGCGCGTCCTCCTTCAGTGTCTTGCGTGTTTTACTGAGCGGGTGTCGTACGCGATATCCCCAGCCTACCAAGGCTGCGACGAGACCGATGACGAGAACGCCGCCCGCCACCACGAGCGCCGCCACCCAGCCTGGCATCGACTCCGCCAAACCGAGCACCACAGCTGCCAATAGCAGCTGCAGAGCGATGAAGGCTGCCAACCCCGCAGCGACGAAGCCGATCGCGAGCTTGGCTTCGCTTTTCAGTTCGGTTCGGAGCTCAGCCTTGGCGAGGTCGATTTCCTTTTTGACGAGCTCCTTTGATTCGTCGGCCAACCGTCCCACGAGCTCACCCGTGGACGCGCTGGCCAAGGGACCTTTGCGGTCCGCGGCATCATCGTCTTGCATCATGGCGTTCGTTCTTCCTCCTTCGGTTTCGATCGTTCCTCGTCTCGACGTTCATCAGGCGCACGTACGCCAGCTTCGGCGCCGCCGTCCGTTCGAAGATCAGCCGCGGTCGGCGCGGGGTCCCCTTCGGGATCGACGACCGCGCTCGCCTTGGACGGGCTCGCGCTGATGATTTCGGGGGCCGCTATCTCCTCGCCTTTCGCGTTGCGCCACGTCCCGGGCGCGGAGAACAGTTTGCCGTCGCTGCGGCGCGCGAGTGTGAGCTTCGCGTAGGCGCCCCCTTCCGGCACCTTGACCCACCCGCCCGGCTTCCATGCCCATCGCCGCCCGGTCCAGGACCATTCGCCATTCAGCCACACGGCGTCGCTCGCCGGCCGCGTAGTGAGGAATTCGACACGCGCCGGCGGCGGCGGATAGTCGACCTCGACGAGCGCGCTGGTCGGCTGCGACGCATAAGGCGGATGAGGAACGCGACCGCTGCAAGCGGCGAGAACGCACCCGAAAACCGCCAAGCGCCAAACCATCGAAAAAAAATCCTTGGCCTTACGGTCGCTTCCCACAATGGGCCTTGCGACCGTTTCCGTTCACTGAGTTGCCGCGGCTCATGTCCACATGGTCCACGCCTTGCTATGTATCGGACTTTGTGGCCAACCCCCGCGCTGCTTTCTTCGTTGTGCCGCTTTTCTGCTCATTGGCATGGGTAATGACGTCCGGTTGTGCGGCCATTCCGCGGCATCGGTCGGCGATCGATAAGGTCGCTGTGCGAGGTGCGAGGGAGCTCCCCGCGTCGGACGTCGAAGAGAAGATGGCGACGGCGCCGACTCCGAAGTTTCTCGGTCTCTTTCGGGGCGTCGTGTACGACTACGAGCTTTTTAGCCGCGCCACGCTGCAGCGCGATCTCGCGCGCATCGAACGTTTCTATCGGGCCCGCGGCTACTACGACGCGCATGCCGTCGCCGGGCTCGTCCTGGAGACCAAGGACAAGCACGTACGCGTGGAAATCGAGGTCGAAGAGGGGCCCCCCGTCCGCAATGCAGCGAGCAGGGTGGAGGGGATCACCGGACTGCCCAAAGAGATCGTGGACGCCGTCAACCAGGTCGCCCAAGACCAGCTGCCCCCCGGGGAGCCGTTCGACGAGGATAAGTTCGAAGAGGCGCAAAACGCCGTCCGCAAGGCACTGACCGATCGCGGCTACGCGTACGCCAAAGTGGAGCGCGATGCGCTCGTCGATCTCGTGAAGCATACGGCGCTACCGGTTTTCACCGTGACGCCGGATCAGCCGGCCAAGTTCGGCAAAGTCATCATCGAAGGGCGTTCTTCCAACTCCGCCGTCATCGACGTCGAAATTCCCGAATCGGTGATGCGCCGCACCATCGATATCAAAGAGGGCGACCCATACTCGACGAGCGCCATCGAGGATGCGACGCGCGCTTTACTCGACCTCGAGGTGTTCAGCGCCGTCGAGTTCCAACCTGAGCTCCCCGATCCTCCGCCTCCCTCCCACGTGGTGCCTCTCAAGGTGCGTGTAGAACCGAATCGGCTTCGCCACCTGCGTCTCGGTGGCGGCGTCGAGTTCGACCAACTCAAGACCGATCTGCACGGGCTCATCGGGTGGGAAGACAAGAATTTCCTAGGCGGCTTGCGCAACTTCCGCGTCGATTTGAAGCCTGGCGTCGTTTTCTATCCGCTTCGACTCGACAAGATCGTCACGCCAACCCGCTTGCTTCCCGAAGAGCGCCTTCGCCTGCAATTCAAGCAGCCCGGCTTCCTCGAGGCGCGCACCAACCTCTTCGTGGCGCCCGAGTTCAACATCTTCCCGCTACTGGTTCGCTCGAGCGACGAGACAGCCGCGTCGATCGTGGGCTATCGCGAAGTGAAAGGCGCCACCTGGCTCGACCGCTCGTACGGAAACCTTTATTCGAGCGTCGGTTATGCCATCCAAGTGGAGAACCCCTTCACCTACCAGGGGCCGCTCGAAGACTATTTATCGACACTCGTCATTTCTTATCCCGAAGTCGTCGCGCGGCTCGACTTTCGCGATGACAGGGTTCATCCGCGCAAAGGCGCCTACCTGCAAGCGAACTTCCAGTATGCGGGCGGGCCATTTGGCGGAAATGCCGGCGATTGGAAGACGCAACCGGAGGTGCGCGCTTACGTGCCGATCGCGTCGAGCGTGACGTTCGCCACCCGCGCGTCGGTCGGATTTCTCTTCCCGCGCAACTACGGCGACATCGTGCAAAACCACTTGAACGAAAACCCCAACGACAACCGCGCCGAGCGTACGCGCGACATC
>DATHEQ010000104.1:0-19321 GCA_035318505.1 Polyangiaceae bacterium | reverse complement strand
CGCGCTCAAATAGCAAATGACGATTCGACCGGCAGCGTGAAGGGCGTCAATTGTCCCCTGTGGCGTTGTGAACAGATCGATGTCGTACATCTCCGCGTTGACCGAGGTGTCGATCGTGCCCGTGAGCTGCCATTGCCACGTAGTACCCGGAGCGGGATGCCAGATGGTTCCACTATCGCGTCCCGTGCTGCCAGCGCTGCCGTCGATCGCGCTGCCACCGTTGCCACCTGTCCCACCTCGTCCACTGCCACCACCGTTTCCGCCGGCGCCGCCCTTTCCGTCGCCCGCGTCGAGGTTGCCGGCCCCCGCCGCGGAGGAACCGGCATTGCCCGCCGTGGAGCCGCTGGCGCCGGAGGCTCCACCCGCGTCGAGACCGCCGCCACCGCTGCCGCCGATCGCGCTGCCACCGTTGCCACCTGCCCCGCCTCGTCCACTGCCACCACCGTTTCCGCCGGCGCCGCCCTTCCCGCCGCCCGCGTCGAGGTTGCCGGCCCCTGCCGCGGAGGAACCGGCATTGCCTGCCGTGGAGCGATTGCCGCTGGCGCCCGAGGCTCCACCCGCATCGAGACTGCCGCCAACGCTGCTACCACCTCGTCCTCCGTCAGTTCCTCCCGCCCCCGCGGCGCCCTTGGGATTCGAGTTGTCGTCTACGCCGCAATGGACCAAGACGGCAAGGTTGACGGCACAAGCGATAACAGAAAGAGCTCTTTGCGCGCGCATGGACGCCTCCATCGGGACGGATCGAGATCCCGACGAAGCTCCGAGCGAGCCCATCTCGCGGTCTCTCCTCGTCAGTGGCACCGACGTCGGAAAAGGTGGTCAACACTTTTCGAAAATCGGCCTCAAGTCGGGGCACGTAGGCCGAGAGTTTGGCGCCAGGCCGAGCGTCGTCGTCGAAGCAGATTAAGCACTTAACCGTATGGTCAACGGCCTTCATGACGCGCGCGACATGAGCTCAAAAAGAAACACTGATGAATTCGAGTTTATTGCCGACACGGTTTTTGAAGAGGGGCCAGATCAGCTCTGCTGCGCGGCATGAGCGCGAGCAAGCGTCACGACTGCCGGCATTCGAATCAGTCGAGATCGAAAGGCCAAAGTGGTCTTGGCCCGTCCTAGTGGCAAGGAATTGGTCTGCGCAGCAGATTTCTGGCTGGCTCCGCCGTAGGTTTCCGAACCAAGAGGCGATGCAGATTTCCCACGAAACCATCTACCGAAGTCTCTTTATACAGGCACGCGGAGTGCTCAAAAAATAGCTCATCGCTCACCTCCGCAGTCGAAGAATGATGCGGTGTGCAAAGACATCGACGTCGGGGCATGGGCGAAGTTCAATTCGTGACGCGGTCTCGATCTCGGAACGTCCCGCGGAGGTCGAAGATCGCGCTGTGCCAGGTCATTGGGAAGGTATACGACCTCCGCGGCGACCGTTTCGGCTGCAATTCTTGTCGGCGCCGGTGCTGTCCTCGCCATGCGCAAACTCGCACGAGTGAGATGCAGCGCACGAGAATCAGTGTAGGAACGGAGGCGGCACTCGCAAATGTAGTGATGTCGATACCCCCGGGCCACTGCCGTAGCGCTTGTCGACGCGGCGGTGAATCGCTCGGCTCTCGGCCCCGAGACGTTCGTCCTCTCGTCGCCGCTCGGAGGGCGGCGAGCAACGCCAATTGTGATAACTCGCTTCGCGAGACTTCGAGGTTCCTGCACAGCTCGGTGATGCTGAACCGCGCCTTCTCCACGTGGATGAACTCGAACACCCCCAGTTCTCCTTCGCGAAGAAGGCCCCTTAGATTCAACCGGTCGTCGCAACACCAGTTGTGTACCTTGGAGGTTGAATGGCGCAACGCGGAAGACCTGCCCATCACTTCCACCGGCGTCTCCGACCACGACGCCGCAACCCTCGCCCTGACACGACGCGCCGGACTATCTACATGTGTACTCGATGAACGATGGGCCCGAGATGACGTTGCAGGAGTCGCCCGCTGGGCTACAGCCTTGCCCGGCAGGACTGCTGCTGGGGCAGATGTCGCTGATGCAGCTGCAACTCGGCATGCCGCACTCGTCGCCGCAGCTGCTGGTTGCCGTCCGCACCCAGACCGGCGTGGCCGAAAGCACGGTCGCGCACACCTGGTTGCTCGGCGCCGACGCGAAGAAATAGTTGGTGGCATTGACGGTAAAGCAGCGTTGCTGTCCCCCCGCGCCCCCCAGACCTTCCCAGGCAAAGCTTGTGTCCGTGATGCCAAAGTAGCCGCTGTTGGTGGTGGTGTTGTTGATGTTGTAGCTATCGGCGAACGTCGTCGCATTCCATTGCAGCGTGACGGTGTCGGTGGTGACGCTGACGAGCTGCAGATTGGGCGCGGCCGGCTGATGGATGCAGCTTCCACTGTCATCGCATGCGCCATTTCCCTGGCAGGCAGTGCCCATCGGTCGCTGTCGGTAGTCCCAGTATGGATCGCTGAGCGGCCCGGTGCAGATGACATCCCAGCATGCGAACGGTGGCGGTGGGTCTCCGGGACATTGCTTGATGGCCTCCTGACTCTCGCCAACCGACGGATTCGTCGAAGATGCGACGCTGCTACAACCCACCATTGGAACCGCGAGTGCGACCGCGACGGCCGAAGGTAGAAACAGGAGCGATACGGAAGCGAGATGACGGAACATTGGAAATCCTCCTTTTCCCGCCACACACGAATCCTCGGACGGCTCGGCTAGGGCGGTAATCGAGCTCACTGCGAGCGTACGAATCCGGCCTGGTCTGGTCGGTGGCGGCTGTCCGATTCAGTCGAGGTAATACGCTCCCCGGCAAGCAAGAGTTACGCACAAAAAAAAAGCCAATGTCTGCGGCGCCGAGTGTTCGCGTGGCCATGGCGCCCATGCGTTAGCCCGCGTGATTGACGCGGGTGCTCAGGCGAGAGGTCTTCTATCGAGATTGATGCGATCCGCCCTCACGGCGCGCACGTGAACGGACCGGGAATGTCCGAGTCGACCCAGGTCGGCATGGCGGTATTCACCGCGGCGCACCGCGTGCTGGTTGCGGTGCAGAGATTGAGGCGATGGCTCGCCTTCTTGCTCACGTCGTCGGTGAAGGTGCCCGCCCCTTCGTCGAAGCGATAGTAGGCGACGAGCCCCGGCTCCGTGCCCTTCATCACCACCTTCATGTCGCGCGTGATGTCGGCCGGCGTTTTCGCAACCGACCAGAGGCGCACCTCGTCCATCACGCCTGTCCAACCCACCGTCCCGAAGGTTTGGGACGCCCCCAAGGTGACGATGCCGGGAGTGAAGGCGAGCGTGGGCTGACCAGCCATCGTGATGATCGGATATTCGGTCCCATTAACGGTGAACGAGAAGGTCCCGTGGTTCCCGGTGTACGACCATGAGAGGTGAAGCCAGCCGGTCTGCGGCGTATTCATCACGAAGACGCCGTTCGGGTGGTTGTTGTCGCTAAAGCCATTCGTGTAAGGGCCGAACTCGGCGGTCGTACCCGTGTACCCGCTCAGATCGATTCCGAGGACTTTGTTCATCCCTCCCTGGGCCAAGCCCGTTTCGATCATCGAGCCCTCCGCCTTCCAGCTAGCGGCACTGAGAAACTTGGCCCACAGCTCGATCGTGCGAGGCACGTCACCTCCCGCGAAGTCCGCGCCGAGATCGCCGCTCATTAGGTCGACGACGGTTCCGTCGAATTGCAGCGCCTTGCCAGGAGCTGTGGTGCACGGAGCCACACCGCCGTCGCCCGAGCTGCCATCTTTGCCGCCCCCATCAGCCGCACCGCCTGCTCCGCTCGAGCCGCCTGAGCCCGCGGCGCTCCCACCCGATCCGCCAGCTCCGCTCGTTCCGCTTGTTCCGCCAGCGCCGCTCGTTCCGCCCATTCCGCCAGCTCCGCTCGTTCCGCCGCCTCCCCCTGCTCCGCTCGTTCCGCCAGCTCCGCCGCCTCCCCCTGCTCCGCTTCCGCCGTTGCCGGCCGTCCCAGCTTCGGCGCCGCCGCTGCCGCCGGAGCTTCCGCCTGCGCCGGCGATCGTGCCACCGCCGCTTCCACCCGGACCGGTCGTGGTCGACCCTGCTGCACCGCCCGACCCGGTCGCTGTGCTCGAGGTACCGGTGCCGGCGGTGACTTTCGTGGCGTCATCCGAGGAGCAAGCCGAAACGACAGCCAATGCGCCCGCCCCGAGAAGCGGGACGCAGGAGAGGAAGCGTAGGGTTTTCACGGTAGTCCAAGTCCTCTCGTGGGTTGCAAGCGGTTCAGCGTTAGCACGCGCCCCCACCGATGACAACCGGTTGAATTGCGGGCAATACGCCACGTCTCACGCCGGTGCTCAACCCTGATCGGGATCGAGTCTCTTGCTTACCGCCGGGAGAGGACGCCGGATCGCACTGTCGCCAACAGGTTGCCGCTGAAGTCCGTCAGGTCAATCGCACGACGTTCTCTCCAGTTGCCACTTCGAAGGCGAAGGCCTTGCCTGAATTCGCGCGCCCGGCGGATCGTCCGCTGGGATTTCCTCAAGAAAGTGAACATCAGCATCCCGCACCTGACGATCCAATATCCGCCGGCTCAGCCCAAGCGCTCGCGCAACAAGCCAAGCTCGGTGAACTCTTGCCGGATCGTATCGTCGCCGCCCACCCCGAGTTGTACGTGGGCGATCCCGACACGCTGCCGGCGTTGACGATCGCAGCGTCGTCCGGCCTCTGACATCATCGCGAATTGCCGGCCGCAAGCGCCTTCGGCTCTCCCTCGGCCGCTTCGCTCGTGTCGTCGTTGATCGCTTCGCGAATGACTCGCTCGGTCAGCTCTTGCAAGTGCACGCGCAGCTCCTTCGTGAGCTCGACGAACTCGGGCCAAAGCGTTCGATCGTGAAACGTCTTCGGAGCCCGCACTTGCACGGTGCTGTACCGCCGACCGTACTCACGGAATGGCTTGAGCCCGTAGCGTCGACAAAGGGCGAGGAAAAGCTTGCGCTCCCATGGGTCGGGCAGTCGGTAGAGCAGCTCGACATCCTCCTCGCGCCCACGAAGCTCGGCCAGACGCGTCCGAATCCGTTCCGCCGCTCGCCGCGCCGCCTCGCGCTCACCGTCGACGTTCGTCCCCGCGTGCAGCGCTTCGATCTTGCGCAGCTTCTCCAGCAGTGTCCCTTCCAAAGGCAACATGGACCCCGAGCCAACCACGTTCGCCATCCGGCGTCAGCTCCCCATCAAGGCCAGCTCCTGCTTCAAGCCTTCTCTGACGCCGCTCGTGGAGGGGTTACGCCACATCGGACTATTGCAGCGTGGCTATCTTCTTGAGGATGGAAGCCTAGTTCGCCGGACCATTGATCAAATGCTCCGCGAGGATCGTGACTTCCTGGGTGCCCTAATCAGTACGCGAACTCCACTGGATGGGAGCGACTTTCTGAGAAGAGCAGCGCAGATTGTCGGCCATTCATGGCCGATCCAGGCTGGCCCGCTCGTGCGTCGCGACGGCCAAGTTATCTGTCTCGACTTCGCAGCTGCAACTGCGCGCTTCGAAGCGGGCCGCGTCTTTCCTCGAGTCAACGGCGAAATCCCTAATGCTCGGGCAGCACATTTCGAGACCGCCGTTCAGCGGATTGTCGATTCAACGGATTGGCGACCCAGCGACGACCTTGCTTGTATGCGCGGCCGGACGCTTCGCCGGGACGGCCAGAAAATCACCGACCTTGATGCCGTCGGCGCAAGAGGATCCACCTTGTTGGTCATCTCCTGAAAAAGCATCGCGGATCCGGACGACTACGACAAGGGCACTTATCAATCTGTGAGGAATGCGGCGACCAAAGTTGTCGATGCCGTTATCCACTGGCAAAAGTTGGTGTCCTCGCTCGCTGCCGCGCCTGTCGGACACAATTTCGATTTTCGCCAGTTCTCCAAAATTGTCGGCGTAGTTTGTGCCCCGCAGGTTTTCTTTGTTCCAACAGGACCTGCGACCACGGATGTAGCTCCAGGACTTATGGCTGCATGTTCGGCCAATGAACTTCACTCATGGTTGAACGACTAAGCGAAACACCCGCAAAGAGAGAAGTGACCGGCGTTGCTTGATCTCCGGCGCGACGCGTGTGGAGTGCGACTGCCAAAGTCCGCAGCTCAGCGTCGGCGCCTCTTGTTGTTGCCTATTACTATCTCGTTCATGCGCTGCAGATACTCGAACGTGGTCTGAGCCATGCGTTCTCCAGCCGCGTACGGAAATGCCGTCGTGCCCTCTCCGCGCGAGCAGTTCGCCGGCGCGAACGTACCCAAGTTGAAGAACACATTGACCCCGGACGCCTACGGGCGGAGACCTGCCTTCTGGAGGCGCGCCAGCGAGCTCGTCATCAGCAGCGACATCGTGGCGAGGCCGAGCCCGAAAGCGCCGGCGTGCAGCGTGCTCCGCGGCTCGAAGTCTCCAACGCGCAAGAGCAGCGCGTAGGCGAGGGTGAGATTGCACAGCCCATACAGGACGTTCACGCGCGACGACGACGGCCCGCGGAACGGGGGCGAGGCGAACGGGGTCGGAAACGTGCGCCCGAGCACACCCGAGACGAAGTGCGGGACGAAGTTTGCGAAGAAGGCGCCCCCGAAGAAGTACGCGGGAAAATGAAACCAGAGCATGGGATCTCCGAAAGGCAACTACGTGTTGCCAAGTCTCAAGATACCCCGCAACGCGGCGTGATGGCAACTCGTACTTGCCATCTCCTCGAGCGTCGGCATATCCTCGCAGGCCGAGGAGGTCCTGGCGGACCTTGACCAAGCGAACGAAGACGCGTCGAACGAGGGGCGTTCTCGGCGGGCGCAGCGAGCGCGTCGTGCAGCAGGTGCTCGTGGCCACCGTCGCCGAGCTGGCCAAGTCCGGCTATGGGGCATTTCGCATGGACATGGTGAGCGCGGCGGCCGGGGTCAACAAGACCACGATCTACCGGCGCTGGGCCGGCAAGGCGCTGCTGGTGGCGGCCGCCGTCGAGTGGATGCGCAGGTTCGTGCATGACGTGCCGTTGCCCGACACGGGCTCGCTCGAGCGGGACCTTGCCGATGCCTTCCGGCGCAAGGTGAGCTTCAAGGACCGCGTCGAGGGGCAGGCGTGGGCGCGGCTGCTCGCGGAGAAACACGACCCCGAGGTCGGCTCCATCATCGGCGACGCCGTCAAGGAGCGCAGCGCCGCTTGGTACACGATGGTCACGCGGGCCGTCGCGCGCGGCGAGCTCCCCGACGGAACTGACCCGCGGCTGCTCCTAGGGATGCTCGGGGCGGTTGTCGACGCGTGGAACGCGAGCTCGTCAGGCCGGCTGAAGACCGAGCTGCTCGAGGCTGCCGTGCGCACCGTCGTCGCCGGCGCGCGCTCGGGTTCACTGGTTCACTCGAGCGGGCGTCGCCGGCCGTCCTTCGTTAGAGCGAAGAAGCGTCCGCGTCGAGGCGTAGCACTTTGACGACACCCGATTGAATCTCGAGGACCTCGAACTTGCCGCCGAAGTGCTGGGAGAGGCCGGTGTCGATTCGCCAGACCTCATCGTTGCAAGCCGAGTTGATGCCGGCGCGCTGCACGGTGTGGCCGACGACCATCCGCTTGGCTCCCATGCTGGCGAGCACCTCGTGAAGCGTTGCGCACTCTTCCTTTCCTGGGGCGGCCGAGTAGATGCGCGTCCATATGGGGCCATCTTCGGAGCGGACGATGCTCGGACACTCGCCGCGACGGCCGAGAAGCCAGTCGCGAACTTCGTCGTTGATGCGATCGATGCCATACTGCACATGCTTAGGCAGGACGCCGCCGTGAAGAAAGACGGTGTCGCCGACCTTGGCGATGACCGGTCTTTCCGCAATGAGCTTGGCGTAAGGCCCGCCCGGAAGAAATGCTGCGGCGCGGCCGCGCGACGACTGGTCGAAAGCGATCAGGCGCGGTCCCGCGGCTTCGGGGGGCACCACGTCGCGAAAGGCGGTCAACGCGCCGGGCGTCACGTATCGAAAGTCGCCCGCCGCGTTCATGAGCTCATGGTTGCCGCTCTCCGCGATGACGTCGCCTCCGGTTTTCTTGGATTCGGTCTTGAGCCGCTCGAACAGATCGAGCACGTCGCGATCGCCATCGGCACGGTCGATTTCGTCACCCGTTTGGACCACGACGAGCTTGCCGCCCACCCAGGCATCCTTGTCGTCGATAGCACCGGCGAGTCTCAGAGCGCGACGGGTGACGTCCAGATCGCCGTGCAAATCGCCGATAGCTACTAGTCGTTCCGGCGCTGGGCGCTCGTAACGCAACGACGCCGAAGTCTGAGCTCGCGGCGCCGTGGTCTCGAGGCGAGGCTCCTCGACCTTGTTGCGACTGCAAGCAGCAGAGGCCAAGAGAACGAACGACAAGCGGCGGGGCCATTTCACGCGGCCCAGCTTACCGGCGGAGCGAACGAACCGCGAGGTCTTCGCGCACAAGGGCGCGCCACTCTTCTAGTTGCGGGTCCAAACCCTATGCCGCCCGACGCGGACGAAACGCGCGCTCTGTCGCTGGCCGGGTGAGCGCGCTACAGAGGCGAATGACCGAAATCTGGGAGTCAATGTTCGCGGCCAAGCGGGTGATGTGGGGCGACGGCCCAACGCGCTCGGCGATGCTCGCCTGTGACCACTTCGTGGCGCGAGGCGCGCACGAGATCCTGATCCCGGGCGTCGGTTATGGGCGCAATGCGAAGCCCTTCGTCGAAAGGGGCATGTCGGTAACCGGCATCGAGGTCTCCGCGACGGCGATCGCGCTCGCTCGCTCGGAGCTCGGTCTCGACTTTCCGATCCACCACGGCTCGGTCGAGGGCATGCCGTTCGACGATTGCGAGTACGACGGCGTGTTCTGTTACGGGCTCGCGTACCTGCTCGACGCGGCGGCGCGCGCGAAGTTCTTCGCCGACTGCTTTCGCCAGCTGCGGCCGGGCGGCTCGATGATCTTCACGGTCATCTCGAAGCGCGCGCCCATGTACGGGCATGGCCCAAAGCTCGGCGAGGACTGGTACGAGCGCGCGCCCGGTGTGCCGATGTTCTTCTACGACGAGGCATCGGTGGCGCGTGAGTTTGGCGCGTACGGGGTCACGGACGTGTCCGAGATCGACGAGCCGGTGGCGGGGGGGTCGTACCCTTTCTACAACGTCAGCTGTTTGAAGGGCCGAGCGCCTGCGCCACGCGCCACGCGCCCGGCGCCCCGGCCAGCAGGTGAGCCATGCCGGCCGGGGCGAGCAGCGCCGCGAGGTCAGCCGTGAGGACGATTGTCCACTCGTCCCACACTTGCGCCCAGGGTGGCGAGAAGCTCGTCCAGTTGATCGAACGTCTCATCCATCCCACCAGCCGTACTTCCGGAAGCGATGGCAGCGTCGAGAGCTTCCTTCGAGGGATAGAGGTCGTGCATGACGAGCAGCGTCTTGCCGCCTTTTTCCTCGAAGGTCAGCGTGGTGACGGCCCCACCGTCCTCGCCTTCCTCATTCGTCCAGACGAGGCGTGAGTGCGGTGTCACTTCGAGGTACCTACCGAAGAACGCCATAGGCTTTGCGTCACCGTGGCCGAACACCAAACGGTACGTGCCCCCGACGCGAACATCCGCCTCGCAGGAAAGCAGGGAGACGCCTAACGACTTCGGTACCCACCACAGCTTGAGCAACTCGGGCTTGGTCCACGCCTCGAACACGAGGCGCGCCGGGTAGTTGAAGGTTCGCGTGACGACGAGCTCACGCTCCGATTTCCGTTCCGCCGTCGTGCGGCTCTTCATGGGGGTGGGCTCACTTTCTATTTTTGCGTCCATCGACCTTTTCCTTCCGTGTCAGATCCTCGAGAACCGTGTCCAACTCGTCGAAGCGCGAGTCCCAGAGCTGGCGGTAGCTCTCGAGCCATGCCGTCTCTTCCGAAAGGCGGCGCGGGCCGAGCTTGCAGGTCCGCACGCGTCCGACCTTCTCCGTGGTGACGAGCCCGGCCTGCTCCAAGACGCCGACGTGCTTCATCATGCCCGCGAGGGTCATCTGGAACTTCTCGGCGAGGTTCGTGATCGAAGCGTCGGAACGTCCGAGCTGCTCCAGAACGCCGCGGCGGGTGGCATCCGAGAGCGAGGCGAACGAGGCATCGAGGCCGGCCTGCAAACACTTAACCATGTGGTAAAGTTTTTTATCACGCGGATTGACGGCATGCAAGGGGAGGCCGAGCGCGCGCTGGCCCGACGCCAATCACCGCGGCGGCCGCAAGTACATCAAGGGCACCCGCACGGAACGGCCAGGAACCACAGATGCGCAGAAGGCAGAGGCCGCCGAAATCTTCCGCGCGTACCGGCAACGGGCGCTCGAGAATCCACGCTACCTGACGCTGCGGCGTCGTCATGAAGCGTCGGTCAGGGCGGCGGTGCTTGCCTGAGCGCGGTTGCCACCGGGGTGTTAAATGGAATGCCTTCGCGCCTCCGCCATACGTGTCAAGATGGTCGCTGTCGCATGGGAGATGCAGCCGCACCGAGACCGGGGCCATTGCGCCACTTCAACCGTGATCCCCTCGCCGTCGCCTTGATCGCAATGGCGCTCGGAGCGTGCGCCGATGCGAAAGACACCCCGGGCGGAGGCGCGGGAAGCACGGGACGCGATGACGGCGGTGCCGGTCCGACACGCGACGGCGTGACCGAGTCCGACGTTGCTCCGGGAGCCATCAGCGAAGAGGAGTGGAAGCAAAGAACCAGCATCTACCGTGGCAACCACGACATCGAACCGTTCCCCAGCCGAGGTTGCTCCATGCTGCCGATCGGCCCCGAATACGGCATCATGCCCCCAATCGGTTGCGCTTGGCGCAGCGGGTCGAACAGCATTCGCGATTGCAACGCCGAGCCTACTTGCCGAAAGCACGCGGATTGCGCCACTCCTCTGGATCGCTGTCGCGGCGCCCCATCGGCTTCCTGCGGCTATCCGGGGGCAACGCCGACTTCATGCGTTTCCGACGCCGAATGTACAGCGGTCCCCGATGGTCGATGCGTCGCGCCACCCGAACCCGACGTCACCTATTGTTATCCTACAGGTCGCTGCGAAAAATGGGTGGCACGCTGCGAGTATCCCTACGAGGAATGCGCGACCGATGCCGACTGTTCGCGCGCTCCCGGGGGTTCGTGCGAGAAGCTAATCAACTACGCGCGCTGCGAAAAGCAAGCGTGCCTCGTCGACGGCGATTGTACGAGCGGCAAGCGGTGCGCGTGTTCCGATCCGGCGAACCTCTGCGTGCCTGCGGATTGCACGACCGACGCGGACTGCCCGATGGGCGAGCGTTGCCAGCTCGAACGCGGTTGTTTCGGGACGGCCAAGGCGTACCACTGCTCGACCCCATTGGACACGTGTCGTGAAAAGGCCGATTGTACGGGCGGGCATTGCACGTTCGACGGCACGTTCGCGTGTCGCCCGCTTGCTTGCCCCGTGCCCCCTTGATGTCATTTGTCCCACGCGACCCGGATCGGCGAAGGCTTGGCGCGAAGGCGCTTTGAATCAGCGGCGCACAGTGATCTCGAGGGGAGCGAGCACCGGAGGGCAGCCCGCGGTCTCCGCGTCTGGCGCAGTCGGTAATGTTTCATTGGAGGCTTTACGATCGCGCCGAAGAAGAGCAGCCTAGACCGGCTTCTGGAGGTTCTCATTGAGCGCTCTCGAACTCATCGGCCGTAGCAGTTCACATTTTACGCGCGTCGCGCGCATCTTCGCGCACGAGCTCGGGGTGGCGCACACGTTTCGACCCGTGCTCGATCTCACGTCGTCGGACCGTGCCGTCTACGCCGACAATCCGGCGCTCAAAGTGCCCGTTCTGGTGGACGAGCACGGGTCGCTCTTCGGGACCGAGAACATCTGTCGCGCGCTCGTGCGCCGTTCGGGCGCCGGGTCGCGCGTCGTCATGCGCGGTGACGTGCAGGATCGCGAAATCGTGAACGCCGAAGAGTTGACGCTGCACGTGATGACCGCCGAGGTGACACTCATCATGGCGAAGTGGGCCGGCGACGAGCGACTCGCGCCACCCAAGGTCGCACGCAGCATCGAAAACAGTCTCGACTATCTCGACGCACACATCGAGTCGTTACAGGTGGCGCTCCCCGCCGAGAGGACGCTCAGTTTCGTCGAAGTCGCGCTCTTTTGCGTGGTGAGGCATCTCCCCTTCCGCGAAGTGATGAGCGTCGCATCTTGGTCGCGTCTCGCCGCTTTTTGCGATCGCTTCGGCGAGCGTGCTGCGGCAAAGACCACCGAGTACCGCTTCGACACCGCGTGATGGCGGCGCCTGTGCGAACCATGACGCCGGCGAGTACGATGTCTTCGCGCGCGTGAAGACGTCACCCACCGAGTACCGAGATTCCATCACATCCGCCGATGGCACCCTCATTGGGTACCGACGGCTTGGACGCGGCCCCGGCGTTGTGCTCGTGCACGGCAACATGATGGCGTCCCAGAGCTTCACGAAGCTCGGCGCGGCGCTGGCTGACCGCTTCACCGTCTATATCCCCGACCGCCGCGGGCGTGGGATGAGCGGTCCATTCGGCCCCCGCCACTCCGTTCGCAAGGAGGTCGAGGATCTCCATGCGCTCCTCGAGCACACCGACACGAAGAACGTGTTCGGTTTGAGCTCGGGCGCCGTGATCAGCCTCGAGGCGGCCCGCCACCTCACCCAGATTCGCAAATTGGCGCTGTACGAGCCCCCGTTGAGCTTCAAGGATTCCCCGTCGACGGACTGGGTGGCGCGCTACGAGCGAGAGAGCGCCGAAGGGGATGTCGCGTCGGCCTTCGTCACCATCATGAAGGGCACCATGGGCTCGGCGCTCATCGATGCGATCCCGCGCTTTCTCCTTGTCCCGCTCGCGAGGCTGGCGCTCGCGGCAGACGCGAAGGAGATGAAAAAAAACGGCGAAGCGGCGATGCGCGACCTCGTGCCCACGGCACACTACGACGCCGCCATCGTTCTTCAGCTTGCCGACAGCCTCGAGAGCTTCCGCACCGTATCGGCCGAGGTGTTGTTGCTGCGCGGCGCGAGGAGCCCGCGCTACCTGCATACGGCGTTCGATCGTCTTGCGGCGACCTTGCCCGACGCGCGATGCGTCGAGCTTCCGGGGGTCGGGCACCTCGCGGCCGACAATGGAGGCAAACCGCTACTGGTGGCCGACGAGCTCCGGCGTTTCTTCGACGACTCGTCCGGCACGAGGTCGGAGTAAAGCGATTCGATTCCCGGCGCCTGCACCCGGCGCCCTCGACATCACTCCATGGGCGGATTGGGTTCCGCTGAGCGACGCTCAATCCACTGGGGCGTGGGACAAAACGTGCGCGCACGAATGCAAGTGCGGCAATCTGGCCATATCTCGTGTCCATTCGGTATTGGGGCCGAACACACTCGACGTTTGGAACACCCATTCGCGACGCGCTTCCGCCGAGAACGGCGAGCATCACTCGAGCGACCGAGTCCGAGTGCCCATTCGTCTCCTTCATCGAACGACGACACACCTTCGCTAATTCTGCGCGACTTCCGCGGCCGCAGAATTCGAGCGGCGCTCTCCCCGCAGCCGAAGAACGTGGTATGGCTCGGGCACGACGTAGGGTCCGTAGGGGGTTCCGGTGTCCGACGAGGCATGGCGTTGGTTCGTAGCGCTAGACGGCGGTGAGCTGAACGGGCTGATCGGCCCGGCGGGCGTGATGCGGTTCGAGTGGCCGTCGCGCAAGCTCAATTACCGCTTCTATGAGGGCATCAGTGGGGGACACAACGTGTCTATCTCTCCCAGCGGCAAACATTTGCTACTCGGAAATTTTTCGCAGCAGCTCGTCCTCGTCGACACGCGAACGCTTGAGCTCGTGAATCGCGCCGCAACGCTGTGGATCGAGGAGACCGACTATCGGTTTCGCGCAACGACTCATCATCTCTGGCTCGACGACCACAGCTTCATCGGCGCCGTGGGCGATCATCTGTACGAGTTTCGGCTCGACAATCTGCGGGAGCCTATCAAGCTCGGACCGCATCGCCTTTGGACACCGCACGAGCTCCGCTGGACGCACGACCAGCGCTTCATCCTGATGGGCGACATGGGGCCGGAGAGCTCGGGTGCGCGCCAAGTGGGGATCTTCGACCGCAAGGATCCGAAGAATCCTATGGTCATCAAGCTACCCGGAACGGTGTGGCACACCTACGTTCACGCGACGAAGAACATCGGCTATGCGGCCACGTATACGACGGCGACCCAAGACGATGCGTATGTCGAGTGGGGGCCAGCCTACGAGCGTGAGTACATCTTCGAGATCGATCTCGAGAGCGGAAGGGTCGCGCGGGTGTGGAGCTGCGGTGCCGAGTTCCCGATTCACTTGAACAGTGATCTCGAGCTGTGGACCGGAAACAGTCCCGAAGAGGAGCGCCTCTACGTGGCCTCAGGCGGAGGCCACTCTGTCGTCGAGGTGGATCTCCACAACTTCGCCACCACGCGCGTGGTGAGCGTGATGCCGGGCCTCTGGGGACGCTTCTGGAGCTTCCGCCAGCGGTTCCGAAATATCATCGGCGCATTCGCGCGCAAGTCATTCTATGGCGCGTCCCATTTGTATCTTCAGACCTATCTCGTGACGGACTGGCGGACCTTCGACGGCGTTTATTGCACGCGCATTTCTCCCGACGGCCGCTATTTGATCGCCGGCAGTCGAGGGTACAACTATCTGCGCGTCATGGACCGGCAAACCTTGGAGCCCGTCTATGACAGGCGCCTCCCCACCTATGAGCGCCTTCACCTCGGGCTTCACCACAGCGAGATTGCCGCAGGAGCGACGGATTAATGGCTGGATATGGGTGGAGCTACCTCACGGTTACGCACGAGCTCGGAGGAGATGGGTGGACAGGGAGCGACGAATGCACATTTTTGTCGGAGGAAGAGATGCTGCGCGAGCTCGGCGCGACCGGCTGGGAGTTGCTCTGCCTTCGCGAGGTCGAGAGCCGACTTACCTATTACTTCAAACGACCACGCGCATAGCCAAGGAGTAGAAATGGAGAACGAGTCCAGGAGCGGCGTCGAAGTCTCTTCTTGGGACCTGTCGTACGTGACGCGTCCGGCGGTCGTCGTTCGTCCCAAAAACGTGAACGAGATCGTCGCAGTCATGAAGGACAAGCAGCAGTATCCATCACCGGTCCGAGCGGTTGGGGCACATCACGCTGCGACCGGATGTACGGGCGCAGACGGCGGAACGCTCATCGACATGACAGGCATGAACCGGGTCATCGAGATCGGGAAGGATACCGTCACGACCGAGGCCGGCGCGTTTTGGATCGACGTCGGCAAAGAGCTGGAAAAACGCAGCCTCCAACACTTCGTGAACCTCGAGATCGGCATGCTCAGCATGGGCACGGCGGCGATCTGCGGGACCAAGGACTCGGCTTTTTTCGGCGAACACGGGCAATGCAGCTCGTACGCCGTCCGTATCAAGATGGTGAAGCCTTCGGGCGAGCTGTTCGAGGTCAACGAGAGCGATCCGGAGTTGCTGCGCTTCGCGCGATCGAGCTACGGCCTGCTGGGTATCGTTTATGAGGTTACCTTCCGGGTCCGGCCGCTCCAGGCGATGATGATCCGCCACAAGCGTTACTCGCTCGAAGAGTTCGAAAGAGAGCTCCCAGCGCTGCAGAAACTGGGCGAATCCATTTTTATGTACATCACTCCGCACATCAATCGGGTGACGATCGAGTTCAGAAAATACGTCGACGGGCCGGTCACTGAGGGACGTTGGAAATGGCAGCTGCGCAACTTTTTCTGGAAACAACTCTCGCCACGCATCGGTCACGTTGCCTCCAAATATATCCCGCGGCCGATCGGTTTTTGGATAGTCAATCTCTTCAATCGACTCCAGACATTCCTCATGGAAAAGGTGCTCACGGGGTCGACTGTCGCGACCGATCAAGTTATTCGGTTTGCTCCGCTGGGAAAAGTCGGCAGTATTTACATGTTCAGCATCTGGGCATTTCCTGAGAAAGACTTTCCTGGGATCATGCGCAGTTATTTCGAGTTCAATTTCGACTACTCCAAGAAACATGGTTATCGCTGCAACATGCTGAACGTGGGTTATCGAATCTTTCAGGATGAGAGCAACCACTTTTCGTACTGCCACGACGGCAACGTTATGACCTGCGACCCGGTGGGTTCGGGAGACGAAGGGTGGAACGACTACATCGATGCCTACAACAAATGGTGCATCTCGCTCGGTGGGCGTCCGCTATTTAATCAGAGCCGACGACTCACTCCCGAACATGCCCGCATGGCACTCGGCAAACGCATCGATGTATTCAATGACCTGCGCAAGCAGTACGACCCCCAAGATCGACTGCTCAACGACTTCTTCAAACGCATGCTCGCCGATGCCTCGCCGACTGAGGAGTCGCGTTGAGAGCCGGAGCGCCGAGCGCCACCGCCGAAGCCATGGCCGCGGCGAGAGCATTCGGCTCGCACGTCTATCGTCGTGAAGGGATCCTCAACGACCCGTACGCCGAGCAGTTCCTGAGCGGCCGATTCTCGACGCTCTACCGCTTCGTGCGGCGCGTCGGGAGCGAGCGCTTCGAGCTCGGGCTCGCCCGCCTCTATGATCGCATGTTGCCCGGATCGATCGGCTGGGTGCTGACGCGGCATCGCTACTTTGATGACGCGATCGACGAGGCGGTGCGCAACGGCGCACGACAGGTGGTACTGGTCGGGGCGGGCTACGACTCCCGCGCTTTTCGGCGAAGCGCACTGGCTGCGGTGAAGATCTTCGAGGTCGATCACCCGGATACCCAACGGCGCAAGACGGAGATCGTGCGCCGGATCTTCGGTCGCCTGCCCGAGCACGTGAGGTATCTCCCCCTCGACGCGACCCGCGGCGACTTGAGACAGCTTCCCGAGCGGGGTTTCGAGCGGAGCTCACCGACGGTTTTCGCGTTGGAAGGTTTCCTTTGGTACATGCCGCCCGACGTGGCGCGCGCAATTCTCCAGGCGATTGCCGAGCTCGCAGCACCGGGAAGCGAGGTGATCTTCGACTACATCCTCCCGTCGGTGGTCGCCGGCACCTGCCTGCTCGAGGGTGCCGAAAAGCACCGCCAGTATTGTGCACGCCGGGGCGAGCCGATCTTGTTCGGGATCGAGCCCGAGCAGCTGGCGCGCTATTGCACCGAGGTCGGCCTCAGCCTCCTCGACGACATCGGCGGCGATGCGCTCAGTGCACGCTACACCACCGGCGCGCGCCTGCCGATCAAGGTGTATCCGTTTCTGCGGATCGCGCGCGCGCGCAAGTGAAGCAGCGTTGGAGCGCTCCCGTGGTGGCGCAGGCAAGCCGCTCACCGAAGCAGGTACAGATGAGACGCCTCCTTCGGGGATGCGAGGCTTACGCAGCGTTGGTCGTCGCGTCAATCGTTGCGGCCAAGGGCACCCGCCGTCGCGCAATGCAGCCGCGCGCCTCCCTCGGGGTTTCCAGCGCCCGCCGCTCACGGCCCCGATTTCAAAGCGGCTTCCACTTCAGCGCACGCACTTCGATTGGTGATCCCTCTGCTTGCAGTCCCACATGCCCGGTCGGCATCGGACAGTCTGACCAAGTGACGGTTGGCTGATCGTTGACGACGAGCTCGATGTTTTTGCCGCGCGCGGTGATTTCGTACGTGTTCCATTGCCCCAGCGCTGCGGCCGGGCTGGGCCCGGTTTGGAATCGATTGATGCGCTCGGTTTGGCCTGGCACCTGGGCGATCAGATCGCCCACGACGGGTGGCTTGTCGGCATGAGCTACCTGCAGTTGCACCCAGGCTTTGCCATCGATTTGGGTGCGCACATAGACGCCACCATTGTAAATAGGCTTGTCGCTGGTGACCTCGAGGAAGCGCCATTCGACATGGAGCACGCCATCGCCGAACGCAGGTTCATGAAGGAGCATCTCCTTGGCCCCGGCGCCGTCGATGAGCAACGTGCCATCGCCGCGCACTTGCCAAACGGCCTTCTCTGCAAGCGGATCGATCGGTACGCGCCGAAAGCCAGCCAAATTCGGCGCCGGCATCAGGTTGGTCCAAACGCCGTCGCTGCCCTTGTCCCCCGCGTTGCCTTTGTCATTCACGGCGCTCGCGACCGGTGACGCGGCGGCGGGCGAGTGGGACGGCACCGCCGCCCCCCCCGCGGGTGGTGCGCTCTGACAACCGAGCCACAGCGCTCCAACGACAACGCAAATGCGCATGACAACCCTACCGATCATCGAACGGCGGCAAGACACGGCACCTCCGCTGAACGCTTCACTTCGGTGGCGGGGGAGGCGGCGGTGGTGGCGGCGGAGGCGGTGGCGGCGGTGGAATTTCGGTCGGCGGCGGAGGCGCGCCCGGTGGCGGAATGATGGGAGGACTCGGAGGCGGCGGTGTTCCTGGAACCGGAGGCGGAACGACCGGCGGGGTCGGCACGTCACGATCGGGAATCGCGCACGCCGACAACTCGAAGATCAGAAATTCCCACGCCTTCTCCTGCGGCGTCAGAGGAGCCGTCCCACACGTCGAAGGAAAGGGGCCGCCGTTCCCGGACGAAGTCAAATGAATCCCAGTGTGGACGAAGCGCCCGCACTGTTCTGCCGGCGTCGACGCCTTCTCGACTGGCATCGGCACGCTGAAATAGGGAACTCCGCCGGACGTGTTGATCCAAGGCTGAGCGAGGCCGGCCGTCAGCGACATCGCCGGCGATTCGACGCTGCTCAGCTCGATCTGGCCACGGGTCGGCGAAGCGCCCACGTTGACCAGCCAGTCGGCAAACGCATTACCTTTGGGAAACCCGGTCTCGATGGTGTAGGGCGCATCGGAATTGCCATCCCATGCCGCGATGAGCGGCCACGGAGAGGGCTGAAACTGCTTTGCGTCCGTGGTGCCGAGCACGCCGCGGAAATAGCTGAACGAGAAGTGCGATCCGAATACGCGACCGCCCTGATCGACGAAGCCTTTCACGATCTGTTTTTCGGCGAGCGGCTGGGCGCGCGACCTCGCGCTTTCGCCGTGGCACGAGATGACGACCATGTCGTAGTTCCGGATGACGGCCGCATCGAATAGCGTCGACACCGCGGGGAACGCTACGCCGTTGTCGTAGCCCGTACCGTCCCCGGTTTCCCAAAAGATGTTGATGCGTCCCGGGTCCGTCGGATTGGTGAACTCCGCGCTATCGATGCCAATTCGCCGCAGCACGCATTCGAGGCTATCGGCGCCGCCACGCGTCATGGCGATCTTCGGAAGATGCCCTTCGGCCTGATTTTTCGGCAAACGGAACACATCGGGCCCCGTGAACACGTTGTCCTGGCAAGCGGCGACCATCGGTAGCGTGATCTGCCGGCGCCACTTGCCGCTTTGGATGACCACGGGGATGTTCGCGCCGACCGGCACGTCTTGCATGGTGAAG
>DATHEQ010000103.1:0-2747 GCA_035318505.1 Polyangiaceae bacterium | reverse complement strand
TCGTCGTCGCGGCGATCCTCGTCTTCGGCAGTGTTCGCCTCCTCAATGACGCCGTCCTGGTTTTGCTCGAGGCGTCCCCACCACATCTAGCGTTGGAAAGGGTGCGTTCGGCGATCCTCGGCACGGCGGGAGTCGCCGAGCTCCACGATTTGCACGTGTGGACTTTGGGAGCAGGCCACGACGCGATCAGCGCCCACGTGAGCGCCAAAAGTGGCGACCCATCGCTGGCGGCGCGGGTCGAGGCCGCACTTCGCCGGCATTTTCACGTCGAATATGTGACCATCCAAGTCGAATTCGGCGGCGTCACGTGCCAAACGGACACGGTCGAGCGGTAACGATCGGGCGCGCGCGAAACGGTAGCGTGGGTCCGCGCGCCACGGGCCGTTCGGAGGGGTTCCTACTTGACCAAATGCCCGTCAGAAGCTACGCCCGCTCGCCATGAAGCATGTTCATCTCCGCGCTCTAGCCCTGTCTCTAGTTTTGGGGCTCGTCGCCCCCGCTGCGCTCGCCCAGAGCCTCAAGCTCGCCGTGGTCGACGTGCAGCGCGCCGTCATGGAGACGGAAGACGGCTTGCGCGCCCAGGCGACGCTCAAAAAGTTTTTCGACAAGCGCCAGCAGGAGCTCGACGCCAAGCAGACCGAGCTGCAAAAACAGCGCGAAGAAATCGAGAAGCAGTCGAAGGTGCTTTCCCAGCAAGCGCTGCAGAAGCGAATGGAAGACTGGCAAAAGCAGATGGTCGAGCTTCAGACGGTCTTCGTCGAATACAACAAAGAGCTGCAGAAGAAGCAGGGCGAGCTGACCCAGCCCATTTACGGCAAGGTCGTCGCCCTCTTGCGTCGCCTCGCGACGCAGGACGGCTATGACGCTATCCTCGAGAAGCAGGCCGTCCCTTACATGCGCAACGATCTCGATCTCACCGATCGCGTGATCCAGATGTATAACGGCGGCGGCGGCGGCACGGCTCCGGGCTCGAGCGCGGCCCCCGCGGCGCCGGCCAAAGCGGCCGGCGCGAAGTAGCGCGCCGAGACGGACACCGCCGCCGACCTCGTCTCCGGGGCGCTTACATGGGTGATTCGGGCGCGCGCCGCGTCCGTGACGCCGGCGCCTTCTTCCCTACATCCGATAGGGAACGGGGGCGTCTTTTTTCCAGCGCGGGACGGCAGAGGAGCGAGGCTGGTCGTATTGTCCATGGCTGCGTATTGATCGCGGCCGACGCATGCTTCCCTCCTATCGCTTCCGACGGCAACACGAAGAGTTGAGTGAGCTCGTGCTCGAAATCGACACGGCTTTGCGAGCGCCGGCGTTCCCGGGCAATGCGCGTGCTGTGCGCGGCATGATGGCGAGGTTCAAAGGAAAGCTCGTCGTCCATAGCTCGATGGAGAACGAGGCACTCTATCCCCGCCTGCTGGCGCACGCCGATCCCACCATCCGCTCCCTCGCCCAAAACTTGTTCGACGAGTTCGGCGGCATTTACGACGCCTTCGCCGAGCACCACGGCAAGTGGAGCTCGGTCGAGCTCATCGAGGCGAACCCGAGCGCCTACGCACGGGACACGCAAGCCATCTTCGACCAGCTCAAACTTCGCATCGGCCGCGAAAATAGCGAGCTTTACCCGCTCGTCGATCGCGAAGGAATCGTCGCGACGGAGTGACCTGCCGACCTTCCTGGTGACGCGCCTCGACGTGATAAGCTCGGCGCGTGCATCCGATGGGCGTTTGGTTCTCGACGCCGCCCGTGACGCTGGGCGAGCTCGCTGAACGGCACGGGGGCGCGGTCGATGCGGGCGCTGGCACACGGGTGGTGGAGCGCATCGCGCCGATCGAACGCGGTGAGGCGCGCGATCTTTGCCCGCTCACGAGTCGGCGCCATCTCCGGGCCGCGTTCGATTCGCCAAGCGCTTTGCTCGTCGCTGCGGATCTCGCCCCGCTCGTTGCGCACGGACGCCGCTGGGTACACGAGCACGCGAGCTTCGCCCTCGCCGCAGTGCTCGGCGATCTCGAGGGGCCACGCGAGCGCGCGCGCAGCGACCGCGCTTTTATCGACCCCGCCGCGCAGCTCGCTGCCGACGTCGCCGTCGGCCCTTTCGCCGTCATCATGGAAGACGTGATCATCGGGCCGGGATCGGTGGTGCAGCCGCATGCCGTTATTTTTCCGCGCGTGCGCATTGGCGCGCGGGTCGTGGTCGGCGCGTCCGCCGTCGTCGGTCGTCCAGGGTTCGGCTGGGCGACGGGTCCAGCCGGTGCCCTGGCGCGCATCCCCCAATTGGGAGGCGTGCTCGTCGAAGACGACGTCGAGATCGGTGCCCTTTGCACCGTCGACGCGGGCACGCTTGCCCCGACCGTCCTTCGCCGCGGCACGCGTCTCGACGCGCATGTGCACGTCGGCCATAACGCCTCTCTCGGACCGAGCGCGTTGGTCGCGGCGCAAAGCGGCTTCGCCGGCTCGGTGGACATCGGCGCCGGCGTCCGTGTCGGCGGGCAAGCGGGGGTCGCCGATCACGTGCGCGTGGGTAGCGGCGCGCACATCGCCGCGAAATCCGGCGTCATCGGCGATGTCAGTCCCGGGCAAGTCGTGGCCGGGTATCCCGCCGTAAACCGCGGTCTTTGGCTGCGGGGGATGGCGCGCTTGCTGCGCCGCAAGAACAAGCGCAAATAACGGCCCTCCAAAGGAACCGCTACCTTGAAAGACCGAATCACGCTCGACATCAACAAGATCCTCCAGGTGCTGCCCCACCGCTTCCCGTTCGT
>DATHEQ010000102.1:0-6056 GCA_035318505.1 Polyangiaceae bacterium | reverse complement strand
CACGACGGCATCCGCGTCCTTCAGCACCGCGGGATCGTCGGAGGCGCGGAGGAGCCCGTTCTTGACGAGCGGCGCCAGGTCTTGCGAGGCAATGTCGCCGATGTACGACTCGCCGGAATTGAGAAGCTGGACTTTGGCGGGGTCCTTGTCGTACCCGATCACGCGGTAGCCGGCGCGCGCAAACTCCACGACCAGCGGCAGACCGACGTACCCGATGCCGATGACGACGATACGCGCCGATTTGTCGTTGATCTTCGTAATTGCATCGACCTTGATCAAGTCTGCCTCCTCGAGCGTTGTCCGTCGTGTCGTGTCATGTATCGAGCGTGCCGTTCAGAATCGCGAGCGGGCCTTCGCCCAAAAGGTACGCGGCTTCCTCTTGCCCGACGAGCTTCTCCAAGCGGGCAATGCCGCGCGCGACGTCTTCGACGTCCTTGGCGCGGTGAGCATCGCTGCACGCCGCGATGTAGTAACCGTCCTCCAATAATTCGTGGGCGGCGCGTTCCGGAGCGCGGCCGTATTTGCCGGTGAGGGCAGCGACGTCGAGCAGAAGTACGACCCCGCTGTCGAGAAAGGGATCGAGCACGGTGCGATCCTTCCAGACTGGCCGGTAGCGCTCGGGATGCGCCAGCACCGGGCGCAGCTTGCGCATGCGAAGATCGAAGAAGCGATCGGCGACGCGCGCCGGAAAGGCGTCGGTGGGGAACTCGACGAGAACGGCTTTGCCGCCCGGATAGGGGAGCGCTTCGCCGCTCATCAGGCGCTGAAAGACGATGTCGTCGAAGTAATGTTCGGACGAGAGCCCGACCTCGGGCATGTCCGATTCGGAACCGATCGCCATGGCGTGAAAGGCTCGTTCCAGATCGGTCTTGGCATTGTCGAAAAGCGCGGGACGCATGTGCGGCGTGGCCATCACGAAGTCGAACCCCGCGCCACGCAGAGCGCGCAGCATGGCCAGACCTTCGTCGCGGGTCGGGGCGCCATCGTCGATGGCAGCGATCCAATGGCAATGCAAATCGACGAATCCCCGCACGTTTTACACTTATCTAACACTAGTTGCGCGGGCTTCGGGGAACATTCGCGGCAACGACGAGGTGATTTCGCGGCGTGTGTGCGGTCAGGTCGTCGCCCGGCGCCCGCAGAGAAAACGCACGAGCGCTTCGGCCTTAGGGACGAGCGTGGCCATTTCGATTTGCTCTTCGTGGGTATGAAAGCCAGAGCCGCGGGGCCCCAACGCATCGATACAAGGCACGCCCAACGCGGAGAGTGTGTTGGCGTCGGACCCTCCACCCACGAGAGGCGCCTCGGCGGTACCGAGTCCGGCTGCCGCCGCGCAAGCGGCGTATTCGGCATAGAGGCGCTCGCTCGCCGGCGAACGCGCGAGTGGCGTACGGGAAATCCCCCCGGAAAGCTCGACCGAGGCTCCGGAGAGACTCGTCGTCGCGGCATCGGCAGCGGAGCCGAGCGCTGCGACCAGCGCATCACCGTCCTCGCGCGAGGAGAACCGGATGTCGATCTCGGCACGCGCGGCATCGGGCACGGTGTTGCGCGCACTGCCCCCGGAGATGCGGCCGACGTTGACGGTCGTGCCGCGATCGTAATCGGTGAGAACCTGTGCGCGATCGACGAAGCGCGCGAGCGCCCAGATGGCGTTGATGCCCTGATGATGAAGGTTGCCGGCGTGCGCGGCGCGCCCGCGAGCCACAGCGACGAGGCTACCCGTCCCCTTGCGGCGCGTGACGATGGCGTCTCCCGCGCGGCCTGCCTCGAATACGAGACCGCACACCGCATCACCCGCCGCCTTTGCGAGAATGTGCTGGCCTTCGGGCGAGCCCACCTCTTCGTCGCCCACGATGACGAAGCGTACGGGGAGCTCCGTCAGGAGACCCACTTGATCGAGTGCGAGGAGGGCGAAGCCGGCGACCACCAGGCCTCCCTTCATGTCGAGCACACCCGGTCCACGCGCGAGCGCGCCTTCGCGCCGGTACCCTTCGAAAGTGCCGGGTGGAAACACGGTGTCGAGATGGCCCACCAGCGCAATCGGTTTCCCTTGCGCGCCGGTGCGAAAGATCAGGTGGTCGGCGAAAGACGCGCTCGTCTCGACATCACACTGCAGCGCGCCGCGTTCGAAAAGCGCGCGCAGCATGCTGCCCACACGGTTTCCGCCCTCGACGTTGGACGTGAACGAGTTGACGTCGACGAGCGACGCGAGCGCCGACTCCATATCGCCGGCTTGCGATCTGACCCACGTCACTGCGCCGTCGACGGCGTCGCTCTTCGCGCGCATCGCGCGATTCTATCGCGGGCGCGGAGCGGCATCCATCACTAGTGCCAAAAGAGTTTGGCGAGACCCCATCGAGCGTCGCGTCATGACTTGCCTCGCGCCCCCGTTCGAACCACCGACCCTGATCGGTCGATGCCGAGACTGAGCCCGCGGAGCTGTGATAAGAAACGAGAACCATCATGGCATCGGCGCGGGCGGCCCTGAAAATCGGCGTTTTTGCGTGTTTTCTCATGATGGCACCGAGCGCGCGTGCTGCGGCGCCCTGGGTCGATCGCGCCATTACACTGCCCGGCCGAGCTTGGGCGTTCAATCTGGGGCTTGGCATCGGACACATTCCGGAGCGGGGACTCGCGCCGGGTTTCAACATCGAAGGAGCGGTGAGCGTCGCACACGGCGTGGAGATCGGCCTTCGCACCGGGCTTCGGCCGGGCGACAACGCTCGCGCAGCCCAAGCGGACATCTACGGTCGACCATTCGATACGAAGACTTACGGAACCGGCATCGACACCGTTGCCAACCCCGAATTTTATATTCGCGCGCGCCTCATCGAGAGCCAAGTCGTCGAACTCGGCATCGAGGGTCGAGCCTACGCACCTTTCAGCGTGGGTTTCGGAATCATGGCCGGGGTCCCCTTGGCTTTTCACTTCGGTCGCACCGCTCGCCTCGATACCGGGGTCTATGTTCCCGTGCTCTTTTACGACCCGACGCGCACGTTGGTGAACATCCCCGCCCACCTGTGGTTCCAGACGAGCAGCCGTCTCTGGCTCGGTCCGCTGAGCGGGGTCGTCGTGCAGACCAGCGGAAACAACGAAGCCGACGTCCCGCTCGGGTTCGGCTTCGGGTACGCAGTGACGAGCGCGCTCGACTTCAAGAGCTGGATCCTTTTCCAGGACGTCGCCCACGGTCGCAACAACGGCTGGTGGGGGTTCGGCGCCGGGCTCGAGATACGCGTCGAGTAACCGGTCCCGCCGGCGCGCGGGGCGCTCGGGTACACTGCCGAGCTCGGACGAGGTGGACGTCTGGCTCGATGCACGCTCACGTGCTAAGCGTCGCGCATGTCGAGAACGGTCCACTGCGTGAAGCTCCAGCGAGAAGCCGAAGGCCTCGAAAAACCGCCTTTCAAAGGCGAACTCGGTCAACGCGTTTTCGACACCGTCTCCAAAGAGGCGTGGCGGCAGTGGCTCGAGCATTCGAAAATGATCGTGAACGAGTATCGGCTCGACCTGGTTTCACCGGAAGGGCAGCGCGTCTGGATGGACCAGCTCGAGAAGTACTTTTACGGCGAGGGGTCAGACAAGCCCGCCGAGTTCGTCGCTCCCAAACAAGACAAGTAGCGCCGACTCGTCGTCCTGCGACGCAGCGTCGTCTAGCGCGACTCTGCCGCTTCCCGTAACCAAGCGGGAATCAGCGAGTTCGATGGTTTCGGCAGAACCTGCTGCGCCTCGTTTTGCGACGGGCGACCCGGGTCGAGACGGTCGGGGCGTGGTTCCGCCGTCGGTCGGGCCGATACCGGCCCTGCGCTCGAGCACGAGACGCCGAGCAGATGTTTTTGACCGACGCGCTCGAAGGCGGCGCATGCGTCGCGCGACGAGCTCGAATTCACGCCGCAGCCTCCTGCTGCATAGGACTGCAGCCACGCGCGCGGCCCGCCGCGGCAGGTTTCCTTGGCACGCCTCAGCACATGCAGCCCGAGACGTATGGCGAGTCGGCGGTCTTGACAGATCTCCATTGCCGAATGGCCCTCGTAATTACGACCCTTCATGACCTGGAGAAGGCCTACCGAGAGCCCGTTGTCGCCTTTGCTGCGAATGCCTTTGCAGATATCGACGTCCTTGCGAAATCCCGATTCGTGCCATGCTACAGCGCTAAGCAATACCGCTGTCGCTTCACGCCCCGCCGGCCCTTTGAATAGTGGCAGCTCGTTTTCGTCCATGGCCACCGCGCTGATGTCTTCGGCGATCGACTCGTAACGAAGCTGCGCATCGACGAGGGGTTCACGAATGTAACTGCGTTGCTGCACCCTCGGATGAAGCAGATCGAACATAATGGAAAGGATCAGTGTTTTCAGCATGGGTTGTCTGTGCCCCCGTGCATGGGAAGGAATCGATCAAGTCGTGCAAGTTGCACGGCGCACCGCGTGTGGTGCAGAAATCGAACAGCATAAGGTGCGTTTCAGGCGCGGCGGCGTGAGTGCAGAAAGGATGCCGCTGCCCGAAAAAGCTACATCGCGAGCACACCTGTACCGGTCGTGCACCACGCTACAGGGCGTTCTGCGTGAGAAGGGTGATCGTTGGCGGGACTCTCCTTGTGCCTTGGCGCGCCCTTTTGGCAAGGGATCCGGTGGGTGGAACGTCTGAGGACGTACGAACCGATGCTCTCGCAACTCGCCCGGGTTTCCGATACTAGCCGAATGCCGATCGAAATCCAGAACGCGCAAAACAGCGCGCTCTCCTGATTCGGACGCGCGTGCTGTTAAGTGGTTTGCTTGCGGCTCGTGCCGCACATCGCAGCGCTTCCGCCGCACCGTTTCTGTCAACGATTTCAAGTAGACGACACGACGCTCCGCCGGTGCGTGTCGATCATTCCATACAGCGAAGCTGGATCGTCGCGTGACGAGTACGGGTATCGATCTAGGACAAGAGTCCCATTCGTATACCTACCCGCCGAAAGGCGCCCACGGCGCGTTCGACGTCGTTCGGCGTGTGGGCAGCCGACAGCTGGACACGAATGCGCGCTTCGCCTTTGGGCACAACTGGATAGAAAAAGCCAATCACATAGAGTCCCTCGAGGAGCAGCTCGGCGGCCATGCGCTGCGCCAGGGGGGCCTCTCCCAACATGATGGGAACGATCGGATGAAACCCTTCCTTCGTCGTGAATCCCGCTTGCGCAATTTTGCTACGGAAAGAGAGCGCGTTGTTCATTAAACGCGCGCGCGGCGCCGGATCGCTATCGATGATGCGCAATACCTCGATGGTCGCAGCTGCGATGGAGGGAGCCAGCGTATTCGAAAAGAGATAAGGCCGAGAGCGTTGTCGCAAAAGGGCAATCGCTTCGCGCCGCCCGGTAGTGAAGCCGCCCGAGGCGCCGCCGAGGGCCTTGCCGAGGGTGCTGGTGATGAGGTCCACGCGCGCTGCGACCGCGAAATGCTCGGGGGTGCCGCGCCCGCTGGGGCCGATGAACCCGGTCGCATGCGAATCGTCGACCATGACCATGGCACCATAACGCTCCGCCAAATCACAAATGGTATTCAGCTTGGCGAGATAGCCGTCCATCGAAAAGACGCCGTCGGTCGCGACGAGGCGCAGGCGCTTGTTCGAAGTGGCGCGCAGCGCAGTCTCGAGCGCATCCATGTCGCCATTGGCGTAGCGGTGGCGCTCGGCTTTGCACAGGCGGACGCCGTCGATGATGGAAGCGTGATTGAGCGCATCGGAGATGATGGCGTCTTCTTCGCCGAGGAGCGTTTCGAAGAGGCCGCCGTTGGCGTCGAAACACGACGAATAGAGGATCGTGTCCTCGGTGCCGAAGTAGTGCGACAGCGCCGTCTCCAGCTCCTTGTGAACGCCCTGCGTGCCGCAGATGAAGCGCACCGAGGAGAGCCCGAAGCCGTACTGATCGAGCGAGCGGCGCGCCGCCTCGATCACGCGTGGATCGGCGGCCAGTCCGAGGTAGTTGTTGGCGCAAAAATTCAGCACCTCGCCGCCCGCGTCGCCGGTGCGAATTCGCGCTCCCTGGGGAGTGACGAGCACGCGCTCCTCTTTGTAAAGTCCGGCCG
>DATHEQ010000101.1:0-2795 GCA_035318505.1 Polyangiaceae bacterium | reverse complement strand
CTGCCTTATGCCGTCGACAGGGAAGGCGAAGCTCGCTAAGTGCGCGGTGCAGCGCAGTCGCCAAGCCGCACTGCCGCCCGATCCCGCGCTGCCGCTGGCCCCCGCATTCCCCCCCGCCTCCCCCTGACCCGCGTCCCCGTCGGCTCTGGCATCGGCACCGATCGGAGTGCACGTGGCTGTTTCGGCGCAATTGCCTTCCGGATCGCGACCCGAACCCTACGTGACGGCCAGCAACGCGGACGCAGGAAGGGAAAGCCATCGCACAGCGAGTCGCGGCGCGCTGGGACAGTCATGGGCACGAACGCTCTCGGTTCTGCGGCCGCAGGCGCTTTCGTGTCGGAAGTGGAGGATCATTGGGCAAGCTCTTTTCGCGGGACCCGCCATTCCTGGCGATTGGACATCAACGTTTGATCGCAAAAAGCGGCAGTGCGGCTTGGCGACTGCGCTGCACCGCGCACTTAGCGAGCTTCGCCTTCCCTGTCGACGGCATAAGGCAGTTGCGCAAAAAAATCGCGAAACACCACGCTGGCTCCCGAGGGCCCCCGCTGTCGCTTTCGCCTGCCTGAGGGATTTTCCGTACACATTGGCGATCAACGGCTCTCCATGGGCGCGACTGCCCAAGGTCACGTGGCCAATCCGCCTCAGGTGAGCGCCCCGGTCCTGAACTGGTTGTGCGAGGAGACGGTGCCGCTCCACGTGAACCCGTAAAAGACCCTCGTCGGCAACAGAAACGTCATTTGGGCGTGCTTTTACGCGATCCACCCAATCAACAGCTTTCGAGCTCGGGCGGAAGATCGGGGCGAATTTGATCGCATTTCCCTCGTGTCGCCACTTAGATGGTGGATTGCCAAGAGCGGAAATTCTGCGACGGACCGGTGCCGGCGTGAACCCCTCGACGCGTCTTCTTTCGGGTCTCTCCGCCGACTTTCGCGACCGTCATTTGGGGTGGGGTCCGTGCGCAGGGCGTCGCGATGATGTAAGGGAAAGCTCGTGAATAAGTCTTTTCTTTGGCAGATGGCGCCGCTTCTCGCGCTGACACCCTTGGTATTCGTCCATTGCGGTGGGAGCGACAACAGTGACATCGGCGCCGATGCCGGGCGTTTCCCCGATGGCGGTGGCACCGGCGGCGCACGGGGCGACGCATCGGACGCAAGGAGCGATGCTCCGGGCCCCACACCAGGGTGCCCACCTGTCATGCCGATCGCCGGTCTTCGTTGCCCGGCCCCCATGCTCGTTTGCATGTACGGCAACGACCTCTGCGTCTGCAGCACGAATGTCCCGTGGACGTGCTTCGATACGATCGACGCCGGCTCGACGCCTGACGGCGGTGGGACGGGCGGTGCCGGTGGAGCGGGCGGCAGGCCGGTCGACGGTGGCGGCGGGGCCGACGGCGCCGACGGCGCTCGTCCACCCGACGGCGGAGGCCGCGCGGACAGTGGATCGACCCTCGATGCCACCACGGATACCGGCCGCGATGCTGGTCGCGGTGGAGGTGGTGCCGGTGGAGGTGGTGCCGGTGGAGGTGGTGCCGGCGCCGGCGGCATGGCCGGCGGCGGTAGGGGTGGCCGCGGAGGAGGCGGCGGCCGAGCAGGGACGGCGCGTGATGGAGCGACGGCGGACGGCGTCAGCGACGCGAGCGATGGCAGGGAGGCCGCGATCGAGCCCGATGGCAGTGCGATGGACGCCATCGTCGACGGTGCCGGCGCGGACACCGGACCCGACGACGATGGCGCACCCGACGCCACGGTGAGCGAGGACAGCGGAGACTCCGGAGACGACCTGGGCTGACATCACCTTCGTCTCCCATCATCCGTCAGCTTCGCCGAGGTCGGCCCGACCGAACCCTCGGGGCGCTGTTCTGGTTGGCGCGTGGCCGCGTGAATGTCGGGCCGAGGATGTGCGGCGCTACTGCAGCGAACGCTGGACCAGCGTGCGCAGCGCCTCGGGAGAAAACGGCTTTTCGAGGCGCTGATTCGGCACCGAGTCGAGAAAGCCCGCGCCACGCGTGGAGAAGGGGCCACCCGTCATGAAGATGATGCGGCTCACGAACTGCGGAGCGATCTGTTCGAGTGAACGATAGAGATCGTAGCCGCTCATCTGCGGCATCAAGATGTCGCACAGGATGACGTCGTACTGTTCGCCTCGCTCGAGTCGCAAGATGGCGTCACGCGCCGTATAGACCGCCGTCACATCGTGTGCGGGATCGAGGATGCGTGCGATGGCGCTGCCGATGCGAGGCTCATCGTCGACGACCAGGACGCGCGCTCGCAGGCTCCCGCCCCGTCGCGGCGCCGAAGAGATGATCGACTCACTCCCTTCCCCCGCCGGCAAAAGGAGAATCTTGAAGGTCGGCCCCTTGTCGGCGTCGTTCTCGACCAGGAGTTCCCCCCCACTGTCTCGCACGAGGCGATGGCAGAGCGCCAGGCCGAGCCCGGCGCTCTCGCGCACCCGGCTCATGGGAAACGGGTCGAGGGTCTCGGCTGTGGGGGCCGCGCTCTGCCCCGAGCATTTGATTTCGATCATCACCCGGTCGCTCGGCAAATGGCGCACCGTCACCCGGATCTCGTTCCTCTGCGCGTCGGCGTCGGTCAGCGCGTGGGTGGCATTGAGCAACAGGTTGAGAAGGACGTGCGCGAGGTGCGACTCGTTGGATTGAGCGGGCGGCACGACATCGAAGTCGAGGGCGAGGCGGGCGGTGTCGGATCTCCATGTTGGCCATGGAGATCGCGGCGCGCAGCGCGCGCTCGACATCGACCGTCCCCTGACGATCTGATTCCGGACGGGCAAACATCTTG
>DATHEQ010000100.1:0-62029 GCA_035318505.1 Polyangiaceae bacterium | reverse complement strand
GGCACCCGCAGCCCCCGCGGCTTCCGCGCCGCCCCCCACGCCGTCCGATATTCGCCTGCAACGTTGAAGTCCTGATTTCGCCACAAAGCTGAAGTCCCGCTCACCGTCGCTCCTCCACCTCCTTCAGGCGGTCGCCCATGCGCGTACTCGCGGTCCTCGTTCGAAAATTCCATCGCGCCTGCTTCGGTCCAAGCTCCGTCGCTCGCGCGAAAGTTCCGGGCGCCATCTGGGCGACTCGGATTCCCCTCTGCATCGCCCTCGTTGCTGCGCTCGTCTTCGGTTCCGCGCGGACGGCACGCTCCGATGACCTCGCCGACGAGGCCGACCTCCAGTTCCAGCTCGGCGCCGCGCGCTACCGCGATGGCGATTACCAGGGGGCCCTCGAGCATTTCTTGGCATCGAACCGGCTCGTACCCAATCGCAACGTCAGCTTCAACATCGCGCGGAGCTTCGAAAAACTGAAGCAATATCCCGCGGCGTTCCGCTACTACACGCAGGCGCTCGACGGAGAAACCGACGAGGAGACGCGGACCCGCGTCGAAATTGCGCTCGAGTTGATCAAGCCGAACGTCGCCGTTCTCAAGATCGTCACGAGCCCACCGGGAGCGACGGTGTACATCGATCGTCGCGATCTCGGACCGCGGGGAACGAGCCCGCGCGTGCTCGGTCTGGCACCGGGTCGGTACAAAGTCATCGTCGAGCTTTCCGGCCACCTGCCGGCGGAATCAGGCGAGATCGACGCGCAGCTCGCCCGAGAAACCACCGTCGAGCTCAAGCTATCGCCGAAACTGGAGGGCATGACCGGTAACCTGGTCGTGAACGCCGATGAGCGCGGCGCGCTGGTCGAGGTCGACGGACGTCCGCGCGCCTTTACGCCCGATATCGTCAATCTTCCGGCCGGCAACCACCGCGTCCGTATCGTGCTCAAGGGATTTCGCACCGTCGAGCAGACGGTCGAAATCAAACCGAACGACGAAACGAAGCTCGACTTGGTGTTGACGCAGGCGGAAGAGGTTACCGCCGCGTCACGCGCGACGGAAACCATCGAAGACGCGCCGAGCTCGGTGTCCATCGTTCGATCGGAAGAGCTGCGCCAGATGGGCTACCCGACCATCGCCGAAGCGCTGCGCGGCGTGCGCGGCGTATTCGTGTCCGATGATCGCTCCTACCCCACCGTGGGTTTTCGCGGCTTCGGTCGACTCGGTGACTACGGCAACCGCGTGCTCGTCCTGCTCGACGGGCAACCGACCAACGACGATTGGCTGGGATCGTCCTACGTCGGCTACGACGCGCGCACCGATCTCGAAGACATCGAGCGCATCGAGATCGTGCGCGGCCCCGGCTCGGTCCTCTACGGCACCAACGCTTTTTCCGGCGTCATCAACCTCGTCACGCGCGGCGTCGAAGGAAAGAGCTCCGGCGAAGTCGGCGTCGGAACGAGCGAATACGGCGTCGGGCGCGCTCGCGCCCGTTACAACTTGAAGCTCGGCAGCGATGCCAGCCTGTGGACGTCGATCGCCGCCGCCAAAGGCAGAGGACGGGACTTCTACTTTCGCGAATTCGCCGACGCGCCGACGACGGCCGGCAATGCACGGGGACTCGATGGCTTCGAGTCGGGAACGCTGAATGGACGCGTCACCTACAAGGCGCTGACGGCGATGTGGTTTCTCCACGCACGCGACAAATCGGTACCCACCGCCGAGTACGAGACGCAGTTCGGCGATTCGCGCTTACGCCAAGTCGATACGCGGGGTCTCATGGAAGTACGCTTCGAGCCGGAGCTGGCGCGGTCGGTGCAGCTCATGTCACGCGCGCACGTGAACTTCTACACGTTTCGCGGGCACTATCCGCGCCCGGCGGCGGACGCGGGTGTCGAGCGCGACCGTTTCGATGGCTCTTGGGCCGGCATCGAGGAGCGCCTGGTGCTGACGCCCGGCGGTAAAGTGCGTTTGACGCTCGGGGGCGAGCTACAGTCGCATTATCTCGTGCATCAGACCGTCACCGACGACGACGGTACGCACCTCGACGACAAGCCGACCTACGACGTGCGCGCGGCCTACCTCTTGGCGGACATTCCGTTGTCGAGCGCGGTGCGCGTCAGCGCCGGATCACGTTTTGACAGCTACTCGACCTTCGGCTCATCCAACAACCCGCGGCTCGCGCTCATCCTGCGCCCGTACGCCGCCGGGAACCTGAAGATCCTCGCCGGAAAGGCGTTTCGCGCCCCGAGCATCTACGAGCTTTACTATAACGACAACGGCGCAACCCAGCAGGCGAGCCCGTATCTGCAAGCCGAGTCCATCTACTCGGCAGAAATCGAATTCGCCCATCGCTTCTCGCCCACGGTATCGCTCACCCTTGCCGCGTACGAAAACCTCGTGCGCAACTTGATCGTCACCCGAGGAACGGGGACTCCCGAGGATCCCGCCAGCGGCACACCCGCCGATCTGCTGCGCTACGAAAACTCGCGCGCCCCCGTTCTCACCATCGGCGGCGAAATCGAGTTACGGCGCGACTTTCGGCAGGGTTGGATGCTGGCGGCCTCGTACTCGGCGCAGCATTCGCGCTATCTGGAGGGCGCGACGCTGGCCCACCTTTTTGGCACGAACTCGAACCCCGAGCTGCGTCGGGTGCCCAACGCGCCTGAGCACCTCGCTTCCGTACGTGGATCGGTGCCCGTCATTTCCCATGCCCTGATTGCGTCCACGCGAATCTCGGTCGAGGGCCCGCGCTTCGATCGGCACGACCAAGTCTCCGATGTCGAGACGCAAAAGAAGACGGACGGCGCCGTCATCTGGGACTTCGTCTTTTCGGGCCAAGAGTCGAAATGGGGGCTCAACTACGCCATCGGCATCTACAACGCTTTCGACTGGCGCTACGCGACCCCGCTCAGCGCGGAGTTTCGGCAGGGGCGGTTGGTGCAGAACGGTCGGACGCTTTTGGCCACGACCAGCATTGCGTTTTAGCGTCGCCGCTGCGGTCGGATGGAGCGGCACGCGCCTACGGCGACGCGTCCGCGTTCTAGGGGATGCCGGCTTTCGCAATCACCGTCCAATCGTCTTTGCCGTGCCCTTTCTCGATCCATCGATCCATCTCTTTGGCGATAGCTGGAATGACGGCGAGCGGCAGCCCACCGCGCTCTGCCTCTTCCATCATGAGGCGCGCGTCTTTGCGGGCCATGGCGAGCTCCCATGACGGGTGAGAGAAGTCGGCCTCGATAATCCGGTTCAATCGCGCGCCGGCGGTCGCCCCAGGGTTGAACCAGTCGAAGAGCGACCCCGCCTCGTTCGGCGCAATCTGGAGCGACTTGGCGAGCGCGAGCATGTCACTCATCCCGGCGGTAACGGACATCAGAAAGAGATTGCCGAGCAGTTTGAAACCCGCTGCTCGCGAAGGATCGGGCCCGAGGTAAACGACCTTGCCCGTCATCTTCGCGAGCTCGGGGGCCAGTGCATCGAACCGGGCTCGTTCACCGGAGGCCAGCATCAATCCAGTGCCCTCGAGCGCATTTTTCGGGGCCATGAAAACCGGCGCGTGCTGAAACGCGATGCCGCGCTCGGCCCAGCGCCTAGCCCGTGCTGCGGTTCCCGTGGGCGAGGTGGTCGTATGATCGACCAGCATGACATCGCGACCGAACGCGGCGCGTGCCTGCTCGAGTACCTCGTCGACGGCGTTGTCATCGGAGAGCGTGAGATGCACCCGCGCGGCGCCTCGAGCTGCTTCCGCCGCGCTGTTGAACGCCCTCGCGCCGTCGGCTTCCAGCGCGCGCGCTTTTTCCGCCGTGCGATTCCAGACTTGCACCTCTTCGCCGCGGCGGCGCATGGCGCGGACGAAGTTCGACCCGAGAAGGCCAGTTCCCAAAAATGCGATCATGTCTCTCTCCTTCGGAATTGGACCATAGACGGTTCAGCGCGGTCAGATGGTACAAGTTGGCGATGACGAAGGGCTCCCCCGCGGTCTTGGGCCCCCTACGACGCCAAGCCAATTACATCATTGCGATCTTTCTTTTCATCCACGTGGGCCTCGTGCTCCGTGCCACGGTTCTACCGGGCAAACTCCATGGACCTTGGCCATGGCGAATGTTCGAGCGGCGCGGCCCCTGGGAACGGGTGCTCCATGCGACGGGCACCGACGTGACCGGTACCCGTCACGAGCTACCCCTCCACGCGATCTTCGGGTACGCGCGCGGTATGACGCGCTTATACGCTTACCAGCAAATCGAGGCACTCGGCGACCCCGCGCGGGCGGCGGCGCACGCTGCATTTGCCGCGTTCTTGGCGCGACGCATGGCGGAGCGCAACGTCGAGCTCGTGACCATCGAACTTAGCTGGGTTGCCACCAACCTCGACACCGGCACGACCGAAGAGCGTGCCATCGGAACATTCGGCGTCGGCTCACGGCCATGACGGAGGGACCGGCGCGCCGCGGCCAAGCACGCTGGAACCGCGCAGCCGCGCACTGGAACGACTTCTTTTTCGCTGACGAGCCGGTGCTTGCGGCAGTTTATTTCCGAACCGCGCTCGCCCTCTGGACGATCGCGTTCTTCGTGCCGCGACTTCCCCATTTGCGCGAGCTCTACACCGAGCGCGCCGTCCGTGTACCGCACCCTTGGCTGGCTCGCTTCGGCATTATGCCCGAGCTGCCCCTCTGGGCCGTTTGGCTCGTCGTGATCGCGCTGTTGCTTTGCCTCGTCGCTTTTGCCACCGGTTACCATCCGCGAAAGCTGCACCCGATCATCTTCGTCCTGCTTTGCTATCTGCTGGGCTACGACATATCCACGGTACGCGGCTACGGTCAGCTGGCTTTTTATCAATGGATGATCGCGTATTTTCTTTCTTACGATCGATTGCGCGACGCGAGCGGCGCTGTTCTGCGTGCGCCACGCTGGGGTTTGCGCCTGGCGATGCTGCTCTTCACCAGCGTTTATGTTTTTGGCGTCGTGGCCAAAACGTGCGGCGGCGAAGGATGGTTCGACGGCAAGACGCTCTATTACACGCTACGCGGCCACGATTACGGCAGCTTCCTTCTTTCCGCATGGTTCCCGGTCTCGCTCGGCATCGCCCGCGTGCTCGGCTGGGCCACGCTGGCGAGCGAGTGCTTCATCGGCGTCGGGTTATGGCTGCGATGGACGCGGCCCTGGGCGGTCTTGGCGTGCATCGCGATGCACGGCATGATGGCGCTCTCGCTGCGCGTATCCATCCTGTTTCATTTGCTGATGGTAGGACATCTGCCGCTCTTTCTATCGGCGCGCGCGTGGGAGCGACTGTGGGAAAAGGCGCGAGCGTTCAGCGCCCCTCGCCAACCCCGACCGTGAGCGAGAGCCCGGCCGCGGCGTACGCCTTGGCGTTCTCTTGCTGGCCACCTACCAGCCGCGGCATCGTGCCGCCGCCGCCCGTGAGGGCAATGCGAGCGCCGTGAAACTCGCCTTTCAGCCGGCGGCCGACGTCGATGGCGACCGAGCCGACGCCCGACGGATAGAGGCCTCCCGCGCTCGCAGCGATGCGGGAATCAGGCGGTTCGGGACAATCGATGCCGTAGCGATGATCGGTGTCGAGGCAATAGGTGCCTTTTGCGGAAATGCCCGTGAGCGATGCTGCTGCTGCAAGGTGGAGCTCGAACCACGCGAACTCGGGGGTGACACGAAAGTCGATGCCCGCTTCGGCGCCGCCGTGCGTCGCCGAATAAGAGGCGTTGTCGCGTGAGCCGCTGCCGTGGGTGGCATATCCGACGGCACTGACGGCGAAGGCGTAGTCATCGCCGAGATACGTTCGATAGCCTACGATGGGCTCGGGATAGCCGCCTGACGTCGAGGAACCCACGTAGCGTCCACCCACGATGAGACCCGGCACGTGAATGATGCTGTCCGGTTCGACGAGGATCGCACCTTGGGCGATCGAAGCACCCTTGGGATCCGCCTCCACTCCGGCGCTCAAATAGTGCCCCGGCACAACGCCGATCGACCCTTCCAAGCTCGGACGCGACGCCGGGATCGACGCCACCCCCGTCGTCGCGGCCATCGGGCCGAGCGCAGTGCAGCCGCAGAAGAGAGCGGCAGAGACGGGCACCACCGTGGTCGCCATACGGCCCACGCGACGGGCGACATCGGATGCCGACAGGATTGGCAGTTTCATGCGACGGGTTCAGCAGAGACCATGCCACCGCGGTAGCCCCGCACGCTCTGCAAATATCAGCGTAAATACGCGAATTTCAGAGCGAGCGGTGTTGCACGGAAGGCACACCGTGCTCGTGAGAGCCGCGAAGACCGGGCACCGAGGTTGCTCGCCGGGCTTACATCTCGCGTCGAAGTGTGCCCCGTTGGTCGAGCACCGCGGGGGGCGCCCAGGCGGGAAACTGCGGAGCTTGGCCTTCGATCCGATCCCACTCCGCTTTCTCGGCGACGAACGTGTGCGCTTTGACGTGCTTCGCGAAAGGCGTGTCCAAGCTGCCGAGACGAAGGCGAAGCACGTCACGCGTGGCCGCGACGTAGGCGTAAATGGGAGAACCGCAGCGCGAGCAGAACGCGCGAAACTTGCCCGGCGACGACTCGTACTCGCGCAGCGTCTCGCTCGCGCCGACCCAATGAAAGTGCGCGCGATCGATAGGCGCATTGGCGGCGTGAGCGCTTCCGCTCGCCTTACGGCAGCTCTTGCAATGACAATATCCGAAATCGCCGAGCTCGGCGGAAAGCTCGTACCGAATGCTGCGGCATAGGCAACTCCCCTTGTGCATGACGAACCTCGCTGACGCTACTCTGTCATGTTGCTCGCCGCGCGGCGACGTCGTCCGCCGTGGACTGCCCCTGAAGCTCCTATGCGTGAGACACGCCGGCGTGCTCGCGCTCCGGGGGCAGTCCGCGACGGACGATGCTGTTCAAACTTCCAGCAGGCGGCGCGCGAAACGGCGCGAGCGCCGATAGCGTCGATAGATAGGAACGAACGTCGGTGCAAAGGCGTGAGGCGTGCTCGCGTACGCGCGGCGAACGAGGATCGTCAATTCGGATACCGTTGCTGACGAGTCGAGATGAGCAATAGGCAATTCGATGCGCTCCGCGTCTTCGATGGCGAGGACGATGAGCACGATGTCGAGCGGCTGCAAGTGAAGATCGCGTTGCAAATGATGAACGGGATCGATCAAATGGCGATCGATCCCGAGATGCTTGGCAACGGTCCGGCGGACGACGTCATCGTGATAGTCGGTCATGAGTTCTGCCTGTATTTCTTGGAGATGGTTCCTTCGGGCTCGGTTTTGTTCTGTAAGGCAAGGACTGGGCCCATTCGCAATCTTCGGTCGTAGGCGCGGCAAACGCGACAGCGCAAAAAAATCCACGTCGCTCGTTTCGTCAGTCTCGCGCTGCAGCACGGAGGGTGAACCCCGCCTTTTGTGATGTTATTCCGCGCCGCGGGCGGACCGGCGATCTTCGCCGTCATGCGACAAGCGATGACGCGGACGCACGCGCGTTCGATGGAAGCCGTCGAAATGCTGGAGAGGGTCATGCAAGAAAACTTCGCTCTTGCGCCCCGGAACCGGCGAATTGTCGAACGCCTGTCCGGCGATGGACACTGTGTCAGCCGCGGCAGAACGTCGACCCGGACGGATACCTGCACGCGATGGATGACCTCTGCAGCGGGTGGCGCTATCCATCGTGCCATGCCGATCTCCGAAGCCCTGCGACGTTTCAACGATCGAAAAGCGCAGTACCTGACGGATCTGGAGAACTTGATCCGCATCCCGAGCGTGTCGTTTGCGGGGTTCGATCCCGAGCACGTACGGACGAGCGCCCGCGCGACCGCGGCGCTTCTCAAAGAGCGAGGCTTCGACAACGTACAGATGCTCGAAATCGAAGGAGCTCATCCATATGCGTATGGCGAGGTCCTCAGAGCGCCGGGCAAACCGACGTTGCTCCTCTATGCACACCACGATGTGCAACCCGCGGGCGACGCGGAGGCTTGGCAGAGTCCCCCTTTCGAGCCCGCGCGCCGCAATCAACGCCTCTATGGTCGCGGCAGCGCCGACGACAAGGCCGGCATCGTCGTCCACACCTCTGCCGTCGACGCCTGGCTCGGCGCGGGCCCCTTGCCGCTCAACATCAAACTCATCGTCGAGGGAGAAGAAGAAATCGGTTCCACCCATCTCGCTGCTTTTTTGCGCAAGCACGCCGCGATGCTGGCAGCCGACGCCATCGTGCTCACCGACACCACCAATTTCGAGACGGGACTGCCGTCGATCACGACGGTGCTGCGCGGTCTCGTCACCTGCGACGTCGAGCTGCGCGCCCTCAAGCAGTCGCTCCACTCCGGAATGTGGGGCGGCCCCGTTCCCGATCCGGCGATGGCGCTGTGCCGCCTCGTGGCGTCGTTGACGAACCCCGACGGCAGCATTGCGATTGCCGGAATTGCCGACAAGGTGCGCCCGCTGACCGCGCAAGAAAAGAAGGACATCGCGGCGCTACCGGGGGACGAGGCGCACTTCCGTGCACAATCGGGTCTTTTGCCGGGCGTACAAGTGCTGGGCGGTCGCAACACCTGGGAGTCGATCTGGAGACAGCCATCGATCGCCGTGAACGCGATTCAAGCGAGTACGCGCAAGGACGCACGCAACATCATCTGCGAATCTGCTTGGGCGCGCATCGGCATTCGTATCGTGCCGGACATGGATCCTCTCGAGGTGCAGCGAAAACTGACCACGGCGCTGAAGGAGCGCACCCCATGGGGACTCGAGTGCCACGTGCGCGAGGATCACGCCGCCAGCTGGTGGTACGACGACGCCAGCCACCCCGCCTTTCGCGCCGCGCTTTCGGCGCTGGAAAAAGGCTACGGCAAACCCGCCGTCACCATCGGCTGTGGCGCCACGATTCCCTTCGTCGAGCCGTTTAGCCGCGAGCTCGGCGGAGTCCCCGCGCTGCTCATCGGTGTCGAGGACCCGTACACCAACGCTCACTCCGAGAACGAGAGCCTCGACCTCGGTGACTGGGAAAAGGCGGTCAAGAGCGCCATCTACCTTTATCAGGAGCTCGCCGACGCGCTCTCCAAGCACTGAGTCTCGCTAGACGTGCGCCCAGTCAATAAGGGATTCGCGCGGAATTCCGGTTCCACGCGTCGAAGGGCGCACGCGCCGCCGATGTGGCGATTTGAACGAGCGGCAAACTCCGCTGCGCCAGCGGCAAACAGAGCTCGTTGTAAAGGTGCATGTCATCGAATCCCGCCGCCGACGCTTCGAAGCGCGTCGCGGCGAAATAGACGCGATCGAGGCGAGCCCAATACACCGCCCCGAGACACATCGGACAGGGCTCGCAACTCGTAAAAAGCTCACATCCCGCCAAGTTGAATCGGCCGAGCGCGGTGGCGGCGGCACGAATGGCGAGAATCTCGGCGTGAGCGGTGGGATCGAGCAGCGTGGTGACGCCATTGGCGCCCCGCGCAATGACGCGCTTTTCGTGCACGATGAAAGCCGCGAAAGGTCCGCCCGCCCCGGCCGCGTTCGTCACCGCGTCGCCGATGCACTCCTCCATCCATGCCCGGCGGAGGGGATCACCCTCGGTCGCGAGGGGTGCCGCCCCCCATCGTCCTGACCCCGCCATCAGGAATCGACGACCGCCGCCGTCGCGACAACATGCCTTCCCATACCCCGACTCCTTCTGTTCTCCCCCTGACCAGCGCACGCAGAGCGGTGGTGTCCCGAGCCGACCCAACAAGGGGAAGACCGGCACTATTGCATGGCCCTCGAACGGGTGGCAAGCGCCGGCCCCGCCCGCACGCCTTGCCGGCCCTGCCCGCACGTCTTGCCGTTCGAGCGGTGATACTGGCACATCGCCGTGACGGGCATTAAATGGCTCTTCCGGCTCGATTCGTGACCGCCCACCTCGACATCATCGCCTCTTTCGAGCTCCCTTCCGACCGCCGGATCGTCACCGTGCGTGAAGTCGCGGCGCAGATGTCGAACCTCGCCCCGGGCGGTCAGGGGGGCACACTTCACGTTGCCGGCGTGGCGGGCTCGATGCCGGCGCTCGTGGCGCGCGCCGTCGCCGTCGCGCGAACGAATCCCGTCGTCTGTGTAACGACCGACCTCGAATCAGCTCGCCGCTTGACCGACGATCTCAACTTCGTGTGGGGCAATCGCGCGACCGATACGGCCCAAGGTGACGTCCTCCTGTTTGCGCCACCGGAATCGAGCCCCTACGCCGACGTCAATCCCGACCGGCGCGGCGCAATGGCTCGGCTCGTCACGCTGTTTCAGCTCACGCACCGAATTCCGTGGCGCTTTCTCGTCGTTCCGGCGGCAGGGCTCACGCGCAAAGTGGTCCCGCGGCGCATCGTCGAACAGCATTCCGACCTCGTCGTGACCGAGCAGGAGATCGATCGCGACAAGCTCATCGCGCGACTCGCAGCCGCCGGGTACCTGCGCGTCCCGCTCGTCGAAGATCCCGGATCTTTCGCGGTGCGCGGCTCGGTCATCGATATCTGGCCGGCGTCGAGCGAGCACCCGGTGCGGCTCGAGCTCTTTGGCGATCTCGTACTCTCCTTGCGTTCCTTCGATCCGTCGCTGCAGCGCACCGTCGGAGAATTGAAAGAACTCTGGCTCCCACCTGCGCGCGAAGCGATTCTCACGCCGGAAGCGGTAGAGCGCGCACGCGAAGTGGTGCGGGCCATCTGCGATCACATCGATCTGCCCACGAGCCGCGCTCGCGCACTCGCCGAAGACGTAGCCAACGGCCGCGCCTTTTTCGGAGCGGAAGGATTTTTGCCCGCCTACTACGAGCTGGAGTCCCTGTTCGACTATTTGCCCGCCGAAGCCGTCGTTGTGCTGGAGGATCCGCCGGCTTTGACGCGCGCCGTGCGCGAGGAGCTCGAACGCGCCGCTTCCGACGCAGCTGCCAAAGGTAGCGCGCCTCATCTCGCCGAAGCTCTGCTTTACGTCGAAGAGTCGGTCATCGTCGAGGCCTTGCAGCTGCGCCCCGTGCTCGCGCTCCACCGCGCAGCCGTCTCCGGTGGATCGGCGGATCGCGACCTCACTCAGTTCGAATTTGCGCCGGAGGACACGCCGTCACTCGTCGCTCGCGATCTTACGGACCTCGAGCGCGCCGTGCTTACTGCGCGCGGGTCGCGCGGCAAGCATGGCGCCCTCGACCCGCTCATCGACCGGCTTGTCGCCTGGCGGGAGGCGGGATTCTCGGTATTTCTCAGCGCGCGCAGCGAGACGCAGGCCGAGAGGCTGGCATCGCTCGTTCGTCACCGCGATCTTCCGTGTGCGCTACGCGGCGGACGATTCGATCCCCAAGCGCTCGACGCGCGGGCCGGGGGCGAGATCAGCGTGGTCGTCGGCCCCCTCGCGCGCGGCGTGGTGGCGCCCGCCGAACAGCTCGTGCTCGTCACCGAGGAAGAGATCTTCGGCCGCCGCGCGCACCGCGCCGAAGGGAAAGCGAAGCGCACCTCCAAGGCCTTCCTCGAGGACCTGCGTGCGCTCGAGGTCGGCAACTACGTGGTGCACGTCGAGCACGGCATCGGGCGCTACCTCGGGCTTTTGCACAAGGTCATCGCCGGGATCACCGTCGATCTGCTGCTCGTGGAGTACGCCGGCGGCGATAAGCTCTACTTGCCCGTGTATCGACTGAACCAGATTCAGAAATGGTCCGGCGGCGAGGGCACGCCCAAGGTCGATCGGCTGGGCGGACAGACTTTCGGCAAGACCAAGCAGCGGGTCGAGAAGCAGGTCCGGCAGATGGCCGACGAGCTTTTGCGACTCTACGCCGAGCGACAAGCGATGCCCGGCGAAGCCGTTCCCCCCCTCGATGACGATTATCGCGCTTTCGAAGCCACCTTTCCCTTCGACGAGACGCCCGATCAGGCGCATGCCATCGCCGACGTCTCGCGCGATCTGGAGCTGGAACGCCCCATGGATCGGCTGGTTTGCGGCGATGTCGGCTTCGGCAAGACGGAGGTAGCCATCCGGGCCGCGTTCCGCGTGGCCCAATCGGGAAGGCAAGTGGCCGTTCTCTGCCCGACCACCGTTCTCGCGCAGCAGCACTGGCTCTCGTTCGAGTCGCGCATGCGCACCTACCCGCTCAAGGTAGAGGTGCTATCGCGCTTTCAAACCAAGCAAGAACAGTCCGACACGGTGCGCGGCCTGCGTGACGGCACCGTCGACATCGTCATCGGCACCCACCGCCTTCTCTCCAAGGACGTACACTTCAAGCGCCTCGGCCTCTTGGTGGTGGACGAAGAGCAGCGCTTCGGCGTGACCCACAAAGAACGCATCAAACAGCTAAAACGTAGCGTCGATGTGCTCACGCTGACGGCCACCCCCATCCCGCGCACGCTGCAAATGGCGGTGAGCGGGCTGCGCGACATGTCGCTCATCGCCACACCGCCGGTCGATCGCCGCGCGATTCGCACCATCGTGACCCGCAGTGACGATGCCGTGATTCGCGAGGCCATCCGGCGCGAGCTCACGCGCGGGGGACAGATCTTCTACGTTTACAACCGCGTCGACGGTATCCACGAGCGCGCTCTGCGCGTGCAGACGCTCGTGCCCGAGGCGCGCGTCGCGGTCGGACACGGTCAGATGTCGGAATCGGCGCTCGAGCAAACGATGCTCGATTTCATCGAAGGTCGCTACGACGTTTTGGTGGCCACGGCCATCATCGAGAGCGGCCTCGATATCCCCCGCGCCAACACCATTCTCATCGACCGCGCCGACATCTTCGGCCTGGCCCAGCTCTACCAGCTGCGCGGGCGCGTGGGACGCTCCAAGGAACGCGCTTATTGCTATCTCATCGTTCCGCCTCCAAGCGCCATGAGCGACGAAGCGCGGGCACGCATCGAGGCGCTCGAGCGACACACCGATCTCGGTTCCGGCTTTCAGATCGCTTCGCTCGATCTCGAGCTGCGCGGAGCCGGTGACCTTTTAGGCGGCGAGCAGAGCGGAAGCGTGTCGCAGGTGGGATTCGATCTTTTCTGCCAGATGCTCGAAGAAGCGGTGCACGAGCTGCGCGGCGAGCCGGTCGTCCACGAGGTCGAACCCGAGCTATCCTTCGACGTCGAGGCGCTCTTGCCAGACGACTACATCGCCGACGTCGGCGTCCGCCTCAGTCTCTACAAACGACTGGCCAGCGCGGAAAGCGCCGACGAGGTCGCCGACCTCGCCGCGGAAATGGAGGACCGTTTTGGACCGCCCCCCACCGAGGCAAGGCAGCTCATACATCTGATGCGCATCAAGACCGAGCTTCGCCGCTTGCGCGCTCTCGGCTGCGAAGCGAGCCCGCGCGGGGTCACGCTCCACTTGCGCGACGACACGCCGCTCGACCCAGAGAAGCTCCTGGCGCTCGTCACCAAGAAAGGCTCGCCTTATCGGGTGACGCCGGACATGCGTGTCACGCGGCGAATGACGGAGTACGACCAGGTCGAGGACGGGCTCGCGGCCACTGACAAGATGTTGGCAGAATTGTCACTATGTTGGAAGGATGGATAGCTCACCACGCGGCGAGTCGGGCCGCGACTTCTTCGGCGCGACGGCGATGCTCCGGCGAAGGCGCGCCTCGAGCCAGGGCAAATAGAAGCGCGGATCGCAACATGGCACCCGCATGAAGATCGCCTTCCATGGCCGGTGCTTGTTTGAGCGCGCCCTTTCGCGCCATTGTGGCGCGGATGAGAACCAGTCTCCGCGACCGTACCGCGGCCCTGGCGCCGCGCGACGAAGATTTTGCCGCGACGGCGCAGAGACGGCTTAGTCTCCACGTCGCTTGGCTCAACCCACCATCTCGCGCGCGCTGCGCCTTGCCCTTGCGACGTTCCTCCTTTTCGCTCGTCCCGCGTGGGCCGAGGAGAATGTCCGCTGTCCGCTGGTCGACGGCAGCGCGCCGCTCCTCGCCGAGATCGACGGCCGCCGGCGGCTCGCGTTCGTGCGGGAAGTGATGGCCGATCAAGCGCGCCGCGCGCGTACTTGGAGCTTGGCTTGGGCAGTGACTGGACTCGGTTTGTCCGCCGGTAACTTCACGCGAGCCGCGCTCGCCGACACGCGCGACGATCGCATCGACCCTTTCGTGGGAGGCGTGACCTCGCTCTTCATTCCCGGGGGAATTCTGGTGCAGCCGCTCGACGTCATGTCCGATGAGCGCACGCTCGAAGCGGATCTCGCCGTCTCTTTATCCGGCCCAGGCTCGCCCGCTATTTGCGTCGCGCTAGCGCGCGCCGAACTGCTCTTTGCGCGGAGCGCGGCCAATGAAGCTTTCAAAGCCGGAATCGCGACCCACCTCTTTGTCATCGGCGGCAACGGCGCGATCGCGCTGTTTCTCGGGCTCGGATTCGAGCACTGGAAAGGCGCGCTCCTCAACGGCGGCGGCGGCCTCTTGATAAGCGAGTTTCAAATCTTCACCCAGCCGACGGGCGCGGTCGCCGAGCTGGCGCGCTACCGCCGCGGCGAGGTGCAGACGACATCCGTCGCGCAGCGCCCGTCGGTCAACATCGTGCCGTGGATCGCGATGGGCGGCGCGGGCCTCGCCGCCCTCGGCACTTTCTGAGTCAGGTCCGCGGAAAGGGCTCGCGCGTAGCGTCGCTCGGATTCGATCGATCGGTGCCGCCGGCGAACTCGTCCTCGCCGCGCGTCTTGATGAAGGGCCCACCTCGCTCCTCTTCGACTTCCTCGCCGGTCAATTGCTCGCTTTGGTCCTCGCCGCTGGTCATCGTTTCGACGGCTTCTTCGCCAAGCTCTTCGGCGAGATCGTCGCCGCTGCGGGGCGTTTGGAAGAAGGCGCGATCGTTGCGATCGTCGTGGTTTTCGCGGCTGAGCGCGCGCAGATCACGCGCATATTTGGGGTCGAGATGACCGGTTGCGTCGCGCCGCGGAGGCTTTTGCGCCAGCGTCGGCGTCGAGCGGGCCTCGGTTTTCGGTGCAGCCTTGGCCGCGCGCTGCCGCCCCACGCTTTTCGACGCGAGTTTCGACTTGCTCTTGGGAGCGGCTTTGGCCTTGGGAGCGGCTTTGGCCTTGGAAACGGCTTTGGCCTTGCTCTTGGCAACGGGTTTGACCTTGGCCTTGGGAGCGGCTTTGGCCTTGCTCCTGGGAGCGACTTTGCGCGCCTTCGCGGTCGCCTTGGCGTCCGCTCGGGGCTGCGTTTTCGTGAGGGCCTTGGGGGCCTTCGCCTTGGGCTTCGTCCTGCTCTTCGCCTTGAAAGTCTTTTTCGCGGTGCGCATGCCGCCCGATTCTACGACAATCCTCCGCGGCGCGCCTGCCATCCGAGAAGGCGCGCGCATTTGAATTGCGGAGCACCGACATTCAGCAAGCGTGCGAGCGAGGCGGGCGCCTCGTCCATCCGAGAGCGAAGGCGCGGACCTCCGCCGGTAGCCGAGCGGCGGACGCGTAGGTATCGTCGCGAAACCAATGTCGAACAAGGTCGTGATCGGGGTGGTCTCCGATACGCATGGGCTCTTGCGCCCGGAAGCATTGGCGCGGCTCCGCGGTGTTGCTCACATCGTTCACGCCGGCGACATCGGCTCGCCCGAAGTGCTCGCCGCACTGGCCGAGGTGGCCCCTGTCACCGCCGTCCGAGGCAACAACGACCACGGCCCATGGGCGCGCGCCGTTCCGGAGACCGCTACGCTCGAGGTGGGAGGGGCCCGCCTCTACGTGCTCCATGACATTCATGAGCTCGATGTCGATCCTCGTTGAGCGGAATTAGCGGCGGTGATCGCGGGCCACTCGCACAAGCCGATGCTGAAGACGGAAGACGGCGTTCTTTACATAATCCCGGGAGCATCGGCCCGCGCCGTTTCAAGCTTCCCATCGCCATGGGAAAGCTCGTCGTGCAACAAGGGCGCGTCAAGGCCGAGATCCTTCACCTCGCGTGACTACCAAACCCGTACGCGCTGTTCGGGTGCCAAGTAGAGCGCGTCGCGCGGTTCCACCGCGAAGGCTTGATACCAATCGTCGAGGTTTCGCACCGTGAGTACGCGGTAACGCGCAGGCGCGTGACCGTTGGTGGCGAGACTTTCGCGCAGCAGCTCGTCGCGCGTCTTCGATTGCCAGCACTGCGCGTAAGCGAGGAAGAACTGCTGCTCGCCGGTGAGCCCGTCCTGCACCGGCGCGGGCGCGCCGCCGAGCGAGGCTCGCCACCCGTCGTGAGCCGCCGCGAGTCCCGCCAGATCCGCGATGTTCTCGCCGAGCGTGAGCTTGCCGTCAACCTTGGCGTCCGGCAGAGGACGATAGGCGCTGAACTGCTGCGCCAGGGCTGCGCCCGAGGCTTCGAAGTGGGCGAGGTCCTCGGGCGTCCACCAATTGGCGAAGCGACCCCGCGCGTCGAATTTGGCCCCCTGATCGTCGAAGCTGTGGCTGATCTCGTGGCCGATGACCGACCCGATCCCGCCGTAGTTGGCGGCGACCGTGGCGCGCGGATCGAAGAAAGGCGGCACCAAAATGGCCGCTGGAAAATTGAGAGCGTTGCGGATGGGGAGGTTGACGGCATTCACCTCCTGCGGAAACATTGCCCATTCGCCGCGATCGACGGGCCGTCCGAGCTTGGCGAGGTCGAGGCGATACTTGTGGAGCTCGGCGCGCTCGAGATTGCCAAAAGCATCGCCAAAGACGATGGAAAGACCGGAGTCGTCGCGGAAGGAATCGGGGTAGCCGATACCGACGCGCAGCGTGGATAGCTTCTCCTTGGCCTTGGCCTTGGTCGCGGGCGACATCCACGTCAGCGCATCGACACGGTGGCCGAAGGTGACCATGAGGTTCTTCACCATTTCCTCGATGGCTTGCTTCGACGACGCGGGGAAGTAGCGAGCGACATACGCCTTACCGACGGCGTCACCGAGCGCATCGTTCGTACTGCCCTGCGCACGCCGAGGGCGCGGCGCATTGACGGGCACGCCGCGCATCTCTTTCGAGTAGAACGCGAACTGCTCGTCGGCGAACGCCTTGGGGAGTACGTCCGCGAAATGATCGATGGTGTGGGCGGTGACGAGATCCTTCCACGTCTCGAGCGGCTCGCTGGCGACGAGCTTGGATAACCCGCTGACGGCCTCCGCGTGCCAAACGATGAACGCCGGTTGTTGGTCGAGGCGGGCCGCGGCAAAGAACGCTTCCCACTCCATGCCCGGGGCGCGGGCCCCGAAATCGGTGCGCTTCCAAGGATTGTTCGCCTTACCGACATCCTCGGAATCGGTGCGACTCGCGTGCACGCCGGCGATCTTGCGCTCGAGAACGAGCACGCGCGCCGCCCTGGCGTCGGCGTCGGCAAGCTGCGCGAGTTTGAAGATCGTCGCCAGGTGCCGCTCGTACTTGACGCGCAGGGCGACCCGGCCCGGCGATTCGTCGAGGTAATGGCTGCGATCCGGCATGCCGAGACCACCTTGCAGAACGTAGGCGGTGTTCTGCGAGGTATCGTTGAGGTCCTGTTCCACCCAGAGTCCCAAAAGATTGGACGTCGAGAAATGCGTCGAGTTGAGCGGATCGACATCGGCACGAAGCTCCGAGCCAAACAATGTCGCGAGCTCGCGCTTGTTCGTCACTTTGCCGAGACGCTCGAGGGCCAATGTGAGAGGCGCGAGGCCCCGCTTCTCGATGGCGTTCTCGTCGAGGTAGCTCGCGTAGTAGTCCCCGACCCTGCGAAGGTCGGTGCCTTCCGGCGCTCGAGCTGCTTCTTCGAGCAGCCCTTTGGTGCGTGACTCGACCGTTTCGGCGAGGCGGAGGAAGAGACCCGTCCCTCCGCGATCGGCCGGGATTTCGGTCTTCTTGTACCAATTCCCGTTGGCGAAGAGGAAGAAGTCGGTGCCCGGCCGCACCGAGCGATCCATGGCCTCGAGATCGATCGAGTGACCCGGCGCGCCCGAACCGAGACACCGATTGTCCGCCGAGCGAGGGCCACGAGCGCAAGAGGCGAGCGCGAGCGCGAGGACGAGCACGAAGGATGGCGAGATGAGGCGCGCGGGCGAAATCATAGGCCCCCCATCTTGAAGATCCGCCGCGGGAAGGCAAGCGCGTCGCTGCGCCGTAGCCTTCATTTCGCGGGCGAGACGGACTAAGCTGCCTATGCCGATGCGTCTCGATTCCGATCGACCACCGCGCCGCAGTGCCTTTCCCCCCACGTCCACGGAACCGAAGGTGAAGGGGGTGGCCTTTCGGACCATCGATCTTTGCTACGAGCGGCTGCGCGGCACCGACGCGCGCGAGCGAGCACGCGAGCTGATGCCGCGGGAGCTCGCCGACGCGTTCCGCTACTACACCTTGCTGGCCGCTACTTGGTACCCAATCTCCTGGTACCGCGAGACATTTCGCGCCTTCCGCTCCAGCTCCAACGATGGTCCCGAGCTGGCTCGCGAGATCGGCCGACTCGCCGCGCGTCATGACATGTCGGGCGTGCACAAGCAGATGCTCGCGCGAATCATCTCGCCTCAGGCGCTTTTGGGCATGTCGCAGCGCGTGTTCAGCACCTACTACGATACCGGACGCCTCGAAATCGTGAAGGCGGAGCGCGGTTACGTTCAAGCGCGGTGTGGCAACTGCGTTGGCTGGGACCGCGACATGTGGATGGAACTCATCGGTTCGTGCGAGTCGCTCCTCGCCATCGCCGGCGCTCGCAATGTGGAGTCGCGCTTCGTATCGGGTGGCCCCGACGGCAGTGCGCACGCTTTGCTCGAGGCGCGCTGGGAGTAGGTGTGACGGAGTCATTGGAGCGTGCAGTCCCTGTCACTGCACGCACTGTTAAGTCGTCGTCACGTTCTCGCGCGCGATTGTCTGCTCAGCGCGGGCGGGTGCGGCGACTGACCTTCCATGCGCGTTCCTCCATTGCCGACAGTTTGCTTCGACAATCGCCAGCAATCTTCAAAGAACAAAGTCGTTCCCGTGATACGCGCCGCGGGGCTCGGTTCCCTCCTGCTGACATGTGTCTCCATTGTCGGCAGCGGTTGCCTCGATCGTCCCGTCGCTCCAGCCGTACCGGAAGTCACGGCCCGCGTGATGGAGCAGGTCAAGCAGAACAAAGTCAACAAGATCGACCTCTTGTTCATGATCGACAACTCCTCGTCGATGGCCGACAAACAGGCCATCCTGGGCGACGCGGTACCGGAGCTGGTGAAGCGCCTCATCGAGCCGAAATGCGTCGACAAGGACACCGGTGAGATCAAAGGCAACGCGGTCAACAGCCAATGTCCGGTCGGCGTTCTCGACTTCGAGCCCATTAAAGACATCCACATCGGGATCGTCAGCTCGTCACTCGGCTCGCATGGCGCCGGCGGCACCGTGTGCGACGATCCATCGGACATGACTCGGTCCGATCCCCACAACAACGACCGCGGGCACCTCGTCAGCCGCGCGATGGGCATGGGAACCGTTCCCACCTTCAAGAACAAGGGTTTCCTCCTCTACAATCCGAGCGTCGCCGACGGGCTCAAAAGTAGCGAAGAGGTGGCGCCGCTCTTCAAGTCGATGGTCACCGGGGTGGGGCAACACGGCTGTGGGTACGAAGCTTCGCTCGAGGCCGTTTACCGGTTTCTCGTCGACCCCGAACCGTTCAACACCATTTCCCGCGCGCCGGACGACAGGTCCGTCGTCGTCGCCGGCATCGACCAAGAGCTCTTGGCGCAGCGGGCCGAATTTCTGCGCGCCGATTCATTGGTTTCGGTCATGATCGTGACCGACGAGAATGACTGTTCCATCGCCGACGTCGGGCAGGGCTTCTTTCCCCTGTTGAACTCGCCCACCGGCGCAAGCCAGCTCGCGCGCAGTACTTCAGCCTGCGACGCGAACCCCAACGATCAATGCTGCTTCAATTGCGGCGTGACCAACCCGCCGGCCAACTGCATCGCGCCCAAAGACGACGCGCAGTGCGGCAAAGCAGCCAAAACGCTCGAGGAAGATCCGCCGAACCTGCGCTGCTTCAATCAAAAGCAGAAGTACGGGCAAGATTTTCTCTACCCGGTGCAGCGCTACATCGACGGGTTCGGGAGCGCCAAGATTCGCAATCGCAAAGGCGAGGAGGTCGATAACCCACTCTTTTCGGATTTGAGCTGTAAACCGGGCACCGCGTGTCAGCAGGTGCGCGATAAGAGCCTCGTGTTCGTGGCCGGCATCACCGGCGTCCCCTGGCAGCTCATCGCCAAAAATTCGAACGACCTCGGCGAGGGATACAAGACGGCAAAGGAGATCCTAGAGCAGAACCTGTGGCTCGATCTCGTAGGCGATCCCGAGAACCCGAAGGGTCCCGTGTTGCCGGGCGATGCGCACATGGTTGAATCGATTGCGCCGCGCCCCAACCTGGCGCCGCCCTCCAGCGGTGCCAAGGCGGATCCTATCCACGGACACGAGTGGAATCCCTCCGAAGCAAAGCAGCGCAGCGCCGATCTGCAGTACGCGTGCACGTTCGCCCTGCCGCCGACCGGAACCAAAATGTGCACGTCCGACGACGACTGCGACTGCGCGGGCACGCAGGACGAGCTCGACAAGCGAAAGAGTCCTCTTTGCCAGAACCAGACGACGAATGCGTTCAGTATCACGCAGGTCCGCGCCAAGGCCTACCCTGGCACGCGCATTCTGCAGGTTTTGAAGGGGCTCGATCCCGAGCAAGCCATCGTGGCTTCGATTTGCCCGTCCCAAGTCACCAATCCGGGTGCCAAAGACTACGGCTACACGCCTGCCATTCAAGCGCTCATCAGCCGTCTGCGCACCGTGCTGCGCGGTCGTTGCATGCCGCGTGCGCTGGAGGTCGACCCCGACTCGGGCCTGGTCCCCTGCGCGGTGATCGAATCTTACGAATCGCACGGTGCTTGCGATTGCAAAACGCTCCCCGGGCGCACCGTCGCCGATCCCAAGTTGGTCACCACCAAAATGCGTGAGGTAGGCGACTGCTTCTGCGAGATGGATCAGATCCAAGACGCGCGCGAGCAAGACCTCTGCAAGACGAACCCCGACCCCGGCAGCGCTGGCGGCAATGGCTGGTGTTACATCGATCCCGCCCACGGCAAGGACGGCAAAGCAGATGTGCGCCAGTGCGGCCTCGTCGCGAAATGTCCGGACACGGAGCGACGGCTCATCAAATTCGTCAATGCCACCAGCGAGCCGCGCTCGGGCGCAGTCGCGTTCATCATGTGCCAGGAAAAGGCCTTCGAACCGAGCGCCGGTCGGGGCGAAGCGGACGTCTGCCAGAACAACTGAGCGGCGTTCGATGGCGAGCGCGCGTGGGGCGACGAGCATGCAACCGAGTTACGGCCGGTCGCAAAGCGGACAGGGGTCCGCGTTGGGCGAGCCCTCCCCGGGCGGCAGATCGCCGAGCCTGAGCTCGATGTTCTTGGTATCACCTGCTGCGCAAGTGACTGTCCTCTTCGTCTGACCCTCGGCAGCGCGGAAAACGACGGTGTGGCTCCCTGCCCAGACCGCGATTGCGAGCCGCGGGCTCGCCCCGAGCGAATGGCCATCCAAGATCACGGTCGATGGCGTCGCGGAGCTGAGATTGAGGAGACACGACCCCCCTTTCGCGGCCGCCGCGACGGGGGCGACGGGCAACGCGCCCGCGCCCGCGGCTGTTTCCGATGCGCCTTGCGCGCTCGGATGCGGTGATGCCTGGCGCGACTGGCGCGTGTCGACCTGACGCGCGGGCGGCGGCACCGAGGCGCCCGTTCCGGTTGGCGGCGCCAACGCGGTTGCGATTGCGCCCGGTGCTACCGCATAGGCCCGCGTGGGATCGTCGGCGATCGCGCGTGCCGGCGGCGGCTGCGTCGCGAGCGCGGGCGCTACCTCGGGGACATTTCCGCGCGGCACGACGCGCACGAGCCATGCCCCCACGGCGGCGAGCGCCGCAGCAGCGGCGAGCAGCGCCGCGGCGGTGTGACGGCGATTGCGCTGGTGTTGGTCACGCGTCGTCGCCGCGCCCCACGAGGAGGGAGACGTACCTGCCGGCCCACGCGGCGCAACGTCGTCCTCGGGGGGGAGCGAAATGGAGAACGGGCGCTCGCTCGCATTTTTGAAGTTCGCTCGGATGCGATCGACGGAGCTCAGCGCCTTGCGCGGCCCGAATCGCCCGAGCGCTGCGGCGAGGTCGGCGACGCTCTTGTACCGCTTCTTCGCATTCTTTTCGAGACAGCGCTCGATCACCGTCTCCAGCCCGGCGGGCACTTCGGATCGGAGGATACGCAACATCGGCGGCGGGCTCTTGGCGACGCGCACCGAAATCTGCGGCAACGTGTCCCCGGGAAACGGAACACTGCCCGCGATCAGCTCGTACAAAATGACGCCGATGGACCAGATGTCGGTGCGCACGTCGACGGTGCGCGGCGCCTGCATCTGCTCGGGAGACATGTAAAACGGGGAGCCAACGACGATGCTCGTCCTCGTCATCTCTCCCGGAGCGTGGAGACCAGACGCATCCAATACCTTGGAGATCCCGAAATCGAGGACCTTGATCGTGGCTTGGCCATCGGAGCTACGAACGCAAAAGAGATTGGCCGGTTTCAGATCGCGATGAACGATACCGAGACCGTGAGCTTCGGCGATGGCCTCGCACGCCTGCATCACGAAATCGACGGCTTCCTCGATGGGGAGGCAACCGGTTCGCGCGAGTCGCGCGGCGAGATCCTCCCCTTGCAGGTGTTCCATGACGATGTAAGGCGCACCTTCTTCGAGCGTTCCCACGTCAATCACCCGCGCCACGTGCTCGCTCTTGATCTTCACGGCGGCGCGCGCCTCGCGCTCGAATCGATGCACGGCTTCGGGATTGGACAGCGCTTCGGGCAAGAGGAGCTTGATCGCGACGCGCTCGTGCAGCTTCAAATGGAAGGCCGCCAGTACGACGCCAGAGCTCCCCGTGCCGAGAACCCAATCGACACGATACTTTCCGGCGATGACATCGCCCTTGCGGATGCCAATCTTCGGTACAAAGCCGCCTTGCATCGGGCGAAGCTCCTCTCTCGGTAAATCGTGGTCGGGAGCACGAAACCCCTCGCCGCGCCCGACCTCCGCTTTCGTCGAGCGCAGCTGCTCCCTCTAATTCACCAGGATACGACTGCTTTTCCGTCGCGGAAGGGTCATTTTCTCTTTCGATACGAGTCACCCAAGTCGTGCATTGTCCGCTCTACGCACACACGCGGCGGCAATACGGGCACCCTGTATGCAAAGCGCGGTACAGGAAGCGCTACGCGCGGCGGGCGCTCGCTCGAATCGTCACGGGCGCGCTTGCGACGCGGCCAACCGATCGAGAAGCTTGTCGAGATCTCGCGCCAGCTCCGGATCGGCCTTTTTACGCAGATCCCGCGCGAGCTGCGCAGTCGAACGGTCTTCGACCACACCGATCGCGCGGAACAACGCGTCCCGCGGCGCGCCGGACGGCGCGCTCGGCAGTGCATTGATCAATGCCTTGGCAGCGGCGGCGCGCACGGCCCGCCCTTCACCGGTCGCCGCGAGCGCCGGTGTCTGCCACGCCCACGACGACGCGGATCGACCGAGGGACCGCGCGATGACGGCTGCCGTTTCCGTGTCAGGCCCCGCCGCAAGCCCAGCGCTCAGCGCCTGAACACACGCCATATGGTGGCATTCGCCCATTCCTTCCCACACGGCGCGTCGCATCGACGCGTCGGCAGGTTTTAGCGACACCATTTTGTTGATCGCAGAACGCGTGCCGAGGCGTCCGGCAGCTTCGACCGCAGCGCGAAGCAGCGGCGCGTCAGCGTCGCGCTTCGCGAGCAGCGCGAGCACGACGGGTTCGGTACGGGCGTCGTGCAAAAGGCCGAGCGCTTCGATGAGAGCGACGCGCCAATCGCGCCACGCCCCGGGCGCCAGATCGCTCGGCGGTTGTGCGGCGAAGGCGAGCTCTTCGACGATGGGCCAGAGCACGCGCGGGCCCATGTCCTCGAGCGGCAAAGCCACCGTCACGACATCGCCGCGCTTCTGTGCATCGAGCTCGGGCAATCGGCGGCGCAACGCCGCCAAGTCTTCGAAGCTTTGGGAGTCGTCTTTGCGCGCCTGCGCGATGGCGCCCTCGAGCTGTCCTCTAGCCGAGACCGGCACATCGGAGGGCGCCAGCACCGCGCCGCCGGCGCAAGCCGACCCCGACACGGTCGCTGCCGCCAATGCGATCGCAACGACGGACACTCCCCTCGCCCAGGTGGTTTGCCTCATTTGCCGCTCGTCCACCATGTCTCTCCTGCGCCCACCACGCGGTCGGCGTTCGTTGCACAATGGATTTCACCATCGAGCGCGTGGAAAAGGTCCCAGTCCTCTACCCAGTACACCGTGATCCCCCACGTCGTCATGGAAGCCTCGAACGCGGCTTTGAAAATGTCCTTGCTGGCGATCATGGGCCCATGCGGTTCGGGCGCGAAGAAGATCTTGTCCGAGATCGCGATGCCGTTCACGGTTCCAGGTAGGTAGGCGACGCTCTTGCTCGAGGTCAGCCGATGCATGATGGGGACTTTCACAATCTCGGCATCGGTGAGCCCGGTGGCGGCTTTGATCACGTCGACCTGAGCTTGGATGTCGGCCGCGGCATCTTGGTTGTGCGTCATCATCGCCGTGTTGGCGAGGAACGCGTCGATGGTGGTCGCGCCCGACGTCCCCGAGAACATCGCCGTGGTGCCATTGCCGGCCGTCTTTTGGTCCTGGAGCATCTTCACCGCCCCCGCGGGATCGGTGACGAGCATGATGAACCCGTGCGGCGTCGCCGCTTTCATGAAACTGACCGTCTCGTCCACATGCCCCACGAGAAGCCAAGACGTGTCGATGGCGAGGATATTCTGCTGCCCCTGCGCGTCGATCAACGCATCCATCGTCTTGTCCGGAAACCAGGTGGCCGTTCGGCCACGCAGCACGCGCCCGACGGGGTAATTCTCTGCGCCGTTCGTGTAGGGCGGGATGGTCTCGAAGTTCCCGGTCGAGTTCAACGTGTCCATGTTGTTGGCGTGGTTCACGTCGTACTGCTGCACGCCAGCGACGTCCTTGCCGCGCAAGGTCGTGAACACGACGCGGCCCGAAGGGCGGAGACCGGGGCCCTTGCTGCCCCCGTAATTGGCCGAGCGAACGTTGACGCGAATGACCTGCGCCCCGACCGTGCCGGGCATGGCGACATAGGCGGGCTCCATCATGTCCTGCGCCCATTGATCGCCGGCCAGGTCGAGCTTCGTCAGCGGCACCGTGCCGCCCGCTGCCGTCAACGCCGTCGTGAGCGAATTGGCAAACGGCGTATATCCGGTCCCCGCGGTGTTGATGGCATAGAGCGTCTTCACCGGCGACAGGTGGTGGCGGAAGATGACCGGCGCCTGCCGCAAGCGCACGGTGTCGGAAGTCGAAGGCCCCGCGTCGCCAGCCGATCTCACCGTCAGCGTCACGTCGGCAAAGCCGTTCCACGTGGTGTCGCGTTGAACGTCTTTGCCTTCCACGCCGAATTCCACGCCTTCGCGCAGCTCGGCCACCGTCAGAACGTCAGTGGCCTTGAAGACGGTGAATCCAGTCGTCGTCTTTTTGAAGATGCGCACCAGCGCCGCACTCTTCGCGTCGAGGGTCAGCGTTCCGCTGGCGTCGGCGGGGAGCGACGGCGCAGGCACCGTCTTCAGCCGCGCGAGGTCGAGGAGATCGTCATTGCCGTTGGTAACCTCGTCGGCGCCGTCGTTGCATTTCGCGATCTCGGTGTCGACCGCGGTTTTCGAACAGGTGTTGGCATCGTCGTCGATGTTGGGAAGGAAGATCGCGCCGTGCGACGCATCCCACGTTTCTTCGCCGGTATCCTCGGTGGCATCGGTGAGATCGATGGTGCCGTTCCGGTTCACGTCGGCGCGAAGGTCGACGATGAAACAGTCGGCGCGGCCGTCGCAGTCTTCGTCCTCTGCGCTCGCGCAGTCCTCGGCGCGCGGGACCACTTCGCCGGTGCACGCGCCCCAGGCTATGCCCGTCGCGTCGCACGTCTGCGTACCAGCTACGCAAAGGCCGACGCCCTTGGTCGCCGCCGGACCGGAGTAACATTCACGCCGCTCGCCGGGCATGCAGATGCAGCGATCGCCGGTGCAGGGGGGCGGCGGCACATCGACACTCGCGTCGCTCACCGGTCCGGCGTCGCTGCGCGAGCCACCCGCGCCGGCGGTGCCAGCGTTGCCGCTGCTGCCGCCACTTCCGCCCGCCGTTCCCCCCGCGCCGCCTTTTCCGCCCGCGGAACCGGCTGCGCCACCACTGCCGCTCGTCGCGCCGCTCGCACCGCCATTCGCGCCCGAGCCACCGCCTGCATCCGCCCGACCGGCCGCGCCGCCGCCGCCCGCGCTCGAACCTCCGGCACCTCCAGCGCCGCCGCTACTCGGTGGTCCTAGGGGTTCCGACTGATCGCTGCAGCCCGCTCCTGCGACGACGAGAGCAATGCAACATCGCGTATAAAAAGCGGACGTGAAACGCCGATGCATTCAGTTCTCCCGGCGAAGCGAAACGGGCGTGGAAGATACATCGCTTGTATTCCGCGCAATCGGTTTTTGATCAACCCAACGCGCAACATCGACCGGCAAATACGCCGAGACGAAAATGTTGGCGTGGCGACGGCCGCTACTTCTCGGCCAAACGGCGCACGCGATCGGCGAGCGGACCGTCGGGATGGCGCGCCAAAAATTCGCGCGACGCAGCGGCCGCTTGCACCCGATCGCCATTCTCACGGAGCGCCTCGATGCGGAGCACGGCGGCTTCTGGCTCGAGAACGCCTTGCGTATGACCATCGAAGTAGTGACGCAGCTCTTGCAGCGCCTGCTGTGGAGCGCGCATGCGGAGCGCGGCGCGCGCGCGATCGAGAAGCCGGATCTCGTCGCGCAGCTTGGCGTCGCTCATCGCCGGCGCTGTCTCGCGCGCGGTGACGACGGGAGCGGCCACCGGAGGCGCGGGGGGTTCTTTGATCGCGAACGATCGCGCGCTCACGAAACCGGCGCCGGCGGCGGCGAGAATCCCCACCGACACCCAGACGCCCACGCCGACCTTGGCTGCCGCGGCCAGCGGCGCGGCGGTTTGCGTGAGACCAACGCCGAGACCGAGCCCGGCGAGCATGCGCGGGACGAGGCTGGATTTGGGACGCTCGCGGCGAGCTGCGTCGAGCAGCAGTCGTTCGAGATCGGTTCCTTCGTCCTCCACCAAACGCTTGGGATCGTTCATCGCTCTTCCTCGCGCCTCAACGACCGCTCGAGCCGTGCAACCACTGCCCTAAACTCCTCCCGCGCCCGGCGCAAACGAGATGCCGCTGTACCGACGGGAATATTGACCATCTTTGCAATTTCGGGCGTAGGGAGCCCTTCAATCTCGAATAGCACGAATACTTCCAGCAAATCGGGATGGAGTCGAGAAAGTACCCGATCCATGAGATCGACCGCGCGCCTTCGGTCGGCGATCTCGTCGGCTCGCGCGGGGCTCGCGCGCAGATCCATGTTGTCTTCGAGCTGCCAGCGCCGGTCGGTGCGGATCGCCGTCGACGCGAGGCGAAGCGCGGTCCCCAGCACGAACGCGCGCTCGCTCCCTTTGCGAATGTCGTCGAGACGTTCGGCCGCGATGAGAAAGCACTGCTGCGTTGCATCGGCGGCGGCTTCCGGCGAAAGTCCGCGACGACGCAGCGTGCGCCACACCGCCTCGTGATGGGCCGTGAACATCTGCTCGAGTCTTCGCCGATCGACGTCGCCGTTGACCGGCAACGCCCTCGGACCGACCATCGAGGAGAAAGCACGTATCCGCATCCGTAACGTCAGTATGCCGCGAGACGCCGTCGCCGATCAGAGAAAGCGCACAGCGACGCCTGCACCTGCCGTTAGCACAACCACCGGCACTTCGTAAAACACGGCCGGCCGGAATTGGAACGAATCCCGCATCATCGGTGCGCCGCCGTTGGCAAAACTGGTGAAGGCGATTCCACGGCCGAAATCGATGTCGACCGCCGCCGCCGCGCCGAACACGACGTAAGGGCGCGCGCGCGTCGTTCCGTTCAACGTCTCGGTGCCTCGGACCGTAAGCCTCCCTAGCTCGCCCGTAGCGCACAGCTGAACGCTGAGCCTGTGTTCTTGCAACCATACGGGACAGAGCGACACGGTGACCGAATCGAGCGCGAAGTTGGCAACACCGCCCGGAGCGTCGTATCCGAACATCCAGAAATGCGACGCCCGGAGCTGCACGGCGGGGGAGATCGCCGCGTCGCGGTTCCATCGGAGCGACCCGAAAATCGAAACGCCCGGCATCATGGTCGGCGCGGGGCCCCATAAAAGACTCGCCGCCGCACCTGCCGAACCAAAGATCGAGTCGGGCAAAGGGACGGCCCGCGGCTCGACTGCATGATCGACCACGGGTCGCGGTGGAGGCACGGGCTCGACCGGGGGCGGCGGTTCAGGAGGCGGCGTCGGTTCCGGCGGTGGCGCGGAAGCCACGGGAGGTGCGCGACGTTTGTCGTCGTCGAGTGACGGCTTCGGTTGGCGAGACTCGGGCGGTCGAGGGCGCGGCGATGGCGGCGCAGGCTCGGGAATAGGCTCAGGCACGGGGCTGAGCTCGGGAGAAAATGCGACGGCGAGAACGAGCGCGATGGCGTCGAGCGCTTCTTCGCACGTTGCCGATCGCACGAGCCGCGACCAGCGCTTTCCCGACGGCTCGGTCATGGTGAGCGTCGCTTCGACGGTGCCCGGACCGAGCGTGCGAATTTCGGCGTGCGCTACGACGGCCCCTTCCGCGCTCGACGCAATGCGCACGCGTTCGGAGCGATGCGCTACACGCCGCGCTAGCTCTTGACTGCTGCCGCACCCGTCGGGGGAAAAGAGCTCGATGAACACCGGAGGCCCACCGCCGGCAGACTGCGGCTCAGCGATCGCGCGCGCTGGCGACCACACAAGAAAGACGAACAACAACCCCCACTTCGACGACTGCCTGATGGCGCCTCCCTAGCGGTCGAAGAAAACCAACGTGTCAGTTCTTCGCCCCACGGTAGTCTTGAGCACGACTTTTCAAAGCGGGACCCCACCCTACCACCAATCCGAACTTCGGTGACCCTCCCTTCCGATCGTCCTTCCATGATCGCAGGAGGGGTCGAGAAGCATTTAGGACGGTACCCAATGTTTCGCTGCAGAATTTCTTACCTTCTCGCCATGCGCACGACCGAAGCGGTCACGTTGGGCATGATCGTGTTCGCGACGAGCGGCTGCCATGGAAGCCTCGTCACCATCGGTGAGAAGCCGGCACCCACCTACCATTTCGGACCACCGCGTCTCGTCGTCGAGCTGGCGACGTACGCGCGAACGAACAACGCGACGCTGACGGAAGATCTCCTCGAGATCTATTTCACCTCCACGCGCGACGAAGGAGACTTCGACATCTGGACGGCGTCGCGCGCTTTGCGCGACGAGGCTTTCGGATCGCCGCAGAAGGTGCGCTCGGTGAGCTCGCGCAGCCTCGATACGGGCAGCGCGGTTTCCGCCGACGGGCTCACGCTGTGGCTCGGCTCCGATCGACGCGCGATGGGGACGTCGGGTGGTCTCGACATTTGGGTATCGACACGCGGAGCACGGGGCACCGAATGGGGCGACCCCGCGCACGTTCCGGTGTTGAGTTCCGGCTCATTCGACATCCCCCGCCCGCTGGGCGTTCACGGCTTGGTGATGCCGCTCGGCTCCGAACGGGGCCCCGGCTCGGTGTACCGCACCTTCTTTGCCTCACGCGACTCGATCGCAGCACCCTTCGAAACGCCGCAGCCGGTGCCCGAGCTCGTGTTCGAAGATGGCACGACGATGGACACGTTCCTGAGCGACGATGGTCTTACTGTGTTTTTCGCATCCGGCCCCCTGATGCAGGCAAACGAAGGCGGCATCGCTGCAGCCCTGGACGCTGGTGTGGGAGGATCGGAATCGGACGCGACCGTGCCCGTCGCCACGGCCAACTTGTTCGTCGGACGACGTGAAAAAATCACCGATCCCTTCTCGGGATTCACCCCGATCGTGGAGCTCAACACGCTGTTCGAGGAGCGTGACCCGTGGCTCAGCGAGGATAAGAAGCAGTTCTTTTTCTCGTCCGATCGGGGTGGAAATCTGAACATCTACACCTGCGATGTGAAGTTCGAGTGACGCCGTTCCGAGGCGATTGCGTCCCCGAACAGGTTACGCGGCGTTAGCAGGGACCAGGCCAAACGCCGCTAAAGATCGGTCGATTCCGTGATCGATCACCCCCTACCGCGCATATTCCCGGTTACCGAACTCAGCCCGTTCAGCCGTAGACCTCAACGGGACCTTCAGGCGCAGCCGTTCTAATTGGATTCCTCGCGTGCACGATTTGTCCGTGCCGCCGCCCCGATACGAGAAGGAGCAAACATGAAGAAGTCAAGTCACCGAGCAGCCGCGTGGTCCGCGGTTGGGTTTTCGGCCTTGCTGCTAAGCGGTGCCTCATGCACCGGAAGTATCGGGGAGCCTGACACGACGCCGGTTCCCGGTGCGCGGCCAGGCGGTACCACTTCAGGGACCGGTAATGGTTCGGCAACCACCGGAACAGGAACCGGAACGGGCACAGGCACTGGAACTGGTACGGGCGCCGGTGGCAGCGGAGCCGGTGGAACGGATCCCACCGGGACCGGCACCGGCGGTGCAGGCGCTGGCGGCACGACGGGTACCGGCGGTGCTGGTGGCGCGGGCGCAGGCGGCGCCGGTGGTAGCGGCGGTGTGACACCGCCCCCCTTCGAGCCCGCGGCGGCGCGCAGCTCGGTGCGCAAAGTAAAGAACCTTCTGACGGGTCTCGCACCGACCGAAGAGGACGTGACCACCGTCGTCAACATGGGCGCGAGCGGTCTGAAGAACCTTGTCGGCACTTGGTCGGCCACGCCCGAGTTCCGCGACAAGATGATCTACCTCTTCCGCAATACCTTCCAACAGCAGGGCTTCATCGCTGCTGAAGATTTCAAGCTCCAGCTGCTGCAAAACGGCGGCTTCGATTTCGCCGGTTCCGGCACCAATGCCATCGGTGACGACTCTTACGTGCGTCTCCTGCAAAATCTCGAGGACAGCTTCGCGCTGACGGCTTGGCAGCTCATTGCCGACGGCAAGCCCTTCTCGGACGTTCTCACGACGAACCGCTTCATGATGACGAACGCGCTGAAGAGCCTCTATCTCCAGATCGAGATGCCGAACGATCGCGCGCGCGGCCTGACGCCTCTCGCCTGGAAGGTCGACGCGAGCGCCACTGCCATCCCCATCGAGGACACGCTCAATCCGACGAGCCCCAACTACCTCACCTTCAGCGATGAGCTGCCGGCCACCGCGCCGCGCACGCAGCGCACGCCCAATTGCCAGGGCACGGCGGGCATGATCAACGCGTTTACCGGCAACGGGCGAATCTTCCAGCGGCTGCTGGGCTACGTGCCCGAAATCCAGAACGCCGACGGCACGACGCTCTGCTACGAGCACGCTGCGAAACCCTACTTGAACGCGGACGACGTCAACAATTGGCAGTGGGTGACCTTGCGGCCGCTCAACGCCGGTGAGACCCGCCTGCTCTCCTACGACCTGCCGGCCATCCGCAAGGCGACGGAGCTCGGATTGGCCATACCGCGACTCGGCTTCTACACAACGCCTTCGTACTTGGCACTCTGGAACACCAACGACTCGAACCAGCACCGCGTCACCGCCAACCAGACGCTGCTCGTGGCGCTCGGGCAGTCGTTCACCAGCGCCAGCTCGATCACGCCGATCAGCACGCCGGGGCTCGACTCGGCCCACTCCGTGAACGGCACCGAGTGCTTCGGCTGCCACAAGAGCCTCGACCCGCTGCGCCAGTTCTGGGCAACGCAGTTGGACTACAACGACCGCAATGACTTCCCGGCGCGAGCCTCCAACGGGGTGCCCGCCAATACGCGGCCCACGGCCATCGGCGGCACCTTCGCCTTCGGTAACGTCAATACGACCGGCGCCAACATGTCGGCTCTCGGGCCCCTGCTGCTGCAAGTCGCAGACCCCGACGGCATCACGCGCTTTGCCATCAGCATGACGCAGCAGCTCTGCTTCTTCGCGAACTCTTCAGCATGCGCAGAGACCGACCCGGAGTTCAGGCGCATCGCTCAAGCGTTCCAGAGCGGCAACTACAACTTCAAGGCGCTCGTCACCGACCTTTTCACCTCACCTCTCGTGACGGCCGCCAGCAACACGCTGACGTTTGGCATGAACGGTGTGACGATCAGCATCGCCCGCAAAGATCAGCTGTGCGGCTCGCTCTCGACGCGCTTGAGCAAAGTCGACATGTGCGCCCTCGTGACCCCGGTGCCGACGACGGCCCAGGCGGCGACCGCCAAGATCGCCACCAGCCTGCCGGCGGACACCTTCAGCCGAGGCGAGGAATTCCCCATCACCGCGACTGACCCGACGCTCTTCCAGCGCGCGGCGAGCGAGATGCTCTGTGAGAACATCGCCGTGCAAGCGGTCGATGCCGCCACGGGCGACAGCATCTACAAGGCGGCCAGCTTCGCAGCCGCCATCGAAGACATGACCGTCCGCATCATGGGCTACACGGGGAGTGACCCGCGTCACGCCGAAGCTGTGCAGATCCTCACGTCCCATTACCAAGCGGTTCTCGCCACCAAGGCGTCCGCCACGAACTCGCTGCGATCGACCTTCGCCCTCGCGTGCGAGTCGCCCACGTCTCTATCGTTCGGCCTGTAAGGAAGGAACCACGACCATGCTGCTGAAACGACGTGACGCACTTCTAACTGCACTCTTCGGGACCGGACATGTCGGTCTGCGCGCGCTGGCGACGGGCCTTCCGGCGTGGTTCATCGCCAATCCTCGGTCGGCGACGGCGGCCGCGCTCGACTGCACCATCATGGCCAAAGAGAAGCTCCAGTATCTCATTCTGAGTACGTCGAGCTCGGGCGATCCGATGAACTGCAACGTGCCCGGCACTTACGAAGCCGCCCCCATCATTCACCCCCTGGCGGTGACGATGGCGCCGACGATGGTGACTCTCGGCGGCAAAGCGTACGGCGCGGCGCTCCCGTGGGCGGGCACCGACGTGGGCGGCGCGCTGGCGCCGGCGACCTTGGCTCGCACGGCCTTCATCCACCACACCACGCGATCGACGGTCCACGGCGACCAACCCAAGGTCATGAAGCTTCTCGGTGCGCTCACCGGCGGCGAGATGGTGGTCTCGGCCTTTGCCAAGCACCTCTCCGGTTGTTTCGGCACGGTGCAGCCCGAGCCGGTCGCCGTAGGAGCACGCGGCAATTCGAGTGAGCTCATCAGCTACTCGGGTCGCACCTTGCCTTCGGTGTCACCAACGCAGTTGAAGCAGCTTCTCACGGGCAACAAGAACGACGCGCTCGTCAAAGTCCGCAACCTCCGCGACCAAGCGCTCGATCAGCTCAACGCGATGGCGAAGACGGACAGCACCAACGTCCAGAAACAGTTCCTCGACGCGATGGCGCTCTCTCAGGTGCAGGTGCGCAAATTGGTCGAGCAGCTGGCGACGACGCTCAACGCCATCACCAGCGACGACGCGCGCGGACAAGGGCTCGCCGCGGCGGCGCTCATCTCCGCCAACGTGACGCCGGTCGTGACGATGCACATCGGCTTCGGTGGTGACAACCACACCGACACCGACCTCACCGCCGAGGCGGCGCAGCACGTGACCGGCGTGGCCGCCATGCAAGCCGTACAAGACGCCTTGGCGTCGCTCAGTCTGACCGACAAGGTGACTTTCGCGACGCTGAACGTGTTCGGCCGTAACCTCAACGGAATTGCCAAGACGGACGGCCGCACCGGTCGCGATCACTACGGCAATCACGCGGTGACGGTGATGATCGGCAAGAACGTGAAGTCCGGCGTCTACGGTGGGGTTGCTCCCGGATCGAGCGCGGCGTACCTCGCATCGGCGATCGACTCTGCCACCGGGGCCCCCAACGCCGCGGGCGACATTCCCGTCGCCCAGACGCACGTCGCCGCGATGCGCACCCTCGGCGTGGCGCTCGGCATTCCCGAGGACCAGATGGCCCCCGACTTCACCGCCTCCGCTGGCGGCAAGGTCATCAAGGCCGCGCTTATCGCGTAGGCGCGATGCTGGCTCGACCCGAAACGGTCGAGCGTTTGAGAAGCGATCGCCAGCTTGCTTGACGCAGGCTGGCGATTGCATTGATGGCGGCAGGGTGGTCGCCCGCGCGATTGGCTTCGGTCAGCCAATGCCGAGCGCGCGCGATCGACAGGTGGACCCCCGAGCCGCGGAGGTAACAGAGACCGAGGTGGTACTTGGCGTCATCGCGCCCCGACTCCGTGATCCGGCTCGAACGAATGGCGCGGCGCAAGAGTAGAACGCCGCGTTCTTCATCCTTGCGCACGCCGCGGCCGCGGAGATAGCGCACCGCGACTTCGACCAGTGCGTCGCCGTCGCCCGCTTCGGCCGCTTTGCGGTACCAGACGAAGGCCCGCCGATGATCTTTGCGATCGCGGTAGATGGTAGCGATGTTGTTGGCGGCGGATTCGTAGCCGTGCTTGCGCCACACCGTCCGGTACCAAAAGAGCGCACGGCGCGGATCGCGCCGCACACCCACGCCGCGATCGTAGTAGTACCCGATGTTGTGCATGGCGCTGGGATCGCCGGCGCGCGCGGCCCGCTCCATCCATTCCGCCGATCTCGCGCGATCGCGCTGTACGACGATTGCTCCGCGCGGGCTCCGAGCTCCCTCGCCGTAAGCGCAGCCCACGATGAACTGCGCGGCGGTGGAACCCGCCTGGGCAGCCGCGAGAAGCGCCTTCCACTCGGTCTTGCTGCGCAAACCGTTCGCCCCCTCTCTAGCCGGAATGGCTATCCACGCCTCTAACCATACAGCGCTCACGGCACGCCTCAAGCCGAAATTTTCGCACTTTCGGGCACGCGCCACGATGTAGGCAACGCTCGCCTCGCCCGCGCCCTGTGCCCGCGCCCTGTGCCGCGCCCGCCCGCCGCGGCGTTGTCGACAATTCGGTTGTTCAATCGCGCCGCGTCGTCACCTCGGGCTCGAGCGGCGCTGCGCAGCTCCGCCGCACGAGGCAACGCTGCGCTGCGGCGATGGCGCCCATCGCGGCGTCGGGCGCGGTCACGCTGTGGGCCGTGGTGGGAATGGGATCGAGCTTCTTCTCGCGCAGAGGCGCCTCGAGAGCGCGAATCTCCCCTGCCGCGAGTGCATCGAAGCCCTTTTCCACTTCCGACAGCTCGCGACGCAGCACGTCGATGCGATCGAGCAGGTAGCGGGCCGGGCGCCCCTCCCACCCATTCACAGCGCCATACAAGAGGTCGAGGTGCTCGCGGATCCGCTCTTCCCCGGTGATGGCGCCCCCTTCCTTGGTGGCGACGATCTTCTGCTTGGTATCTTGCAGGGCGTCGGCCAGCTCTTTCAAGCGCACCATCAGCGGATCGCCCTGAGAAAGGGCCTTGGCGCGCGCGTCGCACGCTGCCCGCGCCGCGTCGATGCGGTCGGTGAGCGCCGTCATTTCAGCGAACGTCGTCTGAATCCGATTGGCTGCTTCGAACTGTTGCTTGCGATCGGCCGCCGTAAAGGGCGCACGACGATCGAGGTCGATCTTGAGCTTGGTCTCGATGACGTCCGCCCCCTTGGTGAGGCGCACGGTGTAATTGCCGGGAAGCACCCGAGGGCCCTGCGTGGCGTTGTACGCGATTTGCGCCGCGCGGGGCACGCGCGCGGGCTTCATTTGCATGTTCCACACGACGCGGTTGATGCCGCGTCGCTTGGTGGCATTGAGCCTATCGACGACTTTGCCGGCCTCGTCCAACACCTCCAGCTTGAGGCGGCCGTAGAGGTGGCGCTCCCGCTGGTAATAGGTGATGACGGCCCCATCGGGCGGGTTGCGGCCCAGGTACGACGCGTCCCCTTCGGCCCACCCCTCCATGCCGTGCATACGCTGTTGCACCTGCCGCCCGGGAAGGAAAGCGGCGCGTTGGCCGAGCGTCCCCGCTCCCAGTGCTCGCAGCGGAGCAAGGTCGTCGATGATCCAGATGCCCCGGCCATGGGTCGCGATGACGAGATCGTCCTCGCGCGTCTGAATTTGCAGATCGCGCACCGCGGCCCGAGGGAAATCGCCCCCTTTGAACTCGGCCCAACCAGCGCCTCCATCGAGCGAAATCCATAGTCCGAACTCCGTGCCGACAAAAAGGAGATCGGGCCTTTTGACGTCTTCTTTCACGACGTGCGCATAGCCGCGCACGCCTTTATCGGGGCCGACGATGCGCGTCCATGTCTTGCCGTAGTCCGTGGTCTTGAAGACCCACGGCGTCATGTCGCCGAAGGTGTGGCGATCAAAGCAAGCGTAGGCCGTGCCGGCGTCATGGCGGCTGGCCTCGACCCAGCTCACCCACGATGCCGCGGGAAGCCCGGCGACGTTACCGACGACGTTGGTCCACGATTTCCCCGAATCGCGCGTGATCTGCAGGTTGCCGTCATCGGTGCCCACCCAGACGGTCTTGCTGTCCTTGGGCGACTCGCTGATGGAATAGATGGTGGTGTGCATCTCCGCTGAGGAATTGTCGACGGTCACGCCGCCCGATTGCTCTTGCTTCTGTTTCTCCGGGTCGTTGGTGGTCAGATCGGGCGAGATGCGTTCCCACGAATCACCGCGATCGCGCGAGCGGAAAAGGAATTGCGCACCGAGGTAGATGGTTCCCTTTTGCGTGGCGCTGGCGTGGATGGGCGCATTCCAGTTGAAGCGCAGCTTCTCTTTGTAACGCGCGCGCGGCTGGATCTCGCGCGCCACCCTGGTGCGGCGATCGATGCGGGAAATGTACCCGCCCTGCGCCTCGGCGTAGACGGACTGCGGGTCAGTCGGGTCGGGGATGACCCAAAAGCCGTCGCTATTGAATAGGTTCTCCCAGCGCGAGTTGGCAATGCCGCCCGGATACGCCGAATCGCCCGCCCACGAGCTGTTGTCCTGCAGACCGCCGTACACCTGGTAGGGGTCCTTGGCATCGACGCTGACGTGATAAAATTGCGATATCGGAAGGTTGTTGGACTTCCACCAGCGGTTGCCTCCATCCCACGAGATCCAGAGCCCGCCGTCGTCACCCCCGATGATGTGCTGGGTATTGGTGGGGTCGATCCAGAGGTCGTGCCAATCGCCATGCGCTTTTCCGCCGGTCCGCGCGAAGCTCTTTCCGCCATCATCGCTGACGATCAGGGTGAGATCCGTTTTGAAAAGGTGCTTCGGCTGCAAAGGGTCGACGATGAGTCGGGCGAAATAGAACGGGCGCCACACCATGAAGCGGCTCTTGTCGCGCTCTTCCCAAGTTTTGCCGCCGTCGGAGGACGCGAACAAAGCCGAGTTCGCCGATTCGATGAAAGCATAAACGACCTTGTTGTCAGACGGCGCGAACGCAACTTCGATGCGGCCCCAGGGACCGGCGGGTAAGCCCTGGTTCGTGTCCTTGGTGAGCGCCGACCAAGTCTTTCCGCCGTCGCTCGTACGTTGCAACGAGCTGCCACTCGGTGCCGTCGGACCGTCGCCCCCGGAACGCGACGTCCATCCGCGCCGGCGAAAGTCCCACATGCCGGCCAAAAGTACTTCTGGATCGTTGGGATCCAGGGTCAAACCGGCACAGCCGGTGGAGAGGTTCGGTCCTTTCAACACGAGCGCCCAGCTCTTGCCGCCGTCGGTCGTCTTGTACACACCGCGGTCGGCGCTGTCGCTCCACAGCTTGCCGGGCACGCACGCATAGACGACATCGCTCCTCTGCGGGTGCACGAGGATGCGCGCTACGCGCTCCGATTCCGGTAGCCCCATGTTCTGCCACGTCGAGCCCCCGTCGGTCGTTTTGTAGATGCCATCTCCGATGGAGACCGAGTTGCGCGTCCACGCTTCGCCCGCGCCGACCCAGACCGTATCGTGTCGTGAAGGGTCGACGGCAATGGCGCCGATCGATTGCACCTTCTCTTTGTCGAAAACGGGACGGAAGGTGGTGCCCCCGTCGAGCGATTTCCAAACGCCGCCCGACGCGGCTCCGACGTAGACCGTCGTCTTACCGGCATCGACGAACGCGGCGACCGCCGCCACGCGTCCGCTCATGGCTGCCGATCCGATGTTGCGCGCGCCGAGCCCGTAGATGATCCCCGCGTCGAGCCGCGCTTCCCTCGCTTTCGAAACGGGTGGCGGCGTGCTCGGCGGCGGCGCGCCTGGTGGAGCGACGATCGCCCGTTTGACGCTACTGCCGACCGCTGGGTACCGGAACATGGCATCGTCGAGCTCGACATTCGGCTCTGCGCGCTCGATGGTGACGTGGAAGGTGCGCGGCGCGCCCTTCCTTCCCGAGTCGATCGAGAACGGCATCCACACACCGGCGACATCTTCATAGTCCCCGAGATCGCTTTCGAAGATGCGCTCGACGCCACGAATGCGCTGTTCGTAAACGATTCGGATGGCGAGGAGCGTGTCTTGATCGAGATAGTGGTATTCGACGTCGCCGTCCTTCAACGTGACGCGCAGCTTGTGCGCAGCGGCGCCGTCGATCTCGTCGGTGCCGAGATAGTCGACGCGATGCCCTTTGGTCCGCCAATCGACGAGCGGGCCGTCGAGATCGGCGGCGTGCATGAGATCCTTCGATTCGTCCGCCGATTGCCGGAAGGCGTCGCGCCGGCCGTCCCACGGCTCGGTGCTCCACACTTCATTGCCTTCACAGGCGTCGACCCCGGTCAAACCTTGGAATGTCATCTCGACGCGGATGCTCCCGGGTCGTTTCTGCACGACGCCGTAGCTCGCTTCGATTTCGAAGTCCTCTTGTTGACTGAAGCGCGCCGTCCCCGTGAGACGCACCGACTTCAGCGCACGAAGCTTTTCGAGCCCACCCCGCGCTGCGATATGCCGCGCGATCAGCTCGTCGGTTTTGGGCGAAGGAGGGCTCGGTGCGGGCCCCGGTGGCGCGTGTTCCGGCGAGGCCACGCTCTTCGACTCAGCAGGCGTGCGCGTTCCGAGCGAAGGCGCTTTCGGCGAACACGCCGGCAATCCGGCGAGCATGATGAGGACGAGGCCGGACGCCCATCGGAGGTGCGCGGGGAGTGCGAGCGATATGGATTTCACGCGGATTTTGCTATCACGAGCGGCGCGCGGCGGATAGCCAGGCCCAAGACGGCTCGCTGCACCGATCGCCCCCTTTACGGATCCACAGCGCGCTTCGTCGCCGCCTAAGCGCGATATCTCACGGCCGCGGGGAGCCGGCGTCACCGAGGAAGGGAACGAACCGCACGACCATGAGCGTCGCACGGGTGAAACCGCCGTCGACGTCGCGCGATCGCGTCCAGAGCTCGAGTTGCTGCGCTGCATGGCGCGGGCCCACCGGAATGACGAGCCGTCCCCCCGGCGCCATTTGGTCGAGCAACGGCTTCGGAACCTTGTCGGGCGCGGCCGTGACCAGTACGACGTCGAACGGGGCCTCGTCGGGCCAACCGTGATAGCCGTCCCCCGCACGCAGCATCACGCGCGACGCGTCGTATCCAGCTTGGCGCAGGTTCCGTTCTGCCCATTGTGCGAGCGGCTCGAGGTATTCGATGCTGTAGACCTTGTCGCAGAGCTCGGCCAAAACGGCGGCTTGGTACCCGCTTCCCGTTCCAACCTCGAGACACTTGTCTCCCGGACCAGGCCGGGCGGCCTCCGTCATCGCTGCAACGACCATGGGCTGGCTAATGGTTTGACCGTGACCGATCTGGAGCGCCTCGTTCGCATAGGCGCGCCGCTGCTCGGTTTCGGGCACAAACGCGTGCCGCTCGACCCGCTGCATTGCCGATAGGACGCGCTCGTCGGCAATGCCGGCGCTTCGCAGTCGGTTGATGAGGACAGCACGCTCGGCGCGCCGGTCGAAAGCTGGCGCGCCCGCCTCGGGCGGAGGATCGGCCGACGAGCTCGCCTCGGCGTTGTCGCGCTTCGGACATCCGAGCGCGGTGAGAAGAACGAGCGCACCGGCAATCGAGCGCATGACCTGCTCCGATTAGGAGAATCTGACAGACTCCTGCGCGCATTGCGTGGGGCCTTAGACGGTGACGGGTGCGGCTGCCGCGGCGAGCGCGCGTTTCATGGGAGAAGCCAAGGCGGACGGCGAGACGTCACCGAGCGAGACCGTCTCTGCTCCTACGAATTTTGCGAGAGCGTGGAGCGCCTCGGCCACGCCGAACAACGCCTCGTCACGATCGACATTGCCCCAAGAAGCGGCCGGGGGTTCGACTTTTCGGGCGAACCAGGACTCGAAATGAATGCGCTTGGCTTCGAAGCGTCCCTCGCGGCGGTGCGTCTTTGCGTCGAGTCGACCGATGAGCTGCCCATCATGCAAGATGGGCATGACGTAATAGCCGTGCACCCGCTTGTGCTCCGGAGTGTACACCTCGATTCGATAGTTGAAACCGAAGAGACGCATAGTCCGGTCTCGATGCCAGAGGAACGAATCGAACGGTGCCAGCATGGTGGTCCCGCGCGACGGCCTGCGACGGCGCGCCGCTTCAGCCAAATGAGGAAGGTCGCTCGCGAGCGCGTACCACGCCGCTTGTTCGCTGGCGGTGCCCCCCGCATTCTCGACGGCAATGCGCACGACCTCGCCTGAGGCGATCAGCTCGCCCAGCACGCGCCGCCGCTCGGTCATCGCGGCGCGTGGAAACGTGAGGTACATCCGCAGATCAGTGGGCGTCGCAGCACCCATGGCGTAAAGCGACCGACAGAGGTGCCAGCGCCGAAACGCGTCCGCACTGACCGGCGCCTCGGCCATGGCGTCGGGCATGACGCGCTCGGCCAAATCGAATCGCTTCTGAAAGTTCGTACGCGAATGGACGAGCGCGCGGCCGCTCATCCACAAGTAATCGAGCGCGTGGGTGCTCGGTTTCCAATTCCACCAACCGCCACCCTCGCCCTGGCGATCCCGCTCGAAGTCGGCGCTCCCCAGCGGCCCGCCCGCTGCTATTGCGGCCTCGATTCGTGCGACGAGCGCGCGGTTCTTCTGAAGCCACCGCCCCCAGCCGCGGCTACGCAGCGAATAATCGAGCATCGCGCGTCGCCACCAAGGAAAGTGCGAAGCCGAAATGAGGCAAGCGGCGTGCGCCCAGTATTCGAAGAGCACCCTCCGGCGGTACACGAGGCGGTCGAAGGTGCGGCGATCGAAATGCCCGAACCTGCTCCAAGCGATGAGGTAATGCGCGCGCTCGATGACGTTGATCGAGTCAATTTGGATTCCGCCGGTATCGGCAGCAAAACGGCTCAAGCTATCCGCAGTGAGACGGCGCTTGCGCGGGCGATCGAGGTGCTGGCGTTGCAGGAACAACGCAGCCACGGCCTCAATGGGGAACGAGCTCGGGTCTTGACGCTGTTTCATCGGTTCTACATCCACGCTTGTTCAGGCGAATGCTGGTGGGGTCGGATGACGACTGAACAGCCACCAAGGCTAACACCGAGCAACCATTGCTATGCCTCCAACGCGACCACTCAGGTCGACCGCTATGGTTTTGGCAAACATTCGAAGTGACCCTTCGGCGCGTCCCATGCACACTCGAAATCGCACTCTCCGCATTGCCGCTCGACCAGGCGACCTTCGACGCAGCGTCGAGCCGAGTTGCCCGTACAAACGCCAAGATCGTCGACGCCGCCGCACGCGTCTTCGTTCGCGGCAAGGCAGCGGTACCCTGCGGTCGAGGTCGCCCAACCACAATGGAGCCCTGCCTCGCAATGCTCGGCGCGAATTTTATCGCCCTCACACCAGATGGCCGTGCCGCGACGACATAAGCCCCCGCTTCCCAGCGCACCGCAGTCGCTTTCTTGGGTTGCGACCAGGCGGGTTTGCTCGCGCGCCCAGCCGTTGAGGATGTCGGCTCGCACGTAGCGATCGATATCTCTGCAACTCGCGGAGCCCGTGGTGAGTACCCCCGCAACGACCATCTCGCCCCGACTGTTTCGCGTCAGGATCGGGCCTCCCGAGTCGCCCAAACATGCGCCGGATCGGCCTTCGCCATCGACAACGAGCGTATCGGCCTCCACTTTGATCACGCGTTCGATCAAGAATTCGAGCTCGGTGGCAACCGACCCATCGGTGCGGACGCCATATCCTGCGAGTTGTACGGGCGTCGCAATCCAGGAGTCGTCGATTGCCTCGCCGAGCAGTTCAATGCCCGCGCCGGGCAGAAGTTCACCGAATTCGATCAAAAGAGCATCGTGATCTGGATGCAGCACGATGTTGATGCCGGTGTAGCTTGCCGCCGGCGAATCGATCGTTTCCGGCAGCTCGAAAGTGAGCGCGGTACCTTGGTTACAGTGTTTGGCGGTGAGGACCCAATGCGGCGCGACGCGAACGCCGGTACAAAAAAATCCAGGAAGACCCTGGAGCGGCCGAACACGCCCAATGGTGCGTTTCTGATCCGCCGAGATCGCCAAAATGTCCGCTGTCGGCGAGCCCCCGACGAGCTCTTGACTCGCCGGACAGCTCCTGATCTCGGTTCTGGGCCCGCAGGCAACGAGCGCCCACGGCCCAAGGAGCAAGAGGCGCTGGAGAGCCTTGTGCATGGCGCGCGAGAGCGGCGGTTCGAGCACCTGCGCTCGTCGTGTTTACAGGCGGGGCCGGAACGTCTCGTCGTCGAAAACATCCTGGGTGCCATCGAGCGGCACGACCGGTGGAGTGCCGAGCCAGCTTTGGAGTAGGGCTAGCGCTGCGGCGCGGTCGGCCTCGGTCAAACGCGCCAGACTTGCTCCGTGGTTACCACCTGGCGCGACGAACAAGTGATTGTCCCCGCTCGTGCCAATATCGAACCGACCCGCTGACCAAGGGTCGAACTCGCCGTAGATGAACATCATCGTCTTGGCTTCCGTCTTCACCCAGTTCTGAATGTCGACCATCGCCTCGTTGTCCCACGGCGGAACATCGATCCCTTTGGGGATGTAATAGGAAGGCCGATAAGTGTCCCGGTGTTGGAGCAGCCCGACGAGATGCGTATCGTCGGCTCCAGGAGCTCCGAGCTGGTGTGTCGCCTGATAGTAATACGGGGTGAAGCTTTGAAATCCCATATCAGAGAAGTTGCGTAGGTACGACACGCTGCTGAAAAAGCTGTAGAGCGTCGCAATAGGCGCATCAGGCGCGGGGATGGCCGAGCAGCCGAGCCGGGTGTCACTCGGCGATTGGTACTGCCAGAACGTGAATGGCATCTCCAACAAGGCGTGCTCGAGCGCGACTGCTGGGCCACCGAGCGCCGCGTAAGAGTCGGTCATGCGCGGTTCCACTTCTGCGCGCCGCATGAGAACCGTCTTTTGCAGCTCGTTGAGACTTGCGCGGCACGACGCCCAAGTAGCGCCTCCTACTTGCTTGATGAACTCTATGTAGCGAGCGTCTTCGAGGCCATAGGAGTTCGGCGCCACGTAGGCAACGGTTGCATCGAGGTCGTTCGGGTAAAACCGCCGGTGATACACCGAGGTCATCCCCCCTTTGCTCGCGCCTGTGTTGACCCACTTGCCCTGGTAGATGGTCTTCAGCGCCATCGTGACGGCATGGTAGTCGGCCGCCGATTGTTTGATGGTGAGATACTTCCACTCGACGGGAGCGCTGGGGATCGACGGATCGAAATAGCGATGCTCGACCTGCAAGGCGTTCATCGCGAAAGTGGTGCCGAGCTCGGTGGCCTCGCGCTGCCCGGTCGTAATGGCGTATCCGCTGCTCGCGAGCACGACGGGCGCTGCCTCGTCGCGGTGCAGTAGCGTCAATCGTTGTAAGAAGTGTGCGCCATTGGGATTGTCATGATCGACGAGCTGCTCGAGGGTGAGCGTGAACCTACGGTAGACCGTTCCGGGAGTATCGGTCACGATGGTGAGCCCCGGAATGCAGAGGAGCTTGCCGCGAATGTCGGTCGCCGCGCACGGTGCCCCGTCCGTCGCGGAGTTCCCGTCCGAGCTTCCGGCGTCGAAAGACGAGCCCGCAGCGCCCGACGAGCCGCCCGCTCCAGATGATCCGCCGGAACCCGACGAACCTCCCGCGCCCCCTGTCGTCCCGACAACGACGCCGCCCGGCCCGTCGTCGGAGCTGCAGCTCGACAACGCGAGAACGCCGGACAAACACGTTCGCCCGCAAAAGCCCGAAATCCTTTTCACGTTTACGCTCCTTCAGGAATTCGGGCCATCCTTACCATGAAGGCTCGAAATTGAATAGCGCAGCGCGCGACTCGTTGGCCGCAACGATTTCAGGGGAAGAAGCGCACGAGGCAGCGCAACGCGATTGCGCGCATCGATGCCGCACCGCGTCTTTAAGTGCGTCGGGCCGCTCCGGCAGTCGCGCTGTTGCCGTGACACGGCCGACTTCGCACTGGGCGCTCAGAGCGGCGGCACGTAGTACACGCCATTGAACGAGGTGAGGTCGTCCGCAGAAAATGTCGTCTGCGTATTCGTGCAGGCGCTCGCGTGCATGATGGAATCGTAGCCGCTCTGCCCCGTGTTACGGATCCATGTCGTCGACGGATCTTGCGTATGGGCAAACCCGATGGCGTGTGCCAGCTCGTGCCTGGCTACGCGGCGCTTGACATCGTAGGGGAGAGCCGTCGTGGACCCTACCGAACACTGACTGTGAGCTGCGAACAAGCCGTTGAAACTCATGTTGAAGAAGATCTGGCTCGGGTCATACATGTCGTGACCACCGTGCGTGTCGGCAATGAAGCCTCGCGCGTAGTCCCAATTGACGTTGACAATATTGACTGTGCTCACCGCAAAGGGGTCGTTGCTCAGCGTGAACTTCACGTTGGTCTCCGAATTCCACTGCTCGACCGCGTCAGCAAGAGCGAATTCCCAGCCCCGATCCGGGGCGCCGGAGCCCGTCCAAACTACGTTGACTACTTGGCTATCGCCGAGCACGTTGTACGCGTGCCACGGGTCGCCTCCTGGACCAAACCAGTAACCCTTCTTCTTCTCCGACGAGGACTCGCGGAGGACTGTCGGGCCGTCGATGAGAACGTCGCCTTCGACGCGCACGGCATTATCCGCATAGAAGACCGCGCCCTTTACGTTCATGCCTCTCGCCCGCAACAGCTCGAGCACCTCGGCTCGTTCTCTCTCCGTGAACGGCTTGTCCATTCCCAAGCCCTGCGATCGACGCCATCCGGCTATCTCTTCCGGCAAACGGGGCAGCGCCGCCGCGCTCGACGACGTTTCCTCCGTCGTCATATTCGCGACACAACCCGACCAAACCCCGACGCTCGAAATCAGTGCGGCGAGCCAGGCGGTCGACATTTCTCGTCTTCCCTGAAAGGCAATGGCTAATGTCATTGGCGTTTCGCTCCTGAAGTCGTTGGACGCGTCGGTCGTGCGTGCACTGCCTATTCACACAACCAGCTAGCCCAACCGATATCAACAGAAACGACTTAACAACCGCTACGCTGAAAGACCGCCGGAAGTCCGACACATCCTTTTTGCGTCGTCGTATTCAACGTTGAAAGGAAAATAGAAGCTCAGAATAGCTCGACGAAATGCGTTGCCGTGCGGTGCGAGCGCTTTCCGACAGAACACGCTCGGGGCACGAGCACGGGTGAGGCGATCAAGCCCACCGCGACGGCTAACTTCGGGATCGCTGCCTGGATGAGCGCGGAGCGCGCGCCTTCGGCGCTGCGCGATCGTCGCCCTTTTGCGGCCGCGCAGCGCGCAAGAAAAGCTCGAAACCCTCGGTCATGGTCGACACGAGGGGACGCTGTTCGGGAAAGCCGGCGCCCCACTCGATGCAGACCCGCAGCATCACACCTTCGAGAAACGACGCCAGTCGCCGCGCCGAATAGGCGCCCGTGAATTCGCCCTGGCGCTGCCCTTCCTCGATCGCTGCTTCGAGCACGCGGGTGCCCGCTTCACTCGAGGCCAAGAGCTGCGGATCGCGGACGGGGTTATAGACGTTGGACACGGCGATCGCGTACCAGAGGTCGCGGTCCGCTTCCATCTGCTGCGCCACGGCCGCAATACAGCGCGATATGCGTTCGACCATCGTGCCGGGCTGCACGAGCTGCTCGGCGAGAAGCGCACCGAAGCCCACCAGGGCGTGCTCGCGAAGGATCGCGTCTTTGCTGGGGTAGTACTTGTAGAAAGTGGGCTGGCTCACCTCGACACGGGCGACGATCTCGTCGATGGTCGCTCCGTCATATCCACGCTCGCGGATGAGGTCGAGCGTCGCCTCGGCGATGCGCCGTCGCATGGCGGCTTTTTTGCGCTCGCGCAAACCGAGCGGCTCGACGACGCTGCCTTCGGCGGCTCGAGCTCCGCCCGATGATGGCGGGGCGCCGTTCCCATGGCGAGCGGGCACTTTGAGTGGCCTTCGCTCGGCTCGCGCCGCGAGGGGCTCCCGCGGGAGGGGTGCTCGGGCTAGGGCGGCTCGGCTGCGGGCTGGCATGGGAGGGGAAAGAAATATTATGACCGAAAAAAGATTTAGTTGTACTAAGCTTTTTTGTATACCATAACGAATTCAGAAAGTGGCGCGGAAATCGCGCAGGAGAGAGTGAGGCCGTTCGTGATCTGGCTCATCAAGTTTGCGATGTGCACCATGATGCCGCGCACCCAAGCGCTGCCCGGCATCGCCGACACGGATCTCGACGGCTTCCTGCGCAAGATGAAGAAGGAATCCGAGCCGCTCTATTGGACGGGTCTCGTCCTCGGCGCCGTTATCTTCGCGCTCACGCCGCTGATCACGATCGGCGTGCCGCTGCCCGCTTTTTTCCTTTCTCGGGGACTGCTCGAGAAGCATGCCGAGCGGATCCTCGCCCACCCCGTGTACTTGCTGCGGCAATCGGCCCTGCTCGTGCGCTTGTCGGCCGGCATGTGCTGGGGCGCGGACAACGCGATACGCGGCCGATTCAACCTCCCACCCTACGGCTCCGATCCGGGAACGTTTCGCACCTCATGAGCCATACCGCCTTTCAAACCTCCGGCCCCCGCATCGAGCAAGAGGCCGACTACGTCGTCATTGGCAGCGGCGCGGGTGGCGCCACCGCGGCCGTCACCTTGGCGCGCGGCGGCATGCGCGTCGCCATCGTCGAAGCCGGCCCTTGGCGCGACCCCAACGACTATCCGCAAACGGTCTACGGCGCCATGCGCGACATGCTCGATGCATGGGGTTCCAACTTCACCCGCGGTCGAGCCTTCTGGCCCATCGTGCAGGGCTCCCTCGTCGGGGGCTCCACCGTCATCAACTCCGCCATCGCCGTGCGCACCCCGGGCGACATCTTCGAACAGTGGGAGCGCGATCACGGCGTCGGCGGTCCCTCCATGGCCGACGCCATGTGGCGCATTCAAGACGAGCTCGATCACGAGCTCCACGTCGAAGAAGTGCCCGAGGTGGCCCTCGGCCGGTCCAATCGCTTGGCGCGCAAAGGAGCGGAAGGCGTCGGCTATGAAAACGCTTACATGCTGCGTTACGTGAAGGGGTGTCGCGGCCACGGCCAATGTCTGCAAGGATGCCGCGACGATCGCAAACAAAGCCTCAATCGCAACTTCATTCCCGAAGTCATCGAGCGCGGCGGCTCGGTCGTGTCGTGTGCGCCCGTCACGCGTATTCTTTTGGAAGGTCGCCGAGCGGTGGGCGTGATCGGCAGATTTCGTCACCCGCAAACCAAGAAGCGCGGCGCCGAATTCGTGGTGCGTGCCAAAAAGGGCGTGCTCGTCGCGGCATCGGTCACCCGCTCACCTTTGCTCCTCGCTCGCTCGGGCGTGAAGAACCGCGCGATCGGGAAAGGATTTCGGGCCCATCCCGGCGCCCCCGTATTTGGGTCTTACGACGAGCCAGTCGATATGAATACCGGAGCTACGCAGGGCTGGGCGTCGATTGCGCATAGGCAAAAGCCTGGCTTCAAGCTCGAAACCCTCAGCTTGCCGCTCGACATGATCGCAGGCCGCGTCGCCGGCACCGGCAACGTACTCATGGAACGACTCACCGAGTTTCGTCACCTCGCCATGTGGGTACAAGCTTGCCGCGCCGAAACCGTGGGCGAAGTGCGCAGCGCGTGGAACGGCCAACCAGCCGTGCACTACACGCTGAGCCGCGAGGACATGCTCCGTTTTCGCGAAGGGCTTTATACGGTGGCGGCAACCCATGTCGCGGCGGGAGCGCGCGCCATCCTGCCGACGATCTACGGCATGCCGTACAAGCTTTTGCCGCACGAGATCAACAAGCTCAAAGATGCGCCGCTCGATCCGCGCGCGTACATTTCCATCCTCTCGCATTTGTTCGGCGGCTGCGTCATGGGGAAAGACCCCGACAAATCGGTGTGCGACGCGCGGGGACGCGTGCATGGCTACGAGGCGCTGCACATCGCGGATGCGTCGGCGATACCGACGAATTTGGGCGTCAATCCGCAGCATACGATCATGGCGCTGGCGCGGTATTGGTCGCAGGGAATTTTGGCGGAGGCGTAATGACGCGGCCGATGTCGCGACGCGATTCGCCGAGCTCACGCGTGCCGCCTTGGCTCCGGGCGATCGACTGGTGAAAACGATTGGCGATGCGGTCCTCGTTACCTCGCCCAATGCCGATGCGGGCGTGGCCCTGTAGAGCGGCTGCTGACAGACGCGGCGCAAGAGCCTGGGATTCCTGCTCTTCGGGCGGGGTTTGCACCACGGCGGCGCCGTCCTGCGCGATCTGCTCCCTGGCGTGTGCGGCCGCCTTCGCCAGCAATCCGCGGTGGCACACGAACGAATCCGCCAAACCGTGAGCCCTCCCGATCCAGGGTACACTCGCGGGCCATGGGACTTTTCGACGAGCCGGGCTTGCAACGTCTGGTGGACACGGGGTGTCCGAAGTGCGGCTCAATCAAGCTCCAGTTCCGCACGTACGTTGACGGTCTGGTTCCGCTCATGGGAGGCGAGCCGATCGGGCGCGTCAAATGGGTTTACAACGGCGAGAAGTTCGTGGACGGCGTCTACCGCATCGTATGCACGGGATGCAACCACCAGATTTTCGCGGATGACGCCTGCCCCCGCTGCCACGCGCCTCGAGGATTGACGCGCGCCCTCGAGGCGCCGAACGGATGGCCGGTTCCGTCGCGTTGTCCCGGTTGCGAAGGCGAGGAAGTTCGCTACATCGCGTTTCTGCCGGCGATCGTTACTTACGAAGGCAAACGAGCCGATAAAGCCCGGAGCGCCACCGAGCTCCACGACGAGGGCTTCCATGCATACCGCGTCGATTGTCGCACCTGCGGTACGGTGGCAGAACGCATCGACGGATGCCCGCTGTGCAATGCTCCTGGACCGCTGCGACCTAGGCCCGACTGAAACGGACCCGTCAGCCGTCGACATCGACGAAACCGATTGCCCCGACAGAAGGAGAGAAAATGCCTCGCCAAATCGTGTACACGCCGAAGGCAGCCAAGCCTCCTGCAACCTATAGTCAGGCGGTCAAGGCGGCAGGCCTCGTCTTCCTATCCGGCACAGGTCCCCACGATCCCGCCACGGGGCAGATCAAGGGCGCAACGATTCAGGAGCAGACTCGTCAATGCCTGACGAACATCGCCGCGATCCTCGACGAGGCAGGAAGCTCCCTGGACAAGCTTGTAAGCGTCACCGTCATCCTGGCGGACGAGAATGACTTTGCCGGCATGAACGAGGAGTGGCTGCGGTGGTTTCCTTCCCATCCGCCTGCTCGCCAAGGTGCAAAGCTGCCGGTAAAGGTTCCCGGGCTCAAGGTTTCGATTGCGGCTATCGCCGAGGCTTAGCCTCCTCGGCTGCAATTATCGCTGGGCACAAGTGCACACCTAGCCGCCCCTCGCACCTTTGACCGTGGGCGAGCGGAGAGGACGATGCCAAAAGGCCGTCATGGCGAAGAAGACCTATCGAGGAAGCTGTCACTGCGGAAAGCTACGATTCGAAGCGGATCTCGACCTCGCGGAAGGCACCGGCAAGTGCAATTGCAGCTACTGTTGGAAGGTGCGCGCCTGGACCATGGGCATCAAACCCGAGGCGTTCCGGCTGCTCTCCGGCAAAGAGGGTGTCCGTGAGTATGGCTTTCGTGAGGGCAGCACCAACCACCACGTGTTCTGCGGCAACTGCGGGGTGCGGGTCTACACGTATGGCTACGTCGAGCAGATCGGCGGCGAGTACGTATCTGTCGCGCTCTCGACGCTCGACGATCTGTCGCCCGCCGAGCTCGCCACAGCTCCCGTACGCTACATGAACGGCCGCGACGACGACTGGTTCAACGTGCCCGCCGAGACCCGACATCTCTAGGGCAGAGCAGCTGAAAGCGCTCGCCGCTCATGCGCATAACGCGCCGTGATTCGTGGCCGAATCGACTCGACGATGCCATGGAACCGATGGCCTGCTTCGTCCTCCGTGGTATCCACCACCATCGATTCGAGCGACGAGAGATGAAAACCGATAAAGAAGAAGTAGCGAGCACGCCTTCACCGAGGATCAACCGCGGTGATGTGTTCTGGATCGGACCCGATGATGCGCGCGGGACCGTTCCGAGCTACTCGCATCCGCACGTGGTGGTCCAAGACGATGTGTTCAACCATTCCCGCGTGGCGACCGTGGTCGTGTGCGCATTGACGTCGAACTTACACCGGGCAAACGAGCCGGGGAATGTCTTGCTCGACATCGACGAGGGCAACCTTCCCGAACAGAGCGTTGTCGTCGTGTCGCAAATCTCTTCGATCGACAAGGCCCGCCTGGGGCAACGAATCGGCTCGCTTTCCGACACGCGCGTAGAGCAGATTTTGGCCGGCCTGCGGTTTCAGCAGGTGTCGTTCTTCGGCGATTAGCGAACGCCTCATTCGCGATTGCACGGAATCCGGAGGAGCACCAGGACGAGACTACGGCGGAGAAAAGCGACATGGGAAGCGCGCGTCCAGCCGTCGAGCGCACGCGGCGCGTTGCACCCTCTGCGCAAGGCCGGTACTTTGGGCGCGAGGGACGATCATGGGCCGCACACATCATCCTGCTTTTGTTCTTTTCGCTCGCGCACTGATGGTGGTTTTGCTCGGGAGCTGCGCGCGCCCGATGACGGTCACGGTTCAAGAGCACGCCGGCCATCCGTTAGGCACGGTGGACTTTCGGGTCACCTGCTCGGCAGAAGCGCAGACGGAGTTCAATCGCGCGGTCGCCCTACTGCATCACATGACGTACCCGCAGGCGCGAGAGGCCTTTCAGCGGGTCACGGCGATCGATCCCCAGTGCGCAATGGCACACTGGGGGATCGCCATGACTTTGTTTCAGCCGCTCTGGCCAACGCGCCCATCACCCGAAGCGCTCCAGCGCGGATGGCAGGCCGTGCAGCAGGCCAAGAGCCTTCCCGCGGCGACGGAGCGCGAACGGCTTTTCGTGGCTGCGGCCGAGGCGTTCTTCCTCGAACCGGCCTCCCGTGATTATTGGCTCCGTATCCGAAGATGGGAAGAGGCAGAAGAAAAGGTTTACGCCGCATTTCCGGACGACCTCGAGGCGGCCGCCTTTTACGCGCTGGCGCATTTAGCCACCGCTCCTTCAGATAAGATCTCTCGAGCGTACTCCGACCGGGCCGCCGCAATCCTGCTTCGCGTTTACGAGCGGAGTCCGGACCATCCGGGCGCCATGCACTATCTCATTCACGCCAACGACGTACCGGGACGCGAGCGGGAGTCACTCGAGATCACGCGCAAGTACGAGGCCGCCGCTCCGCGCAATCCGCACGCGCTCCATATGCCAACGCACATTTACACGCGCCTCGGAGACTGGGATGCGGTCATTCGCGGCAACCTGCGAGCCGCGGAGGCGGCATTGGAGCATCCCGCTGGGGACAACGGGCAGTACGTGTGGGACGAGTTCCCCCACGCGATCGAGTATCTCAGTTATGCGTATCTGCAGAAAGGTTCCGACGATCAAGCCGCCGCGCAGGTGCAGCGGCTGAGTGCAACTGCGCGTTTGGAACCCACTTTCAAAACCGCGTTTCACCTAGCTTCGACGCAGGCTCGCTATGCCTTGGAGCGGCGCGCCTGGTCCGAAGCTGCGCTGATCGTTGCTCGCGAGCCCGCCACGCTCGACTGGGACCGTTTCGCCTGGCCCGAAGCTATCGCGCGATTTGCGCGCGGTGTGGGCGCGGCGCATCTCGGCAAACTCGATGACGCCCGATCGGCCGGAGAGCGGCTCGAGGCGCTCGAAGCCGTGACCCGCAAGGCAGGGGAGGAGCTATTTGCACGGAACATCCGTGTGCTGCGTCTCGAGCTGAACGCTTGGATCGGCCACGTCGAGGGCCAAATGGAATCGAGCGTGACGCTGATGCGAGAAGCGGCAGATCTCGAAGCCTCCACGCCGAAGCACGCCGTAACGCCGGGGCCCACGCTTCCCGCCCACGAACAATTGGGGGACTTGCTGATGGAGCAGAAGCGGCCAGCGGAAGCGCTCGCATCCTACAAACGTTCGATGGAGCTCTATCCCAAGCGCTTCAATGGATTGCTCGGCGCTGCCCGGGCGGCACACGCGGTCGGTGACGAAGCGCAAGCGCGCACCCTCTACCAAGCGCTTCTCGACGTAGCCGATGGCGCGACGCCACGGCCCGGTCTGAAAGACGCACAAAGCTACGTCGCGCAGCGTCGCTAACCGGCGCTTTCGGTCGCACTGACCGGTTACCGAGTTCGTGCCATCCTCCGCCGGATGGGCGAAGAGAATGCGCAGTCCGTGCTCGAGCAAGCAGCGATCTTCCTCGCCGCGGCTGTTGTCGCCGTGCCGCTCTTTCGGAAACTCCGCCTCGGGTCCATTCTCGGCTATCTCGCGGCGGGTGTGGCCATCGGACCGCGCGGTCTTGGCTTCTTCACCGACCCCGAAGCGATCATGCACGTGGCCGAGCTCGGCGTCGTGCTCTTCCTTTTCGTGATCGGGCTCGAGCTGAATGTCTCGCGTCTTTGGGCGATGCGCCGTGACATCTTCGGTCTTGGCGCCGCGCAACTCGTCCTCACCGGCCTCCTCGCCATGATCTATCCGCTGGTCGTCGTGGGTCGCCCGTGGCAGGCCTCCTTGATCGCGGGGCTAGGGCTTGCGCTCTCCTCGACGGCGCTGGTGATGCAGCTGCTCGAGGAGCGCGGGCAGGTCCAATCGCCGCACGGGCAAAAGGCTTTTGCGATCCTTCTATTCCAGGATCTTGCCGTCGTCCCGCTTCTGGCGCTCGTCGCGATTCTTTCCCCGAAAAGCGCGGAAGGCGGCGGCGCGATCTGGTTGCCTGCGCTGAAAATGGTGGGCGCGGTGGCGACCGTCATCTTCGCGGGTCGCTATCTCCTGAATCCGTTCTTCCGCATTCTCGCCAGCACGGGCGCGCGCGAGATCATGACCGCCGCCGCGCTCCTCGTCGTGATCGCCGCCGCCGGGCTCATGACCTTCGCCGGTCTTTCCCCCGCGCTCGGCGCGTTTCTGGCAGGCATCATGCTGGCTGAGTCGAGCTACCGGCACGAGCTCGAGGCGGACATCGAGCCTTTTCGCGGCCTTTTGTTGGGACTCTTCTTCCTATCGGTGGGAATGACCGTCGATCTCGGAAGCGTCGCTCGTTTTTGGCAACTGCTTTTGGGGGCGCTGCTTGTCTTGACTGTGGTGAAGGTCGGCGTCGTCTACGGCATTTTGCGTCTCTCCGGCAGCGATCACGCGACGGCGATCACGACGGCATGCCACCTTCCCCAAGGAGGCGAGTTCGGCTTCGTCCTTTTCGCGACCGCCGTGTCCGCCGGCGTCATGGTACGCGAGCAAGCGACGCTTCTGATCGCCCTCGTCACGATGAGCATGGCGCTGACGCCGCTGCTCGTCGCGCTCGCGCCGCGGCTCATCCGCCAAGAGCTGCGTCAGCGAGAAGAAACGTTCGACGGCGCAAAGGGGTCGGTGCTCCTCGTCGGCTTTGGACGCTTTGGCCAGGTCGTGAGCCAGATGCTTCTTCCGGAAGGCATCGAGGTGACGGCTATCGACAATGACCTCGAGATGATCGAAGCCGCGGAGAGGTTTGGCTTCAAGGTTTACTTCGGCGATGGCGGGCGGCTCGACGTGCTGCGCGCCGCCGGCGCCGGCCAAGCACGCCTCATCTGTATCTGCGTCGATCGCAAAGAGACAGCCACGCACATCGTCGAGATTGCACGGTCCGCCTTTCCACTGGCCGCCGTTTATGTCCGCGCATTCGATCGCATTCACGCCCTCGACCTTCTCGCCAAAGAAGCGCATTTCCAAATCCGCGAAACCTACGAAAGCGCGATCGCGTTCGGTAAGGCCGCGCTCGAAGGCCTCGAGTTGCCTCGCGAGCGAATCGTCGAGCTCGAGGCAGAGGTGCGCAGTCGCGACCGCGAGCGTTTCGCGCTGCAGCAACAGGGCGGGGCGTTGGCCGGACGCGATCAGCTCGTGACGCGCCCGGTGCCGCGTCCCGAGCCTCTCGTCGACCCAAAGCGCAAAGGTGTGGCCCTCAACCCCGAAGCCAAAATCGTGCGCTGAACCCGCAAGATTTTGCGAGGCGTCTGGCAACTAACGATTGGCGCATCCTCGTTTTCTTGGTCACATTGGAGTGCGTAACTTCAATGTGCGCCGGCAGTCGCGCGATTTCCCAAGTGGCGCGCGCTTGCCGCGTTGACCGAGCGAGTGAAACATGTTCCACTCTGAGTGGGACATGTTTCATTTCACAGCGGACCGATGAGTGAGACGTTGCGCGGCGTCACGCTGAATCGGCGAGCAGGCTAGGGACGGCACAACATGCGTAACCTTTCCGTATTGGCGCTATCGCTTTTGGTCCTTGCTTGCTCGGGTGACGACGATACCGGAGGCCAAGCGGGATCGGCAGGACGCGCTGGCGACGCGGGTTCCGGCGGGTCGGGCGGCAGTGGAACCGGCGGTTCGGCGACTGGCGGATCCGGCGGTTCCGGAGGTGCGACGGCCGGTGGCAGCGGTGGATCGACAACCGGTGGCTCCGGCGGATCGACGGGCGGCGCCGCTGGCAAAGGTGGCACCGGCGGCGGCGCGGCAGGGGCTGGCGGAGCGTCGGGTGGCGTTGCGGGGTCGGCCGGCGCGGGCACCGGTGGCTCCGCGGGATCAGCAGGCTCCGGGACGGTAGACGCCGGTACCGACAGAGGTGGCGGCACGGCGGGCACCGGCGGCGCTTCTGCAGATTCCGGCATTCCCGATAGCGGCAAAGGGGGAACGGGGACGGCCGACGTCGCCTCCGATCAGCCACCCGGGGCATGCCCCGTCGGAAATTTTCCCGCCGTCACCGACTTCAGCAAGGTCGGACCGTTTACGGCCGCGCCCGCAGAGGCGGGCGGCGCCAATTGCACGATTTTTCGCCCGACGACACTCGGTGAAAATGGCGTCAAGCACCCCGTCATTGCATGGGGCAACGGGACAGGCGGCATCGTCGGCGTCTATACGTGGATTCTGTCGCACTGGGCGACTCATGGATTCATCGTTGCGGCGGCCAACACCGGCAGCGCCGGGACGGGCAATGAAATGACCGCTTGTCTCGACTGGGTCGAGCAGCAGAACAGCGTCGCGGGCAGTGTCTACGAGGGCAAAGTCGCGGTGGGCCGCGCGGGCGTTTCAGGGCACTCGCAGGGCGGCGGGGGAACGCTCATGGTCGGTCGTGACCCGCGCATCCTCGCGACCGCCCCGGTCATGCCCTATACCCAGCAAGGCTTCGGTGGTTTCGACACGGCGTCCATCACGCAGCAGCACGGGATGATGCTGCTTCTTTCGGCGCTCAACGACACCATCGCGGTTCCCGCACAAAACCAGGCCCCCGTCTTCATGAGCACCAACGTCCCCGTATTTTGGGGCACGCTCGCGAGCGGCAACCACGTCACCTTCTCACTCGGCGGCAATCCCGGCTACCTCGCGCCGACGACGGCATGGTTTCGCATGCTCCTCATGTGTGACGACACGGCGCGGCCCATGTTCTATGGCACGAGCTGCACCGTGTGCACCGACACCGCCAACTGGACGGTGCAGCGCAAGGGCATCTGAGAGGCTCACTGCCTCGTGTACGTGATCACGCGATTGGGATTCGCCACATCGATGTGCGTGAGCGTCGTACCGTCGGTCGTGTACAAGATCGTGAACGATCCGGTGGTGGGGCAACAGAAGGTAAACGCCAACTGATTGCCCGTCGTCGTGATCGTCGTCGTGTACCGCACCTGAGGCTGGCCGTTCATCGAGGCTATCCATGTATCGATGTTGCCGGCGATCACCGATGTCTCGGAAAGGGAGTAGGGCGCTGGGTCGCCGTTGTACTGCACGATGCTGGTCGCCACGTAGGTGCCGTCGACGAGCATGCCGCCGGTCATCGGCGGCGGCGATCCTTGATCGATAGTCCTCGTGATCGTCTGACCGATGTTGGCGAACGTGTTGCACGTGCCACCGCATGTGCCCGGCGGGCCAGCATCGGCTCGGTCGGGCGAGATATCGGTTATCGCGTCCGCTGCGACGTCGGCGTCCGTGTCGACGGCAACGTCGAGCCGCGAGTCCGAGGTCGTGTCTTCGGCGGTCCCATCCTCTATCGGATCGGTGCTCGAATCGAGATTACCCTCGCCGTCGAACGCGGGGTCGCGCGAAGCGTCAGCGTCGAGACTGGCGTCGCGCGGTACGTTGCCGTCGGGACTGCCGTCTCGTAGAGCGTCGGCGCCGCTGCCGTCGGGAATGGCGTCGCCCGTGGCGTCCCCGCCACCGCGCTGATCGAGCGAGCCATCGGTCGAGCTGCTATCGCCTGCGCGGCCGTCGGCCGTGCTGCTGTCCGACGTCACGTCGATCCGGCTATCCGGCGCGCGATCGGTCGACTGGGCATCTTGTCCGGCATCGCGCGGAGCCGTGCCGTCGATGTCGGCATCACCTTCGAAAAGGCCGCCTAGCTCCACGCTGCACGCCGCGATGGAGAGAAAAGAGCATGCCAGGACGATCGACGCGGACCGGCGATAGAGCTGCGTGCCGTTCATCGATATAAAACGGGTAATCTCGAACGCGCACCCTTGTCAAGCCACCTCGCTTTTCAGCTTGCCGGTGAGCCAGATGTTTGGATAGGCGCCTTGACGCGGTTATCGCGAACGCCGCTGTCACCACGTCCGTGGTTCGGGCATCGAACGCGTCTACGATGGGTCCTGCTTTCTGGCTCGGTGCGCACGTCCGCTCGATACCGCGTTGCCAGCGGAAATTGACCGGGGCATCAAATCATCCGCCCGATTGCAGCTCGAATCGCTCGATGTAGCGAGCCAGTCGGCGGGACACCGCCTCGGCGGTAAGTCCGTATTCAGCGAGCGTGTACGTGTGGGTTCCGTGCTTGTTCTGCGGATGATCGGCGAGATGTTTGCGCATGGCGTCGGCGACGCGCGGCGCAAGCTCGAGCTGGAAGCCGTCGTAGATTTTCTCCACCAGACCCATCGGCTCCTTCACGAACTGGCGATAGCTGATATCCACGAACCGCGCGGGGCCGAGCTTGTCGCGTGCCGCCATCCCACGCTCGACCGAGCGCGCCAGGTATTCGAGCACGCTGGGACCGAGCTCCCTCGGGTCGACGCCTTCACGGCCGCGCATCAGCATGGCCACCATGCTGCAGTAAGAGCCGATGATCTGGGTCGGGTCGCGATGCGTTTGGATGATGCACGCGTCGGGAAACATGCCGACGAGCACGTCGAGCGCCCAGAGATGCGAGGGCGATTTGAGCAGCCAGCGCTCCCCGGGCCTCTGCCAATCGAGGATCCGCAGAAGATCGGCGTAGTAGGCATAGGGCCCGCGCAAGTCCTGCTTTTCGAACCACTCTCGATAAGGGGAAATCAGCGGTTCGACACCGAGCTGCACGCCCCCCAGCGTGTGGGCCAGGAGCTGCACGCACTCTTCCGGCCCATCCGCCGTCACCTCGTGGACCTTGGCGAATTCCGGGTCTTTCTCGCGCATGCGCTGGAGAGATTGGCGCAGGGCGACCAGGCGCGGATCGGGTGAGGCGGCCGCGCCGCCCCCAGGCAATGGGTATGGATAACACCCTTCCCAGTAAAGAAGGGGGCGGCTCGCGTCGTCGATGGCCAGCAGGTTGAACAAGGCGGACGTGCCCGTACGCGGCAGGCCAGTCAGGTACATGGGGCGCCGAATGGGGCGCGCCTTGATCTCCGGATGCGTCTTCAATGTTTGTTGAATGAAGAGTCGATTGGTCAAAAGCTCGAGAATGCGGCGGCGCGTCACCTTGCGGCCCTGCGGGCTGAGCCGAGCGGTCGTGTCGTACATTTCGAGAAGAGCGCGCAGCCCCTCGCGAAAGTCGTCACCGCCGAAGTCCGTGAGACCAGCCCTGGCCTGCGCCTCGGAAAGCAGCGCGGACTCCGACAGGTCTAGAGCTTCGAGCTTGGGATCGGGCATGGTCAAACTCCTCGCCGGTTATCCGAACCATTCGCCGCAGTTGACGTCGAGCGACTGTCCCGTGACCGCGGAAGACATGCCGCTCGCGAAGAAGAGCACCGCGGCCGCGACCTCTTCCGGCGTTGCAATGTGATCGAGTGGCGCGCGCGCCGCGAAGCGCTTTTGCACTTCCGCTTCGCTCTGGCCGAGACGAGCCGCTTCGTTTTGGAAGAGGACGCGCAAGTTGGGACCGTCGATGGCGCCCGGGACCACGCAGTTGACACGGATCTTGTAACGACCGAGCTCGCTCGCAAACGATTGGGTGGCGGCGAGGAGCGCGGCCTTCGACACGCCGTAGCCGGCGAGTAAAGCCTCGGGGCGGCGTGCCGCCATCGTGCCGATCATGACAATGGAACCGCCCCCGCGCTGTTTCATGGCTGGGACGACGGCTTGTGTCATGAGTAAGGTCCCGAAGACATTCACCTCGAAGGGCGTACGCCAGGTCTTGGCGATGTCGATCGACTCGAGCGAGCCGGGGCGCCCGGTCGCGAAGGCGTTGTTGACGAGCACGTCGATGCCGCCGTACGCCTTGGTCGCGACCTCGACGAGCTTCGCGCGATCCTCGGCTTTCGTGATGTCGGCAACCACCGGCATCGCGCGAGCGCCTGCGCCTTCCACTTCTTTGGCGATCTCCTGTGCGACCCGCTCGGTGCGACACGCGAGCACGAGATCGCCTCCCTCCCGCGCCAAGGCGAGCGCAACCGCACGCCCCGTTCCGGCGCCCACGCCGGAGACGAGACAAGCGCGCCCTTGCAAAAGAGGCGTCATAGGTCCTCTAGCTTGACGACGCGTGTCATCGGCTGGGGGTGTTCCGCGGCGCGTACCCAACGCCAGCACATCGTTCCTTCCGAGTGACTGGCAGTGTCGATCCAATTGCCGGCCCCGGGGTCGCGATGCGCGACGATGACGCGAACGGAGCCATCGGGACGAAGCTTGGCCGAATGACGATTGATGGTGATCGTGTGATACCGATAATCGAGCGACTCCATCCAGTGGTTATTCAGCTGAAAGTTCCAGTAGTCACAATCAGGAGGCACGACCTCGATGACCAGCGCTTCGTCCGGCTGAAGGCGCCAGTACCCATGGTAGTAGGCGATGTGCGGTACGCCGCCCGCCGCCGTCGCCACTTTGGGGTCGAAGAGGGGCAGCTCGTTGATGCGCGCCTTGAATCCGTGCGCCCATTGATTGAAGAGCCGGGCACAGCCTTCCACGAACTTCGCTGACGCGACGAGGCCTCGGTCGATCGACTGCGGCGTCAAAGGGCGCGGCACGTGACGCCCGCCCACGCGTTCGATCTTGAGCTCGGCCGGCGTTTCGTGACTTCGGTCGAGAAACGTCTGCCGTACGATGAGCGTCCGGCTTTTCGCCGTCATGGGAAGCCAGTTGTCGGGCCGCTTCTCCGCGCTCACCGCGATCTCGAAGCAGCCATCCGCGTCGGTCACGAGCTGGGACGCATCGAGGTAGCCGCTGGTATCGAGGCTGCCGGACGCGCCGTAGTTGCCCTCTTGCGTGCCGAATCCCAGGTAATGGACGGTGCCGCGCTTTCCGAAAAGGCGGTATTCGTATTTGCCGTTGATGGGAGCGTTTTGATAATAGTTGTCGGGATTGTCGGCTCCCATCTTGATGGTCTCATGGCAGGTGCGCAAAAGCTCCGGGGCCATGGGGTCGGCGTCTTCGACGAAGGTTTCGAGCGCTGCCCGCAAAAGGCGGGTGAGGTAGCGATAGCCCTCGGCGCGCTGAAAAGGGTCGCTCGGCGAGATGTCGCTCGTGACGACGGTTCCCGCGGCCTTGAGCGCGTCGCAGAATTCGTTCCAAGCGGCGCCGTCCATGATGCGACGGGTGGCATCGTCGATTTTGGGAGATTCCATGCTGCGGCCGCAAAACTAACTCGGTTTTCGATTCGCGCGCAACCGGAGCCAGCGTTTTATCCGACCAAGACCGCGCCGCCGTTGACATTGAAAATCTCGCCGGTGATGAACCCCGCCTGAGGCGTGCAAAGAAAGAGGATGGGCGCGGCGATCTCGTCGGGTTTGGCGGCGCGACCCAGCGGGATTTTGCTCAAGATGGTAGCGCGCGTCGATGCGTCGCCAAAGGCGGGAGCGCTCATGTCCGTTTCGACCCAGCCGGGAGCAACGCAATTGACGTAAATCCCGTCCGCGGCAAGCTCGGTCGAAAGGCCCTTGGTCATGCTGATGATCGCCCCCTTGGCGGCGGCGTAGTCGCAATGAAAAGCTTCGCCCCGTTGTCCCGCCGTGGAGCCGACGAGCACGATGTGCCCGCGCGCGCCTGCGGGGGCCTGCTTTTTCATTTGAGCGACCGCGTTTTTGACGAGGGCAAAGACGCTATCGAGGTTGATGGCCAACGTGTCGCGCCATTGCTCGTCCGCCATGCGATCGATGGGCACGTCGGCGGGCGGCCACACGCCATGGTTGACGACCAGCACGTCGAGGCGTCCGAAACGCGCCACCGTCGCGTCGACGAGCTCGCGTGCCGTTTGCGTACCCGCCAGGTCGCACCGAACGGCGGCACAATTTGCAGCTCCGAGTTTGGCGACCATTGCGCTGGCCTGCGTTTCGGCGGAGCGATAATTGAAGACCACGCGCGCGCCCGCGCCGACGAACATCGACACTGCCGACGCCCCGATGCCCCGTGATCCGCCGGTAATGAGAGCGACTTTGGCCTGCAGTGAGAGGTGCATGCCGCGGAGTTTCGAGGTACGGACCTGAAGATGCAAGCCGTATCCGCCGTCGACGCACAGCCTAGGGACAATCGGCCGCGGTGTAGAGGCGGTCCATTTTGACGACCTCGAACGCATCGCCGGGCACCGCTTTCAGCTGATTCAGATTGTTGTCGTCGAAGCTCGCATGAGAGGTACCGCTGATGTACCAATTGCTACCATTGTCGGCGAGGATCATGCCGTATTTTTTGAGTGCCGTGGCGATGACGAGCGCGGCACCGGTCAACCGCGCGGTGTCGTAAGAAGCCTTCATGCGCACGCGCATGCCCAAGGGGGGATAGGGCGCGGCGGTGTTCGAGCTCGCAAAGTGCGTGGCCGGGTGCATGTACGCGGCACGTGTCTCGGCGACCGTAAATCGAAGAGCGTGCGCGATGACACCTGCCGTGACCGCTTCTTCGTAGCGAACGAGGCCTGGCAAAACGGCTAATCCGGCCGCGTCTGCCGACGTCCAACATTCGTGGCGAATGGCGTTGGAACGAAGGTCGAACTTCGCTCCCGATCCGCATTTCCAACCCGGGCCCACATAGGTCGATGACCATGTTTCGTAGAGCAGACAGCTGCCTTGTTGCACGACGAGAACATGGCGATCGCCCGAGGCGCCGGACCCACCTTCTATCGGTGGGTTGGGGGGAATGGGGTACGGACCAGGATCACTCTCGTCCGCGTAATCGAACATCATGGGCACCCCTGGCTGAGTCTGCGGGACGACGACGTAAGGAATTCCGTATTCCAGCGTCTGTCCGAAGTCGGGGTGCACCACCTTGGCGCCGTTGGCATTGATGTTCGCAATGATGGCGGTCGAGTCCGGATCCACCGCGTCGGCAGAAACATCGCGATTCCAGGCATTGTCGGCCGGGAAAATGGGACAGCCGCCGATCGTGGGACCACCGCCCGGTGGCGCGCCCCCGCTGCCGGACGTGCCACTCGTTCCGCTGTCTTTGCCGCTACCCGCGGTTCCGGCGGCGCCGCCCGTAGCTCCCCCAGTACCGCCGGTACCTGCGGTCCCGCCGGTCGTGCCCCCCGTGCCGCCGGTTGCTCCTCCCGTGCCGCCGGT